>NZ_JBAVCF010000128.1:0-21712 GCF_049586575.1 Bradyrhizobium sp.
TGGCTGCATTCGCCTTGTTGGGCGGTTAAAGGCGGGTGAACTCAGCCCCGGTTCGTCGCTACCAGAAACGCGAGAATCGACTCCGATATCTCGCCGCATTCGACAAGGCGTCGGCGCACTTCATCCGCGACATCCACGGTCACGTCACGGGACCATCCTTCAGCGGTGTTGAAGGTAACGATGCGGACCGGATTTTTATACTCGCCTGATAGCAGGTTGAGGATCAGCGTCTCGCGATCAGTGGCCCCTTCGTCGGTCTCACGCCACGCTCGCCCGGTCCGGCCAAAATCGTCCAGCACGAGATAGGTGTCTTGATCCGGCCCGTGGGGCGCGATGGATGGCGAGGCACGCATAACGGACCTCCTCGACGGGAAGCCTGCATTATCGCGCAGTTTTTCAGGTTCTCCAGCCACCTTTTTGAGCAGGCAAAGGGCGGTGGTTGTCGATCGCCCCAAACCAGCATTGTTGACTGTTCGTTGACTCAAAAACTTCCGCAGAGAATGACCACCGACCTCGCTGTTGGCGAGGCCGGATAACTATCTGCATTTGCTATAAAAAAGGCTGGTGGGGAAGGAAGGACTCGAACCTTCGAAGCCATGAGGCGGCTGATTTACAGTCAGCTCCCTTTGCCACTCGGGACACTTCCCCATTCAAGCTCCATCGCAAGCTTGACCGCCGCTGGGGCGGAAATCAGCTTGTCGATGACGCTGAAAACCGGAAACCTTCACAAAGGCTCCGGTCGGGCGCGTTTATGGGCGAAGCGCCATGCCAAAGTCAACCAAGGCGCCGCGCCCACTTTCCGAAGTTCCCAAACCCTTCCCGGGCAACGCGTTTTTGCGAACTTCGGAAAGTCAATGAAGCACTGCCAAAATCATCAAATTCCAGTGCCGCTCATCGATCAGACGTCCCCGAACGCACCCGCCGCCCGCAAAGCGGGGACGTCAGATCGGCGGTGCTAGCGTCCAAAACGCCAACATTTTCAGAGCCTCAAGTAAATTGCCTCGTAAATTGCGTTGGGCCGGAACCCGTGAGACAAGCTTCCATGCGCGATCGCGACCGAAAGCCGAAATTCCACCGCTCCGAGGGGTCCAAAGGAGCCGACAAGCGCCCCGAGCGGCGCCGTGAGACCGGCCGCCGGCCGCCCTGGCGCGGACGCGAGGGCGCCGACGACGACACGGTCATCCTGTACGGCTGGCACACGGTCACCGCGGCCTTGGCCAATCCAAGGCGGCAGATCCGCAAGCTGCTGTTGACGGAAAACGCCGCGCGTCGCCTGACTGAGGACAAGATCGATACCCGCGTGACGCCTGAGATCGTGCGGCCGAACCTGATCGACCAGCGGCTTGGCCCCGATGCCGTGCATCAGGGCCTTTTGATGGAAGCCGATCCACTCGACTCGCCCGGCATCGATACGCTGGCCGAGGCCGGGATCGTGCTCGTGCTCGACCAGATCACCGATCCGCACAATGTCGGCGCGATCATGCGTTCGGCCGCAGCCTTTGCCGTGAAGGCGATCGTCACCACCGCGCGCCACAGCCCGGAGGCCACCGGCGTCTTGGCGAAATCTGCGTCCGGCGCGCTGGAACTGGTGCCGCTGGTGACGGTCCAGAATCTTGCCCGCTCGCTCAACGAGATGAACGAACGCGGCTTCATGACCGTCGGGCTCGACAGCCAGGGTCATGAAAATCTCGGCGCGGTCGCATTACAAGAGCCGCTCGCGCTCGTACTCGGCGCGGAGGGCAAGGGTTTGCGGCAATTGACGCGCGAAACCTGCAGCGTGGTGGCGCGGCTCGACATGCCCGGCGAGATCAAGAGCCTCAACGTCTCGAATGCGGCCGTGCTCGCGCTTTATATTGGCGCCAGCCGGCTTGGCTTGATGGGCTGAAACCTCACAAAAGAACGGCGCCGGTTCGCAGATCAAGCGAAGCCGGCGCCGATGTCTTTCAGACCTGGCCCTAAAATGCCAAGGTCAGCCGATCAGTAATAGCTGTGCAGCACGTGCGGGCGGTAGCCATAATGACGATGGTGCCAATAGTGATGGTGCCAACGATGATGATAGCCCCAGCCGTAGATGCCTTCTTCGCGATAGACGCGGCGCGGCGCGAATTCGCCGGAGCCGGTATAGGTCGGGCCCTGCTCCACATAGTAATATTGCGGCGGGGCGACCGGGTGATGATATTGCACTTCCGGATCGGGCAGCCGCTCATACGTGGCGTAGGGCTGAACGTAGGTCTGTCCGCAAGGGCTGACATAGCCGCACGGCGAGCAGCCGCCGTACGCTCCGCCGCAGGCCAAAGCGGGCGCCGAGCTTGCGGCCACCACGGCCAAAGCCGCTACCAATCCTGAAATCGTCTGACGCATTACTCTCTCCTGTTGGGTCGTCTTCATTATTGAACTTGAATACTTGAAATCACGGACGGTGCTCCGGGCCTCTCTGTTCCCCGGCTTCCGGCTGAGCGGCCGGATAGCTCTGCTGAGGCGGGATAGCGTTCTGTTGAGGGATCGCAGAGCGTTGCTGGAAGCCATGTTCGCGCTCACGCTCGTTGAATTGTGGGGCAATGATCACCGGCGGCGGATTCTGCGGCACCTGGTTGAGCGGGACCGGCGGATCAGCCTGCTTGGATCCCGCGGACCAGGATTGATGGAAAGCCGGCGCGGGCTTCGGCTTGCCGGCGCTTTCAATTTCCAGACGGCCATAGCCCGGCAGGTGGCCCGCGCTCGGATAGTAATGTCCAACCGGCGGTCCCGGATCGATGGGGTGACCGCCATACACTGTCGGCTGGACATGGACGCCCTTGCCCAGGCCCCAGTCGCCTTCGACCACCGCATAGGATGCATCGACGCCGTTGATGATGACGGGCACGCCTGGCCGACCCGGAATCGCTATCACCGGACCGGTGCTTTGGGCCGACGCGGCGCCGATCGATCCAAGGAAGACTGTCAGTGCCAGTACCGCACGCATTGCATACAATCCCGATAGGCCCGTAACCCTAATCCAGGCGTGGCCTGCGAGGGTTAAAACGAGCCGCCAAACTGACGGTAAGCCTAACGCGCAGGCCTTCATGCTTCGTCAATTTGCAAGCGTTCGCGAGACGAAAAAAGTCGACAGGACGGCCGACCGCAGCGCCGGCAGTGCATGCCGAACCAGACGGCCGGATCGAGGAAGATCAGCGACGCCGCATCGGCTTCATCGACCGGAACAAGCCTTTAGATTGCGGGTCCGGGCGTCTCTTTCGGCGCCCGCGGCGGCGCCGGAAACGCCGAGGCACCACTCGTAACGGACGGCAAAGTCGGAGGGACCAGCCGGCGCCTCGCAGCCGGCCCCCGCAAGCCGGATCTGAAAGTCCGCCGCGGACCTGATTAAAGGCCGCCTTTGCATATTGCCGGCAAAACGCGGGATCGGCCGCCTGCGCTTCCGTCAACAAAGTCAATGTCAGCAAAGCCGACAAAAAGACCGTGAACAGCAGCCAGTCGGCCATGCGCATGTTTCCGGTAGCCAAGGTTAATCCCTGATTAATTTTATTCTGCGACTGGTGTTTTCGTCACCCCTGATCCGGGCTGCGGAGAACACCGATGTCAACCACGTCAACGATCAACATCTTCAGCATTCTGCAATCGGCCTATGCGGCTCCGACCCAGGCCTCGATCCCGCCCGGTTCGAAGTTTGCCAAGGTCGATCCGACGCAATGGCACGGCACCTGGACCACAAAGGACTCCAACGGCAAGCCGGTTACGCTCACCATTTCAAATGTCAGCGGCTATCGCGCCACCGTTCGCTTTCAGACTGCCGACGGCGGCCTTCAGACCGGGCGCGTCCTGATCAACACCAAAAACGTCTTCCGCATCGGCAATTCCCAGATGCAGCTGACCGGCGCGGGCAAGATGACGATCAGCACCGTCATCACCGATCCGACGACCGGCAAAGAGTCGATGGAAACGGATCACGCCACGCTCCAAAGCTGAATTCTGCTGAAGCCCGATTCAGGCGATGTCAGAGGCTGGTGCCGGTTGGGTGCTTCACGCAGTCTAGCCGACAAGCACATATTGAGATCATTAGCTTCGGAATCTGCTGCGAAACGGAAATTCAGCCAGTCCCGGTGCCGCATAGCCGGAATCGAAAGGGGCCGCATTAGCGCGACCCCAATGGCCGGTTAAATTTGTTCGGGATGAAATCCAGCCCCGGCAACAAGGAGCGTAAGGTTTTCCACAGGACGGGGTAGTCGGACAAATACCGTCCATAGCACTGTCCTAATTAATTGCGCGAGCGTACAAAACAGAACGGCCCCGACTCGGGGGAATTGAGCCGGGACCGTCCGGGATTGGCCAGCGCCCGGTCGGCGGGCGCACCCAACCATTCCAAAGATGCCGCTGCCATAATGGTTCCAATCTGGGTGTCCAGCACCTTGGGGGCAGTGCTCGCCTGTTTCCGACCGCAGAAACTGGCCTAACTCAGTGGCCTGATTTGATTATGCTCAAATTGAATCGGGCAGCGGACCAATTCGTGAACCAATTGCTAATTTCTTTGTGGAGGTGAGCAAAACAGAACAGCGCGCCCGTATTGCAGCGCGCATCGTCGGCCCATCACCGCCCCCTGTAACGGCATCCCACCGGTGACTGAGAGTGTTATGCTCCCCGCCTGAGCCAAGGCGAGTATCATGTCCTTCCATTTCGGACCGCTCTGTCCAATCTGCCAATCAGCAACGATACTGGCGCGGGTAACGTCCGGCCGCTTGGGCTTCCATATCCGCACCTTTGAGTGCTCCGAGTGCCGCGACATCCATCAGATTGTCGCCGAACTGGCCGATCCTATGAAATCTCGAAAAACACAAGGCTGGATTCGAAGCGGATTGCGAGCGCCGGCGTAAGCCAATGCCCCGCTACTTTTTCGATGTTGCAGACGGCCACCGGCTTTTTGATAAGTCAGGATTCGTTTGCGACGACGATATTGATGCAATCGTTAGAGCGGCGGTGCTCGCCATAGGCGTTTCACTCGATACGCCTAAAGACGATCCTGAGCGCCGCGTTGCTATAATCAACGATCAGGGTCGTGAGATTGGCACCGTGCCTGTGTATTCCAAGCCTTCGCTACAACATCCGGCCAGTAAGTGACGGTCAGGCCGCCTCGGCTGGCGGCCTCCTTTACGTTAGAGGCGGCTCTATCTGGTCCTTAGCACCTTCAGCCAATTGTCTAAGCAGATCGCCGCGCCGATTCCGCTGTGTCGCCAGAGCAAGTTCAGACTCAGCTATCTGCTGTCGATAACCCTCAATCTTTAGTTTGAGGGTGTAACGCACAACCTCAAGGCTCTAAAGGGAGTCGACCCCTGTGGGGCTAGGTCGGGTATCTCGGTATGTCGGCTAAACGGCTGGTGCCGGTTGAGAGGATTGAACTCCCGACCTTCGGTTTACAAAACCGCTGCTCTACCGCTGAGCTAAACCGGCAAATTGGGGACACTTTATCGTCGCTGCGGCCGGCAACCGGTGGCCGGCGCGAGCTGCGCGGGTCAAATAGCAGAGTTGCCCGGCAAGGGCTATCCGTTGTCGACAGGATTGCAGGTCACGCCTGGCCGTCCTCCAGGCCATATTCCCGGTAGATCGCCTCCCGATCGGCGCCCGGAAACAGCCGGCATTTGGCTTGCGCCAAATGGAGGTTGACGGTCCCTGACGGGCAGCCCGCGGTAAGCAGCTTTTTGATGTCGTCCATATGCGCCGCTGGCTGATGCTTGGGCGGCAATTGCTCAAGCGCAATCAGCGCCGTTGCGAGCGATTCCGTCACCACCCATTCGTCGTGGCCGGTGATTCCTTTTCGCGGCATGCGACCATCCTTTCGTCTTTGACCTTTCGACATCAGAGACGCTCAAACGAGCCCCAGTCGGAGCCCGCGATCGCGATCAGGACAGAATATCAGGGGAAATAAGGCGGTCTTCAAGGCCGCACTTGCGACCGCTTGCGGATCCGCTCACAAGAACGCACATAATAGCGCAAGATTGGCGGCGCAGGCCACCAGCAACGCGATCGACAGCGTCGCGTGAATTTTCCCGCTAGATATCTGGCTAATGATGCTCATGGCGGTCGCGAGCATCAGGCGATTCTATCCAGAGAGTCCCGCACCATATTTTTTCCGGGATTCAGGTCTCGTTTACGACTCAGGCCACCCGGGCGCCCCCGCGCGCCTGTTCCCGGCTGCAACCCGAACGGACCTTCTGCGTTAAGGAGGTTGTTTTCTGGCGGAGCTCTGGATGCCCTACGCGTTATTCTGCAACGAGGCGAAGCTGAGCAACGCCTACCCGACAGAAGCCGATGTCTGGAAACTCGCCCGCCAAAGCGGCCTTGTGGTGGAGGCAGTATCCGAGGACGATATGCCGGGGTCGCGGCCCGTCCTGGAGAACGACTACGAGATCAGGCCTTGCCGGGCGGATCCGCAGGAAGATCCGATGCGGAATCAAGCTGATGCCGAGCGGGAAGCCGCGCGCGGCCTGCCATGGGACAACCTGACGGCGGACCGGACCCCCGAGACGGCTCAACATCTGGAAGACGGCGGCCGACCTCGGAAAACGGCTTAGGGGGTCGCTTCCGCCAGCGACGCCTGCTCGGTGGCCAAGGCCACGCAACTCCTGCGCCGGTGAAGGCCTCTGATAGCGCCGGTGACTTTCATCACCTGCCCCGGCGGGCATTGAGCGCTCTCGACAAGGGCGATCTCATAGGGAGAGAGAAGCAGGGGTTCGGATTTCAGCACCGTTTGCGCCACGCACGGCAAAGCGATCGCGCAGAAGACGAACGCTAATGTGAAAACGCGCATGGGTGCTGTCCAGCGAACCGGCAGCGCGATAATAGCCGATGTCGGGCAAAAGTTTCACGACAGCGAAAATAATTTTTCAGCCGACAAAAAAGGCCGGCGCTAAGCCGGCCTCTTCCGTTTCCGGCTTGTGGCCGCTTGGTCCTAATACTTGGTCCTAGTATTTGGCGACGACCGGACCGCCCCATCCGAAGCGATAGTTTATCCCGAGCTTGACGGTGTGCTCGTCATCCCTGAACCGCGTCCCGACGATGGGCGCAGGGCCGGTCAGGAAGGTCGTGTTGCCGAAGTTATAGTACTGGTACTCTCCTTTGATCGACCAGTTCGGCGTGAACATGTATTCGAGGCCGGCGCCGACAGTGTAACCGTCCCGATGATCGCCACCGGTCGTGAAAGCAACCGGGACGCCGCCCGTGGTCACGCCGAGATTGTCGTTGTTGCGCCAAGCGTAGCCGCCCTTGGCATAAAGCAGCGTCGGTCCGAAAGCATAACCGAGCCGGCCGGTCACCGAACCGAGTTGGTCGGCGTTGGCGGTTGCTACGGTGCCGCCGGGGAATGCGACGCCATTGCCGCTGTTGCCCGTCAGCCAGCTGTACTGGGCTTCGGCGCCGATAACCCAGTTATTCGAGAACTGGTAGTCAGCGCCACCCTGCACGCCGCCCAGAAAGCGGGCATCGTTCGAGCTAAGGCTGTTGCCTCCCGGGAAGGCCCCGCCGATGTGGCCGCCGAGATAGAAGCCGGTCCAGTTGTAGATGGCCTCTGGCGCCTTATACACCGGAGCCTTGGTGTAGGTTCGCGCCGGCAGATCGGCTGCAAGGGCCGGAGCCGCGAATGCCACGAAGGCGGCAGCGCCTAGCAGAATCTTTTTCATGATAGTTCCCCGCTATTGTCGTGATCGACAACATCCAAACAACGTGGCGCCAATTTGGTTGCTTCGTGGCAGGTGCAAACACGTTTCTTTGCAGGCTGTAGCAGCCATGCCACAACGCCATTTTGTTCCACGCCGAAAGGCTTTTCGGCCACAAATATACAACTTGGTCACGGTCGGGCGGCTGAAGGTTTACCGTTCTGCTGGAATCTCGCTGAAAAGTGATCGCGCGTGAGCTCCGCGTTACGCCGATCGGAAACCCATTTCCATCCCGTGCGCCGCAACAGATCGCTTACCGCGTCATTTTTTCCATTTCCGGAAACGGCGACAACGCCGCGCCCGTACAGAGATCGCCGCTCTTTTCGATCATCCGGTCCAGCCGGCCGTTGACGAAGAGCACCGCGCGCTCGCGCGGCTCGCGATAGCTGCCATCTGATTCGCGCGCGGAGTAACGCAGGCAACTGATGTAGCGCATCTTGCCGTTGACATCGCGCATCACAGGTTCGGCCATCGCCGCATCGCGCACGCCAACCGGATTGTTCAGATAGGTCTTCATGAACCCCAGCAATTCGGCGCGATAGTCGGCCGGGAATGATTGCGGCGTATCCGGCTTTTTGTCGAACAAGCTGAAGCTGCGCTCCTCCCCGCCGCTCGAACACGCTGCGAGCGCGATCGGCAGCATCAGAATAGCCACGCGCTTTGCGGAAATTCCCAATCGAAACCTGTGCTCTGGTTGGCCGTTCGAAACGGGTTCTAGCCCTTCTGAAAATGAAAGGGAATTCGCATTTTGATTTCTAAAAACAGGCGCCGGCCCTACGCCGTTGGGGCAGCGTGGGCCGGACCTGAAATCCGAAAAGACGTCGTCGGATCGAACCGCTCCGCCGTTCGGATCGTTCTCAGCCGCGCTTGGCGGGGTGCGTAACAGGCTTGGCTGAGACCTTCAGAGACTTGTGAAGCTTCGCCGCCATCTTCTTGTGGAAGCGATGATGCGTGTAATGCCGCACATGATGGCGACCCATCTTGGCATTGGCGTTCAGGGTATTCTTCACGGTGGCGGACTTGGTGACGGGGGCCTGCACCGTCTTGGACGTGAAAGTCTTGGCCGTGAAAGTCTTGGCCGTGCCCGCAGCAAGCGCCGGCGCGGCGAGGACAGTGACGGCAAGCAGGGCTGCGGAAATGGTTTTCAACATGGATAGCTCCTCTCGAAGGGATCACGGAGGGCCGGTCGGATGGCCGGGCTCGTCGATCATGGCGCGACCTTAAAAGGCGGCCGCTGAACGCGCCGTGAAGCCGGACAACGGCCCCCGTTCATCTCGATGAATTTCCGGTCATGTTTGGCGGCCGGCGCGCAAATGCGTCTAATCTGCGTTTTTACCGCCGGACCGAGCCAACACGGGGATGGATCGCCTGCGAAAAAATTCCCGAAAAGCGCAAAAAAATGCCGCTGGAATGATCGCTAGCTGCGGGTGTTCAAATCGAAGGGCTCCGGTGTAGGGTTGCCCTTGCTGAAATCAGGAGAGACGCATGACAAAAATTGCGATCCGACTTTTGACTCTTGCGATGTTTGCCGCAGCGACGGCGGCCGGACCCATGGTCAATGTTGCGAAGGCGGCCGGTGGTGATACGCCCTCACCCCCGACCGACACGTCCAAGGCCAAGAAAAAGAAGCATGACAAGAGTTCGAGCATCGACGAGCAGAAATTTCTCGACGGCTATCGCGCGGCTTACGCCACGATCTACGATCGCCATGACTACGCGTCCGCGATCGCGGAGCTGAAGGCTCTCGGCCGGGACGACGTCGCCGACGTTGCCAATCTCATCGGCTACTCCTACCGCAAGCTCGGCGACTACAAGGTCTCGCAGGTTTGGTATGAGCGCGCGCTCCAGGCTGACCCGAACCACGTTCGGACCTGGCAGTATTACGGGCTGTGGCAACTCGAGCAGGGCAACCGCGAATCCGCTCAGTATCACCTCGGCCGCATCAAGCAGATTTGCGGTACCGACTGTGCCGAATACAAGTCGCTGGCGATGGCCCTCGCGCAGCCCGCGGGCACCGGCCTCGTCTACTGATTGCGGCAAACGACCGGAATTGGCCGGCGCAGGCGACTGCGCCGGTTTTTCTTTGGATTCACTTCATCAACGCTTCCGCCTCGCTACGGAAAGCCTGGCGCGAAGCCTCACGCGAATAGAACATGTGACCGCCCCGATAGACCACGAGCTTCACCCGATCGGGAGAAGCATATGCAGGCAATTGATCGAGCCAGATTTTTGAGCCGAGATAAGGCGTGGCGAGATCGAACAATCCGTGCGCAACCAAAAGCTTCAGCTTGGGATCGAGCGCGAGGATTTGCCGGAGCTGGGTAATCGACTGGGCCGGATTTAATCCGCGGCCGAAATCCCAGGCGTGCTCAACCGAGCTGTTGAGCAGATGGTAAGGACCGTCAGGACGCCAATGAAGCGTGCGTGCGGTGAGATCGACCGCCGCACTGGTCAAAGGGGCGATCAGCGGATCGCCCGACGGATCGCTAAAATGGCCTTCGTCTGAATCGGGGTTAGGGTCAAAGCCCAGCACGGAGCCGTCATAGCGTCCGGTCACCTTGCCATCGCGGCGATCGAACTCGCGGCGAAACTCGGAAGTATCGAGACGCCCTGCAAGCCGGCGGGTGACAGCCTGATCTATTCCGGTCAGGGCGGAGACACGGTCGGCCAGCCGCGTCGTGGCCTCCTTGTCCGCTTCGCCCTTGACCAGGTCGGCGAGGAAATCGCCGCGCGCGTAGATTTCAACGTCCGTCATATCGGCGCGCGTGACCGGATGTTTGGCTTCGCGCGCAATCGCCGTCATCGAAGGCAGGCTGATGACATATTGCAAAAGGCTCGAGCCGCCGAATTCGCGGAAATCGAGCACCGGAGAGACCAATATCAATCCCTTGATGCCAACGCCCTGCCCGGTCTGCAATTCGCGAACGATCTTCGGCCCACGAATGCCGCCATAGCTTTCGCCGACGAGGTATTTAGGCGACAGCAAGCGGTCGTACTTTTCCAGATAACGGCGAACAGCCACGGCCAGCGCATTGACATCGCCATCGACGGAGAAGAAGTGCTTGCGGACGTCCTCGTCAGTCGAAACGAAGCGGCTATAGCCGGTGTCGACGGGATCGATGAAAACGAGGTCGGTAAAATCGAGCCAGGTCTCGGCGTTCGGCTTCAACTCGGGAGACGCCGAGGAAATCGCAGCGTCGCCTTCGATGGACAACCGCCAGGGTCCGGCGCAGCCGAGTTGCAAATAGGCGGAAGAAGCCCCCGGCCCGCCATTGAAGAAAAACGTCACCGGCCGGCTGCGCGGGTCGGCGCCTTCGAGCTGGTAGGCCGTATAGGCAATATCGGCTTGCGGCTCACCCTTGCCGTTGAACAGCCGAAGCGAGCCCGCCGTCGCGGCGAAAGCCAGTGTCCTTCCCTGAACAGAGATGGTTTGCTTGGTGGTGGAATCTTCCGGCAACCGCCGCGCCTCGCTGGACGCCGTGGCGTTGCTGCGCGAGGATGCTGGCCCCGATTTCTGGCCTGTGGGCGAGGCCTGCGTCGCAGGCGCCGGCTGGGATGAAGGCTGTGGCTTTGCGTCCTGGGCATCCACCCTGCCCACCAGCGCCAACGCGGCAAGGGCCAGGAGCGCCGGGATAACGGTTCGAATGCTCATTAATCTTTTCTCCAACTTCCCACGCAAGCCCGATGCCAGCCGTTTTCGTCGCGTCAAAGCATGTTATTTTGCACTAGCGGCGGATTTTAGCCGAAAACCATGACGGGCGAGAGGCCTGCTCTGGCAATCATCTCGACAAGCCCCGCCTGGGTCGTATAGACGACCATCCACTGCGCCGGATGCGCTTACAGGATCTTCGGCAATTTCCATGACCAGTCCCGAACAATATGACCGGATCGCCTTTGTCGCGAGCGCCAGCGCGGAAGCCCAGGAGGCGCTCGATCGGCTGGTCGAGCTTTACGGCAATCATGATCCCTCGAATGCGGATGTCGTGGTCGCGCTCGGCGGCGACGGGTTGATGCTGCAAACGCTGCATCAGCAGATGCATTCCGGCAAGCCCATTTACGGCATGCACCGCGGCACGGTCGGCTTTCTGATGAACGAGTTCTCGACCCATGATCTGCACGAGCGTCTGGCGGCGGCGCGAGAAACGCTGATCAATCCCCTGCTGATGCGGGCAACCGACATTCATGGCGTCGTTCACCTGCACCATGCCATCAACGAAGTCGCGCTGTTTCGCCAGACCCATCAGGCCGCGCGCCTGCGGATCCTGATCGACGAGCATGAACGCATGCCCGAACTGATCGCCGACGGCATCCTGGTGGCAACGCCCGCCGGCTCGACTGCCTATAACCTGTCAGCACAGGGACCGATCCTCCCGATCAATGCCGCGCTGCTCGCACTGACGCCGATCAGCCCGTTCCGGCCAAGGCGTTGGCGCGGCGCGCTGCTGCCCAACACCGCCTTCGTGGTGATCGAAGTGCTCGAAGGCGACAAGCGTCCGGTCGCGGCAGTGGCCGATCACGACGAGGCCCGCGACGTCCGCCGCGTCGAAGTTCTGTCCGACAAGACCATTTCGATGCGGATGCTGTTCGATCCCGGGCACAGCCTCGACGAACGCATCCTGCGCGAACAGTTCGGCTATTAACCGCGCCGACGACCCCGCCATCGCAACCATTCATTAACGCGGCCGGGATATGGTTAACGGCACGTATACCAGCGTTGGCGCGTATGCGTGTCCCGAAGGACGCGACCATGTTCCGTATCGATTTCAACAAGCTCCGATTCCTCATTTGCGACGACAACCCGCATATGCGCCGCATCCTGCGGACGCTGCTGCATTCGTTCGGCGCGCGTGAAGCCTATGAAGCCGAAGACGGCGCCACCGCGCTCGAAATGTACACGCACTACGTCCCCGACATCGTCATCACCGACTGGGCGATGCCGATCTTCGACGGGCTTGAGTTGGCGCAGATGATCCGGCAGCCGGAATCCAAGGGCAATCCTTATGCGCCGATCATCATGCTGACGGGTCATTCCGAAAAGCGGCGCGTCACGGTGGCGCGCGATGCCGGGGTGACCGAATTTCTGGCAAAGCCGATCTCCGCCAAGGGACTGTATCAACGCATCCTGAACGTCGTCGCCAACCCGCGCCCGTTCATCAAGACCAAGACCTATTTCGGCCCGGATCGCAGGCGCAATACCAACGGCGCCTATATCGGACCCGAGCGACGCGTCGGCGGCGAAATGGAAATCCTTCAGCAGCCCTCGCTGCTCGACAAGGCCAGATCCGGCGTCTAGCAGGGAAGAGCGAAGCGCATGCCGAACAGCAAATCCGACATCGATGTCCAGAAATTCGCCGATCACCATGTGATCACCCAGCCCAACCCGCTGCGCAAGGTGCTGCGGCGGATGGCTGACGACGATATCGACGATCCCGTCGCGCGTGCCGAGAAGGCGCTGGCCGACATGTCCGGCGAATTCAAGCAATGGATGGATATCGAAGTCGGACGGCTTGCAGCTGCTCACGCTGCCGCTGTCAAAGCAGGCTTTACCAAGCCTGCGCGCGACGAACTCTTTCGCGCCGCTCATGACATCAAGGGCGATTCCGCGACCTTCGGCTTTCCTTCAGCCGGCGCCGTTGCCGAGAGCCTTTGCCGGATCATCGAACACGCCCCCGATCTCGCGCGGGTGCCGACCGACCTGATCGTGCACCATATCAACGCCATTCAGGCGATCGTGCATCAACACACCAAACTTGACACGATCAGCATGTCGAACGAACTGAGCCGCCGCCTGCGCGGCGTGGCCGACGAATATCTCGCGCATGTCAACCGCGATCGGCCCGAGCACCTCGAGGCCGTGATGGCGCCGAGCATCGCTCCGGCGGATTAACACAGAGGGCGGCGCGGCCAAAAAGGCCCGCACCGACTTTCAAATCTCCGGTATGATTGTTGAAATGCAGCAGCGCCCGCTTGCCCTGTAAGGCTATTTTGCGCCTTACGCCGCGATCAGGCCCTGCGAAATTGGCTCGATGGCCTCTTCCGCCGCGAGTTCCTCGCAGAACAGGCGCGCCTCTTCCCGCGCCGATTCGGTTGCGAAGCGCCGCAGCAGGATCAAGAGCGGACCGGCCGCGTTCTGGTCGGTTTCGCAATGGGTCAACACGCGTTCGACCATGCGCCGGCGCAGGCGCGCTGCCCCGCTGAGCGTATCGGCAAAGCCAACCTCGTGGATCACATCAAGCGCGGCGCGGAAGGCACCGAATGTGGATTCCGGCAACCCGGCCCGTCGTAGCAGCGCGACGAGGCTGGCCTCACCCCGATCGAACAGCAGAGCGGAGACGCGGCTGCGCGGCAGACCGGACAATTCGGAGAGCGCGGCCTCGAACAATTCGAGATTGCCGGACAGAAGCGCGCGCAGGATCAAGCCAGCGGTGAGCTGGGAGGTTGCGCGCAGATGTGCGATCAACCCGCGCATGTCGTCGCCGCGTGAGGAAGCCGCGATGCTGACCGTCGAGCGATCGCGCGCCTCACCCGCTATCCGTTCGGCGCGATCGGCGCTCAGCCAGTTCTTGGCGACGACAAACTGCGCCAGCGTGTCCGACAGCTTGGCCACCAGCGCAACCCGCGTCGCGGCTGGCAGATCCTCGAATTCCAGCATTGATTCCCGGATCGCCGCAAGATGGCCGTGGCGCTCGACGATGCGGTCCCAGGAAAATGGCGCGAGTTCCGCGTAGGCGTTTTCGATCAATTCCAGCGCCGCCGCTGCTGAGCCGACTTCGGCAATCGCGGCGCAGACGGAAGAAGGCAGATTGATGCGGCGGGCGATCGCGCATTGCGTCTGGCCGTCGCCGGTTGCGACGATGTCGACGAGATCCGCATCGATCAACAGCGGCGAATGTTCGAGGATGGGTAAAGCGACCGACGGCTGATCCAGCGCCAAGGCCTGCACGATGGCGGCGGGCGCCTCCTGACTGCGGGCGAACACATCCGCCATCGCCCGGCGCACCAGCGGCGAGGCGTCATCCAGCAGCATCAACAGCGCGCCTTCAGCGGCAGCCCGGTCGTCTTCGGAAAGATCGGAGAGCAGCCACGCCCGCGCCATGGCCCGCGTCGCTTCGGCGCGTTCGCCTGCGGAGGCCGTCTTTATCCAACTGATGAACTGCCGAACGATCATTGCCCTGCCGGCTTACGCAAAACCTCGGACGCCTTCATTTTGCGCCAGTGCAAGACAAAATAAACCACGACGCTTAACAAAGCGTTCACTATAACAGGCTGGTTTCATTGACGTTTTGTTAAGGCCTGCGGCGCGCCTGGACGCCTTACCAGGCCCTTAGCCGCTAAAGGTGCCGTTGCGATCGCTGAAAAGATCGAGCCCGCTGCCGGTGGCTGCCGCCGGCAGTGCCGCAACCGAAGTCGAAGGCGCTGTCGTTGCGGACGATGCTGGCGGATCCGACGTAAGCGAGCCGGAGTTGCCCCACAATTCACGTACCGCCTGCGAAACTGGTTGAGTGCGGCCGCCATCCTGAAACAGCGAACGGAAGACCGGACTTGAGGGAGCCGCATCTGCCACCGTCGTCGGCGCGGCCGCTGTGGCCGGCGCGGCAGACCGGGTGTCCGGGAAGCTCGAGAGAAAGGTCGCCGCGTCCGCCACGGATGGACTTGAGGCAGGAGTTGGGACGGCGCTTGCAACTGCCACGCTCGGCTTGATATCGCCGCCGGCCGACGCCATCGCGCTTTGCGTGGCCGACGAGGTGGCGGCGCTGGCGTAGCGCTGCTGGAGCACCGAATAGACTTCGGACACGCTGCGCGCCCGCCCGCTCGCGCGGTCGTAGAAGATCGATCGGTTGGCGGCAGCGGCATTCGGAAACAGCCGCGCGGCGGAAGCTTGCCCATTATCCTCGGCATTGCCGATCAGCTTGGCCGCTCCGCCGACACCCATGAAATGGGCCATATACAATTCGCTCTCGGTCGGACGCCGGCCGATCATGCCGGTCAGTTGGAAACTATTCGACTGAGTGAGCGCGGCCGCCATGGCGGACGCTACGCTCGGATCGTCGCGCAGCTTCAGGATCGCCCTGCGCGCGTCCGGGTCGGCCACCGAATAGCTGCCGTCGGAAGATTTGGTAATCATGTCGGCGTAGTTGCCGTAGCCGAGCTGGGCGCCAGCATCCTTCACGGTCGCAAGCCAGGTCTGGTCGATGAATTGAAAGAGCCCGTGGGCCGACGAGGTCGATGCTCCCGCCGTCGGATTGAAATCCGATTCCATCTTGGCGGTCGTCAAAAGATACTGAAAGCTCGTGCCGCTTGAGCCCGCGGCCTGCCTGATCGCTCCGGCAACGCGCGCGCGCGCAGGATCGACACCTGCCGTTGCCGTGGAGCCCGATGTGTCGACCGACATTTGGTCTCCGCTCCCCGCGAAATGACCCCTCTTTAGCTTGCGCGCAGGCTCCCACCAGCGCTCAAGCCGGACTCACCGTGCGGCTGACATGGTTAAGGTGAGGTTAAGACGGTTTTAACCCGAGGCACCGGTTGCGGGCTATTGCTCGACTGGCCAAAAACCCGAAGCTTGCGGGCCGTCAGCCGGAACAAGCCGCCACGCCGCCCCCGAAGCGACATGCCTGAACCACCGCTCACTACTAGTGAGAGGCGCTTTGATCTCGACGGCGATCCCCTCCGGGATTTGATCCTTCATCCAGATCAAAATGCGCTAATTCGCGCCGCGAAACGAATTTGGCGATCTTCTCCCAAGGGCAATCACGGTCTGCCATTTCACTTGCCGTAAAATGTCTTCGGATCGAACATCTTGTCCGCGTCTACGAAGGACAGTCGCGCACCGCCATCGGCGGCTTCGACCTTGCGGTAGAAGCAGGAGTGGCGGCCGGTGTGACAGGCCGCACCCGTCTGCTCGACGCGGAGCCAGACCGCATCCTGATCGCAATCCATGCGCATCTCGGCCACGCGCTGGACGTGGCCGGAAGTTTCGCCCTTGCGCCACAGCGCCTGCCGCGACCGGCTGTAGTACCAGGCTTCCCCGCTCGCAATCGTCCGGCGGAGCGCCTCCTCGTTCATATGCGCAACCATCAGAACCTCCGACGTTGTGGCGTCGGTGGCCACACAGGTGACGAGGCCGTTGGCGTCGAATTTGGGCCGGAACGACAACCCTTCCTCGATGGCGTTGCTATCGGATGAGGTGGACACGAGAGCTCCGATTCCGAAGTTCGCAAGCTATCGGGGTGGCCTCTGATGCGAACTTCGGAATCAAAGGAGCTCTAGCAAAAAATGGTTTTTCAGTGCGGCTTTTGAATTTGAAGTTCCTATAACGAACTCGCGGCGAAACCGATGGAAACTTCAAATTGGCAGCACTGGCTTTCGACGATTTCTAGCGCTGAGGCGTCCGAACCAGGGACATGAAACGGGCCTGCTCGGCCGGATTATCGCGGAACATACCGGTGAAGCGGCTGGTGAAGGTCATCGCACCGTGCTTGGCGACGCCGCGCACAGACATGCAGGTATGCTCGGCCTCGATCAGGACGGCGACACCGCGGGGTTTGAGAACCTCGTCGATGGCGGCGGCAATCTGCGCCGTCAGGTGTTCCTGGGTCTGCAAGCGGCGAGCGAAGATATCGGTGAGCCGCGCAAGCTTCGACAGGCCCACGACGCGCTCGACCGGCGTATAGGCGATGTGCGCCCGGCCATAGAACGGCATCATGTGATGCTCGCACTGGGAGGTGAATTCGATATCACGGACCAGCACGAAATCGTCATAGCCCGCGGTTTCGCCAAAGGTGCGATCGAGCACTTCGGCCGGGCACTGGTGGTAGCCCTGATACAATTCGTCGAAGGCCTCGACCACGCGGCGCGGCGTGTCGAGCAACCCCTCACGTCCGGGATTTTCGCCGATATAGCTCAGCAAGGTCTGCACCGCCGCTTCTGCTTCGGAGCGGGACGGACGCGGCTGATCCGCGCGGACCGCGGCTGCCAGGAATTCGGAAGGATCGAGCTCGGCGGGCCGGACGTCGGCCGGCTTTGCCTCGGCAGGCTTCATATCGGATGGCTTGGAATCAGAAGTCTTTGGGCGGAGGGATTTGATCAATGCGTCCATGTCAGCTCCGTTCGACCGGTCAGCAGCAAGACCGGAGTGTCACCGGCAGACGGGGCGGAGTACCGCCGGGCGCCTGAGTCCCCCCTTATAGATACCGCTTTACGGTGGGCCAACGGGTACCGGTTTCGAACCACCTCAGGAAAATGGCGGGGTGTATTTCCACCATTCCCAATCATATATAGGGCCATGCGCCGTAGCCGCCAAGGGCGGGGAACACGAGTTCGGGCTATGCTAAACGACATCTACAACAAACGAATCATCGAACTCGCCGGTAATATCCCCCGGCTAGGCCGCCTGCCCTCGCCCGATGCGACCGCCACCGCTCATTCCAAGTTGTGCGGATCGACCGTGAAGGTCGACCTCAAGATGGACGGGCCCGTCGTCACCGACTTTGCTCATGACGTAAAAGCCTGTGCCCTCGGCCAGGCCTCGTCGTCGATCATGGCCGCCCATGTCGTGGGCTCTACCGCCAGCGAGTTGCGAGAACTGCGTGAGACCGTCCGAAAAATGCTGAAGGAAAACGGCAAGCCGCCTGAGGGCAAATGGGCCGAAATCGCGGTGCTCGAACCGGTCCGCGACTACAAAGCGCGGCACGCCTCAACCATGCTCACCTTCGATGCCGTCGTGGATGCGATCGGCCAGATCGAAGCCAATGAAAAGGCCGCCGATCAACCCGCCTCGCTGCCAGCCTCTGTTTAAGAGATATCGGTCATTTCACGAACGGCCGAGACTCGGCCTCACTGCGCGGGTCCAGCCGCGACAACAGCCGTCGGGGCGAGAACCTCGGCGGTCCGGGTAGATTTGGCTACCGGGGCGGCGGATGCGTCGTGCGCCACTGAGCTCGCAAGACGGTCCTGCACCGGCTTTGCAGCCAACGTCACGCCTCGCACCACCGAGGACGGCAACACTTCGGCAACCGCGTCTGTGGTCACGAGATTGGTCAGCCGCAATTCTTCGCGCGACAATTCGTGCAGCTCTTCCCAGGGCGGAACGTTGAGCGAGAGCGCCAGCAGATCGCCGGCGCCGCCCATCTCGAAGGTATATTTCGCAAGCCGGCCGATATCGCGTTCCACGATCATCAAATCGTCGGCGGAATAACTCGCAGCCCTGGCGTCGTCGGCGCGGTCGCCCATCCAGATCTGATGCACCCGCACATGCGCGGTTTCCGGCACATAGCGGGTCTTGCCGGACAACAGCAGGAACACACACATCGACTCGCAATAGGCTTCGGGCTCAATGACGCCGCGATCGCCTTGCGCGCTGTGGGCAAGAACGCTGGTGCCAACCGTCGTCATCAGACCGAGACTGCGGAAACGGCGTCCGAGCGTGATGGAGTCGTTGACCGAGCCGCCGCTGGAATCGAGCACGATGGTGGCGCCGCGCAGATCGCGCCCGTGCGCGAAATCATCAAAATCCCTCGGGCTGTCCGAGGTCACGATGCCCACGGCGCTGATCCAGCCTCCGCAATGCGGCTGGCAGATCACCCAGCTGAACTGCATCGGGAGCTTGCGCTCCTCGAGGGTTCCCTCGGCATGCGCCAAATCGCCAAGCACGGCGAGGAGGCCCGGCACGGCCACACACATGGCGACAGCGGCCAAGACTGCCCAGCCGCGCAAGCGAAGTCTGACAAGTTTCAATTTGGTTCCTTCCCCGCAATCGCCAGCACACGGCTGCATCGGTTCAAGACGAAACGACTCTGTCATCCCCAAGTTATAAAACGTAAACCGAGTTGACCAAATCGTCCATAGAACCATTGCGGCGCCGCGCTAGCGGGTGGATTTGACATTCGCTCCAGCATCGCCACGAGTTCCACAGCGAATGTCAAATCCAAAACCCCACTAGAAAACCTATATTTTACAGTGGTCCTCTGATTCTAACGTTTGCAAAAGTGTCAGCCGCGTCAACATGCAAACGTTAGAATTGGACCACTCTTCGTTGATATTTCCAGAACTGTGGCACAATTACTGGCATGGGAAAGTTCCATGCTTTGGAACCAAACAATCCACGCGCACAACGCAGCATCACGCCGATGAAGCACTGGCCATCCAAGTTGTCGTCATTTTCCGTGCATTGCGCGGATTGTTCGCGCAACCCCGGGCAACTACCGAGACAGGCAGCTCGCGCGATGATCTGGCTGTATCGGCACACGCTATCGCCGCTGGTCGGATACAATTGCCGGCATCTGCCCACATGTTCGGTCTATGCGGATGAAGCGATCGGCCGTTTTGGATTATGGGCCGGAGGATGGATGACGTTGGCGCGGCTGTTGCGTTGTCAGCCCTTCGGTACCTCGGGGATCGACAACGTTCCAACGACCAGACCAGCCGGCGCACGCTGGTATCTGCCGTGGCGCTTCGCCCGCTGGCGCGGCGTCAACGCTCCGTGACGAACGTCTACGCTGCAACGCATCATCCGAAATACGTTGTCATAGCGCCGGAACCGGCGCTTTATTGCCGGATTGGTTCGATGTCTCCTCCAGGGAGGACGTCAACGATGCGCTGGAAAATTCGACCCAGTGGTCACGATCCACGGCAGGTCGATTTGTTGGCGGTGCTCGCGATCCTCGTCATCATCATCGCAATCGGCCATTACCTGGACGAGCCTGCGAACACCCATCTCACAAGCAGTTTCATTGTACCGAGCCAGACCGTGCGCTGGTAGCGCCCAGCTTGGGCGATCCTTTTACTGAAACCAGAGAAATCCGCGCGACGGCCCAGGCTGCAGCGGTGGCAGTGGCGCGGGACGAGGTTTGCGCGGGCGCGGCTTGCGTGGTGGTGGTCGCGGCGCCGTCTCGGTCGATGAAGTCGCGTCCGCCGTGGCCGAGCCGTCATCCGGCAAGCGGACGGACAACAGCAAGTTCGATTCGTGCGAACGCCACTGGTAGCCGATGCCGAAATCCATCGGCTGCGCGCGGCGGAACAGTTCGGCGTAGGACTGTTGATATCGTCCGGGAAACTTGTCGATTGGACCGGCATAATGCCCGAACGGAAAGAAGCGCCACTTCTTCGCGCCGTAATAGCCGAGCGGAATTCCGGAATCGTCCTGAATGATCGTTGCGCTATTGGCGAGAATGAAATCGCGCACCGTGGAGAAACTGCCGGAATGCAAAAGGTACGACGCGCTCTTGAGCAGGCTGTTTCCGGGCGCAAGCGTCGCACAGAACTTCAGGAAGCCGCTTGCCTTGACGCCGGAGTCCGACAGATCGGTTGAGAAATAATACAACGTCTTTTCGACGCCATCGCTTCCCGCGAACACGATCCTTAGACCCCGCGTCGCATTCGCACCGGCATTGTCGTTGGCAAAATACGCCGTTCCCTTGCCATCGAGCGCGACGGTCGAGACGTTCTTGATGGTCTTTCCGGAGCGCGCCAGGAACACGTAAAGCAGCGGCATCGCGCCGTTGACCTGCGCTTCATGCAGATCGACCTTCATCTTCTTGGTGATGAAGAAAGAAAAACTCAGGATCGAGCCGAGCGAGTGCTCGACATTGGCAAGCGCCGCTCCGACGGCGCTGCGCGGCACTTTCGTCAGATCAGACACCGACCCCGGAGGCTCGAGCGCGCTCAGGACGTAGGTGGTTGCCTTGGGGTAAAACGCGTCGGCGTAAAGGAAGTCCGGGCCGGAGAACATGTAGAACATGGTCGGCTTCGGCGCGGAGAGATTCGCATCCGACCAGGCGCGGACTTTCGATATCTGCCGCTGATCGAGTTGGCCGAAAGCAGAATCGAAGAACTTCGCATGGCGCTGCCATGCCGGATCCTTGGTGAGCGCCATCAGTGGAGAGTCGGCCGAAGGGATCATGCCGGCGAGGAAACGCGCGGTATCATCGGCTGTGACGGTGTCGGCGGCGCGCGCGCCGGGCGCAGTCGCAAGCACCAGAACGGCTGCGGTCGCCGCGATTTTGAGGGTCCGGAAC
>NZ_JBAVCF010000129.1:0-1720 GCF_049586575.1 Bradyrhizobium sp.
CATCATGCTTGTCAAGACATTCACGTGGCATTCACTGGCTTATATAGTGGGCATCGCCAGTACAATCGCAGTGCACCAGGTCGTTCCATCGCCGGGTTCACCGGCAGGTTTTCAGTCGGGCACAACGGAAGCTGCAACAACTACGGGTCAGATTGCCAATCGCTCGGCTAAGAGTGACAGGTTGCCGATTAAGGAATCAAACTCTCAGGCTAATGACAAAGCACCACTTCTGTCGGTACCGAACGTGCCAAATCGGAAATTAAAAGGCGACTGTAAGCCGCCTATTGATGTACCTGGACGCTGCTTTGCAGACGCCAGGGCTAACCGCCACGTCACGTAGTCCACTTGTGGGCCCCAGAGCGGACGTGAGACCCTACAGCGATCTTGATCAAGGCGGCGATACGTTGAGGGTATTTTTTGGAGGCGACGATCTGGTTGCGATACCGACCCATTGCCGACGCATAGACTGATCGGCGCGGGTGCAGACCAAGCGCGGGGCGGTTGGATCGTTGAGTTCAGGTACGGTGCCGGAGTGCCAACGACATCATCCTTCCAGAAAGATGGATAGCGTTCGCTGGAATTGCTTGTAGGCGCGCGATCCCATTTTCTTGGCAAGGGACTTTTCGCTCTCGGCGATGATTGGTTTAAGCCGACCCAGGAGCTCGGCACCTTCGCGGGTCAAGTACAGCACATAATAGCGGCGGTTGATCGAGGATTCGGCCCGCGTCAAGAGACCCCGCCGTTCGAGGTGATCCACCATTCTGCCAAGACCCGCGCGCTCGATCGAAAGCACCTGCGCGATTGCAAGTTGATTCACGCCCGGGTTGGCGTCAATCACGCTGAGAACGGAGAATTGCGCGGGGCTTGTGTCAAACGGCGCCAGTCTTTGACTGACCTCGCGAAATACCCACAGCTGTGCTCGGCGGATGCGATACCCTAGCGACTGCGACAGGTCGCCCAGCGCCACGGCTTTTGTCTTCGAACGCGCCGGCCCCGCCTTCACCTTCCGAGGAGAGGGTTGGGCCTTGTTCGACGTGAGTGCGATCGAGTCGGAAGGCTTGGCGGGACGGGCCCTGATCCGCAGACTCCTCGTATGCATCGTTTGAGCGCCTTGTTCTAAAAGACCAAATTGAACTGCGGGCCGGATTCCTTCAAGGCCAAAAAGCAGTTCGCCAATCAGGCTTCGTTGGGCAGGCGTCGACGCGGGCGTCCCGGCGGGACGGCATTCTCCCTGCGGGTCTCACAAATCTCATGTTGACGAGGCTACATGATGGTCGCAGAATGACTGTAACATCGCGAATGACCATAAACTGCCATAAGAGCAGCTCAGGGGAGAGACGTCGGTGTTTCCGCGACGGAAAGGCTTTGCTCCGTGGAGGGGCGACGGCGAACGCGTTGACGTCGCCGCGAATGAGGCCTCATCGGCGGCCGAGCATCTCGCGCTGCGCGTGCCTCGCGTACCAACCATCAAATCGCTGAATCGGCCGGCGGCTGCGGAACGTTTGTTCGGCGGCCGGTCGTTCGCGTGGCCAACGGTTCTGTTCTGTCAAACTTGGGAGGTGCCGACATGAAGCAACTGCTATTGACATCGACAATCGCCGCGACCTGGCTATCGCTGGGTGCAGTTTCGTTCGCCGGCGGGCTGCCGCCGGCGGGCGTGGCACCGCGGGGATCCTGCGCGAGCCTCACGGGAATCACTCTGGCCAACGTGCAGATCCTG
>NZ_JBAVCF010000130.1:0-5097 GCF_049586575.1 Bradyrhizobium sp.
GGTTGAACCGCTCGCCGCTCGCCGTGCGCGGGCTGTAGCTGTAGACCGAGGCGACGCCGGTCTCGGCGTGCGCCACAGCGACGCGCAGACAGCCGCATAGCGCGGCGAGCGCGAGGCGCGTCACTTGGGATGCTTTAGTGGCTCTGCGGGCTTGGCGGGGGCCGTAGGCGGCTTAGCCGCATCCGTCTTAGCCTTGACGGCTGCCGCCTGGGCGTCGCGCTGTGCCTGCGTCAATGCCGCGAAGGCATCAACCGAGACTTTGAGTGGCAGTTCGCCCAAGCCCGCGACGACGGCTCAATATTCCTGCGAGGTCAGGGTGACGGTGACGGGAAGCGGGGCGGGCTGTTGTGCAAAAAGCCGGGATGGCGATGGCGCACAGGATCGCGAAGGCGAGAAGAGATCGCATGTCGAATAGCCTCTTGGATGGATGAAGGGGCCGGTTAAAGCGCACTTGACTAGCGCGACAGAACCGCCACAACCTGAGCGAGGGGGTGGGTGGGAAAGCGGCCTAGATGCGAAAGCAGGACGTTCCAAGCTTGACCGCGTTGCGGTTCATCGCGGCAACGTGCGTCTTATGGAGTCACCTCTCGGCTCATTTTAATTTATGTCACGCTGCCGTTTGCCCGATGGCCGTCTCGAGCTGGCGGACCGGCCGTCTCGGCATGACATTGTTTTTCGTGCTCAGCGGTTTTGTCATTCACTACAATTACGGCGACAGCGTCCGCACGATGACACGGCGAGCGCTGTAGTCTTTCGCGGTCGCACGGTTTGCGCGGCTTTACCCGCTCTACGTTGCCGTAATTGTCGTTGACGCTATCTATTTCAACAGTTGGTTCGCGCCCTACGACTACTGGGGCTACACACTGACGCTGACGCAAAGCTGGTTTCCGTTTCGCGGCACTAACACTCAATACCTGGCTTCGCAGCATGTCGGCTTGGCGTGGTCGATCAGCGTCGAGGTATTCTTGTATTTCTGCTATGTGGCAGTGTGCCGACCGCTCGGCAGGCTCACGAGCACAAGATCGATTTTGGTTGCGATTTCCGCGCTGGTGGTTGTCTCTACCATCGGCTTCGGGGTCGTCTTGCTGCGTATTCAGGCGTGGCAGGATTGGGATTGGACTTTCTATATCTCCCCTTATTGCCGCATCCCCGAGTTCTTTCTTGGCGCATTGACCGCAGCACTTTTTCAGAAAGTCCCGAAGGCCAATGTCACACTGCTGGGCTGCGCATCGCTCGCCTGGGTGCTAACGTTCCTGTTCGGGCCGGCCATTTTTCCGCGCAATATCGGCGATCTTTATCACCTGTGTTGGATGTTCGCGCCGGGTGTCGCCGGCCTGATCTACACGTTGGCAGTCAAGCGTCACGCTTTCTTCGAGAACAAGGGCGTCCTCGTCCTCGGCGAGGCTAGCTACAGCATGTACCTGCTGCAGCCATACGTCATCGCATCCGTATTGCTCGCGGGCGGCGACATGACCAATGTCTGGGTTGTTGTGTCAAAATGTGCGCTGATATTTGTCTGGCTATCCGCCACCTCGATCGCGTCGTTCACCTGTCTTGAGGTCCCGGCCCGGCGCTTTATCAGATCGATGCTTAATCCGGATCGTCGTTTGCGCTACGATGCTGTTTCAGTGCCAACGTTCCCGGAACCCGCCGGCTAGGAGTGCGTTGCCGACCAGTAAGTCGTTAGGGCGACTGGTGCGGATGCGACCGACCGTCAACCAAAGACTTGTTGTAGGGCAGGCATTTTAACTGCCGCATCATCCCGATGTGAGGAATCTGCTTTTCGATCACCAGATGGCATTGCGCCGCGGTGAACGGGCCATAGTATCGCGCCATATTGATCGGGTGGCCCTGAAAACTGATCAGTATGTAGGCAAGCATCAGCATCTACTAGTGACCCTGCGACTTTCGCAAACGCCTCGAACTCGGCTTGCGCCTTGTCGAGCCGGTTGCCGGCATAGAGCATCCGCTCGACATGCTGGCCGTCCGCGGTCCAGACCTCGTTGGCGGTGCGCGGGTCGGTGGTTTCTTCGGCGAGATCGTCGGGCATTTGGGCTGTGCCGGTTTCTGTGTGTCCGGTTGTGCGCGGTTTGTCCCGAATGTCCGATCCGTCCGCGGTGCATAAGCTGTGTAAAATCAACGAATTCGTTGGCTGGGGAACTAGGATTCGAACCTAGATTCTCGGAGTCAGAGTCCGATGTTCTACCGTTGAACTATTCCCCAAAACTCTAGTAATTACAAAGAGATAGACCAATTGACATAAATTCTTAGGCACTTCACAGGCACCTGGTAATTTAGGGGCGGCCCCTCGCGTGGCGGCGACCGTTGTCGAGGGGTCGCCACCATGTAACGGGTTTCCGGCGCCTTTCCAAGCGTCTCACAAAATCGGTAGGTGACTCTTCGGCCAGGTGACCGGCTAAGCGGATTCCGGACTAACCCGTGCGCGGGGAAGCTCACGGAAATTGGAAAGAAAGCTCACGGATTTTGGAAGCGGTGGAGCTCACGGATTTTGCATGCCCAGGGCGGTCGCGGCTGCGGTACTTGGCTCTCGGTTTTGCGTCGGTGGAGGAGGGTGGTGAAATCAGGTGAGGTGACGCGAGGGTGGAGTGGCGTGGCGAGGGTTCGATTGAGTGAGGATGGAGCGGGGGAGGCGCGGGGATGGCGGATGGGAGTCTCGAAATTAAAAACCCCAGCTCGCAAGCGAGTCTGGGGTTATCGGTCGAGCACGGGGGCGACTTTGTGCTCGATCAACGGATGACAGCGTATTCTTGCACGCTGGACGGAGCCAATTACAAATCGGTAATGGTCACCGACAAAGCGTCGCAGCATCAATCGAACTCGTTCTGCGGGTGGAGGGGAGTGGGGCGAGGATGGCGAGGCGAGAGGGGAAGCGGAGCGTTATGTCGACTGCAGGGGAAGTTGCGGTGCTGCGGATCGAGCTCTCGGGCATTGAGCCGCTGATCTGGCGGCGGGTTGCGGTGCGCACGTCGATGACACTGACGCAGGTGCACCTCGTCATTCAAGCAGCGATGGGTTGGCTCGATTGTCACCTCTGGCATTTTGAGGCGGGTGGTTGCCGATATTCCATGCGGGTTGCTTCCGAGCCGGAGTGGAATGAGCGATATGAAGATGCGGCGCGCGTGACGCTAGGAGCGTTGCTGGAGAGTGGGCTGCGCCGTTTTGATTATGCCTATGACATGGGCGATGATTGGGAGCACTCGGTCATCGTAGAGAAGGTCGCTGCGCCGCTGCCCGGCGTGACGTATCCGCAATTTCTTGGCGGTGAGCGGCGCTGTCCGCCGGAGGATTGCGGCGGGCCGCCCGGCTATTTTGAATTCTTGAAAAATGTGTTGAGCAAACAGAAACGGCTGCGGGACCATGCGCTCGTTTGGTACGGCGGGCCGTATGACCCGGATGATATTGATGAGACGAAGATCGTTCGTGCGCTAGGGAGGATCGCGGGCAAACGGCGTGCGAAGCGCTGAGCTCGACGCGCCTTTCGCAATTGTCTTACTCTTGAGTTAGTTGCAAGCAGGCGGCTTTGATAACTGGCTCTCTTGCACGACGCGCTCATGCCGCTCGCTCGTAAGCTTTACGCGGTACTCAAGCTCACCGTCACGTTCCGGTAGTTGGCCCGTGACGGTACAGAGGCCGCCGAGGATTTGACCGAGACGCGAGGCTTGTAAATGTACGCGACAAGGGTTTTCTAACCACGAATCCGCTAGCACTTCGTATTTTCGAGGAGGTCGGCTGCATATTAACGCGTTGGAATACGAAATCGAACAAATTGCGCTCCGCTCAGGATGATCTCGACACGACGCGGTGCACGAAATGTTTACCGTCTACAGTTGCGTGGTGAATGACCATGATCTCCGGCTTGTGGTGCTGGCCGTTGTCATTTGCGCCCTTGCCTCTATCACGGCCATTACGCTGATCTATCATGTGCGCAAATCCGTCCACTACATGCGCTACGTGTGGCTTGCCGTGTCGGCGCTAGCAACCGGCTTTGGCATTTGGGCGACCCATTTCATTGCCATGCTGGCCTACGCGCCCGGAGTGCCGAGCGGATATGACGTCTCCCTAACCGTTGCTTCGCTGGTGCTTGCGATCGTAACGACTGGCGCGGGCTTCGCCGTTGCGCTGTCGTCGGCGCTGCCAGGAAGCCGGTTAATCGGCGGCATGATTGTCGGCGGCGGCATCGCTCTGATGCATTTCACCGGCATGTCCGCGTTCGAGATCGCGGGACGAATAGTCTGGAACCCCGCGTACGTTATCGCGTCCGTTGCGCTCGCCGAGATCATCGGGGCGGCTGCGTTGTCCGTCGGCTTGCATGACAATCTCGTCCGATATCGGATCTTCGGCGCCCTTCTGTTGACGGCAGCAATCTGTTCGCTTCATTTCACGGCAATGGCCGCCGTTTCGGTAGTTCCCGATCCCACCATCGAAGTGCCGAGCTCGGCGCTTTCCCCCGGGTGGCTCGCAGTCGCGGTCGCGCTCGCGAGCTCCACCATCATCATCCTTGCGTTCGCCGGATTGGCGCTCGACATTCGCGATCGGCGCCGCACGGAACTCGAAGCCGACCGGATGCGCGGTCTCGCCAACGCCGCCGTAGAAGGCCTGATCGTTTGCCAGGACGATGTCATCGTCGCCGTGAACAATAGCTTCGCGACTCTCGTGGGCGTGAACGTCGATGGCTTCGTCGGGACCAAGCTTGAGCAATATTTCCCTGACGAAGACACTCGCGGCCGACTGCTTGCACAGCAAAATCAGCCGGTCGAAACCGGTCTCATCCGGGATGAGGGGAAGGCCATAATTCCCGTCGAGCTCATTCAGCGGCCAATCGACTTCTCCGGCAAGCCGCATCACGCCATCGCGGTACGCGACTTGAGAGCGCGCAAACAGGCCGAACGGCACATCCATTTTCTTGCCCATCACGATGCGTTGACTGGGCTTCCGAACCGCACGACTTTCAACAAAAAGCTCGATTTGGAAATCGAGACAGCGCGCGCCGCACGACAGCTTGTCGCCGTTCTGTGTCTCGACCTCGATAGGTTCAAGGAGGTCAATGATCTTTTCGGACATGCCGAGGGCGACGTG
>NZ_JBAVCF010000131.1:0-17919 GCF_049586575.1 Bradyrhizobium sp.
ACATGAGCGGACGAGATGCCGACGATTGGGCCGCAAAGGGGGTGCCCAACAGCATCATGCTGGCGAAGCCCTTCGCACCAGCTCAACTAGTGAATGCCGTTTCTCAACTTCTCAATGACGCAACTCCGGCAGCATAAGTCTCATGGGCCAGTCGTTCGGAAAAAAGTTCACGTTAGTTGAAGTGGAGACGGATCGCCTCGCCACGGGTAATCCGAAAAGGCAGCTTTGGGTCGCGGCAGCTAAGCCGGACCAAGCGGTAACTCTGGTACTTTGCGCTATTCCGGTAGGCTGGACCGGCACAATCGCGGCCGAATCTCTCACGCCTGAACAGGAGGCAATGCTAAATCTAAAACCCGGCGAAGTCCGCGAGTTGACAAAGTAAAGCCAGCGGAACTGCGCTGTTGCTCGCGAAGCAAAACAAACGCGCGATCCGTCAAAAATGAAAATGAAGTTTAGCAAGGTGCCGCGGGAACTGCGCGCGCCTGGGTTTAAAAAGAATGCCAGCTAACAAGGAGGTCCCCGACGACAACGGTCTTCCGCTGTTGCCGTTGTGACGCAGTAAAAGCGCAACGCCATCTGGGATGCGTCGAATGCATCTCGAACGGGAACCGACGCTGCTACGGCCCGCAACGCGGGTCCGTGCGCAAAGATCAAACGCCGCCGGGTGCGATGTAGCAATAAACGTAATCACCGCGGCTCAGAAATATCACACCGTGTCCGGTCGGATTTGACTGATCGTATTTCAGCTTGTGGTTTGGCACGACGATCTTGGTTCCAACGTCGACGTGCTTACGGCGTAACGGTTCGTCGGGCCGGGAGTCGGTGACGATGGCGACATATCTGTCACCGTCTACTTCAAAGGAATCCGCCCAGTAGGCATCCGCTTCGCCGCAACATGAGACGGCAGGATTATCGGGCTGCATCAACGCCTGGTACCATTGGCGAATTTGAGGATCCGTTGCTTCCCACTGTCCGTAATCACGGGCGCTCGCTACGCTCATCAGGAAACCGAACGCTGTACAAAGGACGAGGCGCATCATGCCGCACTCCTGAGTTTTTTCAGCCAGTTCGTTTAAAGCAATGTTCGTGCCGCGAATCAGTTCGGGGTGATACCCATATTAAAATTTTACGACGCATTGGTCGCGCAAGTTAGTCCGTTCGTTTACGGAACTAACACTGACTGTGTTGCAAATGTCTCAGTGGGCCATACCAGGCCACAATTGTTCGCTGCGATGCAGTTGCGACGATTTGATATCGTTGTTGCGCGAGCGCCACGCGATTCCTCGCGCCGGCGGAAGGGGTTTCGCTGGATGACCGTTTTTAAGCCGGGTGATCTCGTTGTCCTGAAATCCGGCGGCCCCGTGATGACGGTGGATACGGTCAACACCGACATCTTCGATGACAACAAGGTCACGGGCGTCCTGTGCGCCTGGTTTGTTGCTGACAAACTTGAGCGGGCGCGGTTCGACTACAACGCGATTGTACCCGCGTCGTTGCAAGAGGCGACTTCGGAAAAAACGGAACCACGTCCACCGGAGGCGGCGGGAGAGTACAAGACGATGCTTGACCAGATGGTGGCGGCGCTGAACGATGCCGCTCAAGCGTCAAACGATGCGTCACGGACGCCTGCCGGCAGGTCAAAGCGAGCAACCGCGGGTAACGATGCCGTTGAGCAACAGGCGCCGGCGGCGAGGGGCGCCAACCGATCGGACGGCGCCGTGCGGTCCTAAGGAAATTCGGGTGTCTCCCGGATCAGGTAAAGTGCCAAGAGGCCGACGATGACAAGCGTCGACAGGACCGCGATCGAGAGCGTCCAGTTGGCATGCCGTTTCGCATGACGCCTGAGGGCCAGGAGCACCCCGATCGCCTTGAGCCCGTTCGTTCCCATGCGGCCAGCGTTCCGTTCCGCGACTGATATCCCGCCGCTAGCCTAGCATGTTTCGCCGGATATAGGTGCTTCTCGCCGATACAATACAAACGTAAGGAAGACGCGGCCGCAGGGCGGCGGAACGCTGGGTCTCGCCGAAACGAGGCCTGACGTCACGCCGCCCGAACGCTGTCAAGGAATTCTTCGACGGCATCCCGCAGGTGGATGCTGACATCGGAAAGCCCCTTGGCCGATTGCAGCATTTGGCCCGACGTTATCTCCGTCTCTCCGGCATTTTGAGCCACGCGTTCGATGTTTTCAGCGACCTGAAGCGTGCCGCCAGCCGCTGCCTGAACACCGTGAGCGATGTTCTGGGTGGCCGCGCCCTGTTCTTCGACCGCGGCGGAGATCGAAGCAGTGATTTCACTGATGCGCTCGATCGTTTGTCCGATCGCCTTGATCGCCTCGACGGATTCTCCGGTCGCGCGTTGCATGTTGACGATGTGCGAGCTGATCTCGTCGGTGGCCTTCGCGGTCTGGCCCGCCAGGGTCTTGACCTCTTGCGCAACCACCGCGAAGCCGCGGCCGGCATCGCCAGCGCGCGCGGCCTCGATCGTGGCGTTGAGCGCGAGCAGGTTCGTTTGTTCGGCAATCGACGTGATCAGTTTCACGACATCCCCGATCCGGTCGCCGGCGGCCGACAACTCCGCCATCCGTTCGTCCGTGGAATTGGCTTGCTTGACGGCGTCGGCTGCGATGCTGTTGGAGTCCTGAACCCTCCGGCTGATCTCGGTGATCGATTGCGAGAGCTCGTCGGAGGCTGTTGCAGCACTGCGTACGTGTTCGGAAGCCTGTCTGGACGCATCGGCGGATTGCTCCGACATCTCTGCCGTCGAATGCGCAGTCATCGAAAGCTGCTGAGTATCCTTCTCGAAACGGTGGGACGAATTCAGCACCTGCTCGATAATCCCTCCGACCTTGGTTCGGAAGGATTCGACGAATTGATTGAGTTCCGCCTTGCGCTGCTCCGTCGCCGCTTTCTCCGCGTTCAGCCGGTCCGCCTCAAGCTGCTTGCGCTCGATACGATTGGTCCTGAAGATGTCGACGGTCCGGGCAATCACGCCGATTTCGTCCGGGCGGTCGGCGTGCTGCACTTCGACGTCCGTTCTGCCCTCGGCGAGTGCGGTCAGCGTGTCGGCAACGGCGTTGAGCGGCTTGGTGACCCGGCGAACCAGCAGCAGCGTCGCCATGAGAGCGATCAAGGCGGCGATCCCGGCGGCAATGGCCATGGCCGTGATTGCCTGCCAAAGCATGCCGTCGAGTTCGGCGGTAGCGATGCCGACATAGATGATGCCGATGACCTTGCCCGCGGGATTAAAGACCGGATGATACGCGGTGTAGAACCGGCTTCCGAACAGCATCGCCGGCCCCTTGTAGGTTTGGCCGCTGCGGATAATGGCTTGTCCGGGATGATTTTCCGCAAGATGGGTTCCGACCGCCCGGTCGCCGTTTTCCTTTTTCACATTTGTGGTCCGGCGGACGAACTGGTCCTTGGCGTCGTCGTAGACGAACAGCGTGGCGTTGCCGCCGACGTAGGAAGTGGCACGATCAACGATGCGGTGATCGGTGAATTCGGGCATCTTGGCGATCACGACACGCCCGACGCCGCCGTCACTTTGCAAGGTGACTTTCGCTTCCGGGTAAGCTTCGGCAAACGCCAGCGTGAGGGTACGGAGACTGACGTCGATGTCCCGCTCGGAACGGAGGTTGAAGTTGTGCGTCAACGACCAGTAGCCGGCGCCGACCAGCAGCGCCGTGTTGATCACAATCAGAAAGGCAGCGCTCAGGACGGCCTTGGGTCCGAGTTTCAGCCGCAGGAACGAGAATCGGAGCGATTTCGGTTGGAGCGTCATGCAAATCCCCAAAAAGTCAGCATGACGGTACAACGATATGCTTAAAATAATATGTTTCTGGCTGTTTCGTTGGCGCCGGCCGATGCGTTTTTACTACTATAGTACCATGAACCCAGCCCTCCCAAATCAACCGGCCAATGGTAGGCGATGGTCTGCCCATGCGGTTTGATCGGGTGCGGCAATTAGCGCTCCGCCGGGCTAAAATTTGCCCGAGAATCCCGGCAAGCGTGCTGTTGGCGACGCTTCGAGCGCAATGATATGAAGACCCCGAAGGAGCCTTACGGATGAGAGTGATTCGAGCCGCCGCCCTGTTGACCGTGTTGCTCACGGGTCCGGTTCTCGCCCAAAAAGCGCAGCCGCCGCCGCCGACAGATGCACCGAAGTCGCCGAGCGAGATTCAAGCCGAAAAGTCCGCCGACCGCGCCTACAAAAGGTCGCTAGGCAACATTCCCGACAAGCCGCCGGCCGATCCGTGGGGCGGGGCTCGTGCGATCGATGGTTCGAGCAGCGCTTCGACCACCCCGGTCAGACGGTAGCACCAACTAGCTGATTTGACGGTCCGGGCGAGCGAAGCGAGAGCTCTGCATCGCCCGGGAGAACTGCTCGGCTGGTCACAGCGTCTTCAGATATTCGATCAGGTCGTAGCGTTCGTCTTCCGTCAGCAGGCGGCCGATGACGCCCGGCTTGCCCGGACCTGGCGTGCCTTCCAGGGAATGGCCGAGATTGCTGTTGCCGGTGATCGGCAATCCTTTCGAGTCGACGGCGGAGAACAGCGTTTCGCCGTGGCGGCACGACTGTTTTTCTCCTGCGTCGACGTGAAAGCCGACCTGCTGCGGATCGAAGTCGCGTGTGCCTACGCAGAATTGCTTCGGCCGTTCAGCCGCCGGCTTCAGCATCCAGTAGAGCGAGGGCACCGATCCGTTGTGAAGGTAGGGCGCGGTGGCCCAAACGCCGTTCAACGGCCGTGCGCGATAATAGGGTTGGGGTTCTCCTGCATGGCCGGGATTGGGGCAGTTCTTTCGTGGCCCCCATATTGCCGCACGTTCGGTCGGCGAGATGTTGTGATCATCCATCCATTTGTTGGCGGTGCGTTCGACTGCGATCATCAGCGCCAGTGCGTACGACATCTCAGACGAGGCGGCGGGCATGTTGGGGCATTGTCCGAGGTCGCGGATCGGCTGGAAGTCCAGGAAGCCTGGTACCTCGACCTTGCGAAGGTTGAGGACATTGGCCTGCTGCGGGTCCGTGCCAATCCCCTTTGCGCTCTTCTGCACCTCATCGAGCACGGGGCCGTCCCCGTCCTTTTTCCAATGGAGTTCCTTCGGTGACCAGAAGCTCTGGTCTGGAAACTCCGTATCAAACGCCGAATCATTCACCGGCCCGAGATGGCATTCCGCGCAAATCTCGGCGTAGATCTTGCGGCCCTTGTCGACGCGCACGGGATCGATTTTCCAGGCAGGATCGTTGGGGAACACCTGCGACGGCCATTTCGGCGATCTCAACCCGGCAAAACCCTTCGGCGTTTGTTCAAAAGGGTTCGGACCGCGAAGCATCGTCTCGATGCTGGCGAGGTTTTCGACATCGACGGAGGAACGGAAAAGCGCCTCGGCCGGATTGTTGGGCGAGAGGTTGATCAGCGCGGAGACGCCGAGCGCCTCACCGGCGTTGCGAATGAGCGGCTGTGAGATCGAAGCGTCATACTGCGCCCACCAGAACCACGGCACGGTCCAGATCGGCGGGAAGCTGACCGGCGCATCCCGCAGGTGCATGTTTTTGTCGAATCCCGTGAGCTCGCTTAATGCGAGGTCAGTAGAGAAAACCTGATTGCCGATCCGATTCAGCGCATCGAGGCGACCGTAACCCTCTTCGGTGTCCTGCTTGTGCTCTCTGCTGTACAGGTTCGCTAATGCAGTCGCCTGTGCCCTCACGAAGGCCCCCGCGTCCAACAACCCTTTTTTCAGTGCGGTGCGGTCCGCCTTAGTGGCGTTCGGGCCAAGCACGCGCCCGGCGAAACGGTTGAAGCGGAACGGCACGGTCAAGGTATAGGCAATGGAGAGGCCGGTTGCCTGCTCGAGCTTCAGAAGGTTCACCATCGCGGGGCCGCCGTCGTAGCGGATGCTGGTGCCCTTGTAGCGAATGCTGCCGGAGTGACAGGCCGCACAGGTCAGTCCGATCATGTCGGGTAGAGCGGCGCCGGTTCCGGGATCGGTGGCGCCGGTCAAGCGCGCGAAGCCGACCGGCAGGCCGTCGAAATTCTCAACTTGCCATTTGCCTGCGACGGATTGCGTCGATGCCGGCACATCGGAGGAATCCGCATAGCCGTAGTGGAGCAGCGTCGCCTTGTCTGCGTGGATGGTTTTTGGACTTGGAATAAAGCCGAAGCGCTCGAGATAGCGGCTATCGCTGAGGAGACCTGGCCGGGAAACCAGATAAATCCTCGGCTGCTCCAACGCCACGAACCACGCGTAGGGCACTGGGAAAGTGTTCGTGCCCTGGCTGACATGGTGAAACCAGTGCCGCTCCTCCGTGGACCAGTTTTGATCGAGCCAGTGCGCCGCCTTGACCTGCGGGAGTTTGGGCAGCGGAGGGGGCAGCAATTGCGAGAGCTGGGCGGCTTTTCCCGGCAAGATCGCCAGGATCGCCCGGAGCTGATCCGGAAATTGCGTGATCGCGAGGCCAAGGACGACGGCCAGAGCGACGACGAGGCTTGCAGCGGCCTTGGCGATCGTCGCAGGGCGGCTTGGCACCGACGCGGGTCGCGCCAGCCGCGCCACAATCCGCGCGGGAAATTTCCGATCCACGAACAGTGTCTTGACTTCCGCGATGCTGAGATAGCGATCGTTGCCTTCGCGCTTGCCCATGATATTGAGCAGGATCGGCCATTCGCCGTTCATCAACAAACGGTCGATCGCGCGCCGGTGCCCTTTGGCGCGCTCAAAATTCGCATTCATGTAGGCCGTGACCTGCGCCGCGTTGAGCCCGCGTTCAGTACCGCCGCTATCGTCCATGTAGTCCGAACCGAATTCGGCCAGGCGCGCGATCTCGGATTCGTCGACTTGGCCATCGACTTCAAGAATACGTGAGCCCGCGCCGCGTTTGTCCAGCGGTCCGTTGCGTAATTCGTCGAGTACCGCGCCCGACCACCAGCTTTTGAGCAGACGCAACGGGTTCAGTCCGTTCGCGATCAGTGCGACCCCATAGATCTCCATTCCGACGAATTTTTTCTTCAGCCCTGTTGTGCCGGTCGCGGACTTGATGGTCGCGGTCAGCTTCGGCAACGGAACGATATGACCGCCGACATATCCTCCGGCGACGAGGCCACGCAAAAACGGGCAGGGATTGCCAGGCGATACGGGAATTGGCTGGCCAGGGCCTGCGGATGAATCGACGGGCCGATCTTGCATGGCCTCAATCCTCAAAATACGACGTCGTCAAAGGGAGCTGTTTCGAACGGAAAGCCCATCGGAGCAATTAAAACCGAAAGATCATCGCTCTACTTATGGGTGTGTGGAAGTTTTGGCCGAATCCGATGTGGCGTCAACTTTACGCAGGCAAATGGCGGCGCGCAATTTTTCTGATGCTCCCGCCCGCCATGGCTGACGTGCTTCTGGAGCTTCGATTCCGAAGTTCGCTTGGTGTCGCAGCAACCTCCACGGCGAACTTCGGAATCAAAGGAACTCTGGCAACTTGCTGATTGAGTAGCGGCCGCACTAGGCGGAGCGTTCGGATGCAGGCTCGGCGAGGCGGGGTTCGCCTAAGGGAACGCCCGCCTTCAAAAGCCCCTCACGATAGTGAGCGACGTCGGCCGGGTTTTTCCAGCGGAAATTCCGAAGGTGCCGCTCCACCGTCAGGGTCGGGAAGCAGCTCAAAAGAACCCGGGTTGCCTTCGCAGCTTCCTCAGCCTGTCCCATTTGCGCCAGCGTTGCCGCCCTGACCGAGAGCACCTGGAGATGATTGGGATTGAGGTACAAGGCTTCGCGTGTCCAAGACAGCGCAGCATCATATTGTCTCGACAGATAATGGGTGAAGGAAAGCAACGCGGTCCACTTGTACCGGGGATCGCTGTTGCCCCGCTGCACAGCCGTGGAGAACAGTTCGATGGCCTGTTGATGTTCGCCCATAACAAAATGACATAGCCCCAGGATGCCTCGTGCGCCCATGTCGTACGGGTTGAGACTGACCGCTCTCTTCGCCGCCTCCATGGCGGCGTCATGACTTCCTTCCATCGCGTGCACGTAAGACAGGAGACTGAACGCAAAGGAGGAGCGGGGGTCGAGCCGAACGCTGCTTTCCGCAAGGCTCATTGCCTCGGTCCACAGTTCGCTCGTGCTTTTGATCCAGCCGTATTGCACCCCCTGCACCATGATCGTTCCGAGATAGGCGCGCGCGATTGAAAGCCCGGGATCGAGCACAACGGATTGTCGGAACAGATCGATTGAGGCTTCGAAATCGGTCTTTGTGTGCCTGTAGTAATGGGACAGACCTTTCAGGAAGCGGTCCCACGCGGTTGGATCCGCCGACGCGCGTGCGGGAGCTGATGCCTCGGCGCGGAAAATTTCAGGCGCGATCGCAGCCGACAGGTTCGTGGTGAGCTCGTCCTGCATCGCGAAGAGGTCGCCGATGTCGCTGTCGTATCGGCTGGCCCACAATTGTTCACCGCTCTCGGGCGCTATGAGTTCGGCGGTAACCCGGATCTTGTTGCCGGCGCGCCGCACCGAACCCTGGATCAGATAAGTCGCGTCGATTTCCCGCGCGATCAGGCGTGTAGAAAGGTTCTTGCCCTTGAATGAGAAGGTCGCGTTTCGGCTGAGCACCCGGAAAAACGACTGTAGTGACAACGCGTGGATGAGGTCTTCGGTCAGGCCGTCGGAAAAATATTCTTCCGCGCTGTCGCTGAGATTGACGAACGGAAGCACGCCCACGATGGCGGTGCGGTATTGGGCAGGAAGATTCGATTTGTCGTGCAGGACGTGGTCGCGGGTTTCCGATCCGCTGGGATCCCAGGTCCACACGCTGATCGCTTCTTCGATGTTCTTGAAACGGCGGCTTCCGGCGTCCGTCAGTGGAACGTGGACGTGCTTGCTGGCTTCCCGATAGGCTTTGCCGGAAACGGCGACGCCGCCGGGCGTGGCGACCGATTCAAGACGAACCGCAATATTGACGCCGTCGCCAAAAACCTCGTCCTCGTCCGCCATCACATCGCCCATGTGGACGCCGAGACGAAATTGCATGAGCCGGTCCGCCGGCAGCTGACCGTTGCGCTCGGCCATCAGCGTCTGGATTTCGATGGAGGACTGGAGCGCGCCAACGACGCTGGGATATTCCAGAAGGAAACCGTCGCCGGTGTTTTTGACCAGGCGGCCGCCGTGGTTGAGAATGACCGGATAGATCGCGCTGCGATGCGCCTTGAAAGTCGCATGTGTGCCTTCTTCGTCGGCCCCCATCATTCGGGAGTAGCCGGCGACGTCAGCGCAAACAATGGCGGCCAGGCGTCTCTCCATCCTCAGCGCATCTCCTGTGGTCCTAGAGCTCCGATTCCGAAATTCGCCGCACTCGTCCGGCGGGCGCCAAAGTACGCGGTCGGGCAACCGAATCCAATGGCTTAAAGCACGAGGTCTCGCGCCGGACGACTGTTACCCATGAACAATGGTCTTGGCGATCATGCAGTGGATGCCTTTTGAACCGTTAACCGTCTGCGTCACCCGAAGGTCGGCCGCCAGGCTGCACAACGTGTAGGCATCCTCGCGTGACAGGTTCCGCTTTTCTCCGAGAAGAACGATCATGTCACGCAGCGCCCGTACCACGCACTGATCAAGATCGGGGTCCATGGCCATCGTCATGTAATGGGTCGGGGTTTCAGCGCGCGGATAGGTGAATCGCAAGTCTTTCCGCAGCGTCAATTTGAAGCGTCCCTGTAGGGCGGTTTCGATCGCGGTGACGCACACTTCTCCGTCGCCCTGGACGCCGTGGCCATCGCCGCACGAAAACAGGGCACCCGGCACAAAAATCGGCAAATAGAGCTTGGCGCCCGGCGTCAATTCCTTGTTGTCAAGATTGCCGCCCATCGCGCGCGGGATCAGGGAGGTGATACGGCCCCAGGCCGGCGGCGGCGCCACGCCCATCACGCCGAAGAACGGCGCCAGCGGCAGATCGAGTCCCCACGGCAGCCGGCCCACCATCCGCGTTCTGTCCAGCGGAATGTTGATCAACCTGGGCTCATGAAAATCGTCCGGCAAGGTGCCGGCAAGCGGTCGGATGAGATTGTAACCCCAGTCCTGGCGCAGCTGGATATCGAGGATTTCGACTTCGAGTACATCGCCGGGCTCGGCGCTCGCGACTGCGACCGGACCGGTCAGGATATGGCCCGGCACCATCCGTTCATTTCTGGCGTGAACGTCCGCCAATTCGGGCGGAACGTGGAAACGGCTGCGGTCCGGCACGACTTCGGGGCCACCGCTGATGGTGTCGATGGTAATTTCGTCGCCACTTTCGACGGTGAGGACGGGTTTGAGTTTGGCTTCGAAGAAGCCCCAGTGGCAGGTTTCGGGACTGGAATGCAGGTGGTGATGCTTCATGACGGGGCTTTTGGACCGAGTTGACGTCGCGTATGAGGCTGTGGCCAAGCCATCGCGTATGACGCTGTATCAGACAATGCAGGGAATCTGTCGTGTTTTTTTTGCTCTCCAAAACTCTCGGCACGATGTTGTTACCGGTGAACTTCCTGATCGGCATCGGTGTACTGGGCGCGATCCTATTGTCCACGCGGTGGAACGCGTCTGGCCGCAAACTATTGGCCGCCTCGGTTCTCCTTCTGGCGCTGTGTGGATTTTCGCCGGTTGGAAAGCTGTTGATCCTGCCGCTCGAGCAGCGGTTTCCAGCGTGGGACGCCTCGCGCGGCGCGCCGGATGGCATTGTCGTGCTGGGCGGTGCGATCGATCCTGATTTGTCGGCCGCGCATGGCAGGCCGATCCTTGGCCGTTCCGGCGATCGTATCGCCGCGGCAGCCGCACTTGCCCGCCAATATCCAAATGCCCGCATCGTCTATTCCGGCGGAAATGCCGACCTGATCGGCGATCTTTCCGCAAAGGAAGCCGACTATGCATTGCCGATGCTCGAGAACCTCGGCGTTGCTAAAGAGCGACTGGCCGCGGACCGGCTTTCGCGCAATACGGTTGAAAATGCGGAATTTGCCAAAGCGATCGCCAGCCCCAAGGAAGGCGAGCGCTGGCTACTTGTCACATCAGCCTATCACATGCCGCGCTCGATCGGGCTGTTCCGGAAGGCTGGATTTCCCGTGGAGGCCTATCCCGTCGATTGGCGCGCGAACAAATCCAGCATGTTCTCATTTTTCTCCGTCGCCATTGAGGGCCTGGAGCTCACTCATATTGCCATGCGCGAATGGATCGGTCTTGCGGCGTACCGGCTGGCCGGCAAGACCGATCACTTCTTTCCTCGGCCGGATCAGAAATAGCCGCAAAAGCACGGTCGCAACCACCTGACAATCGGGCTAGGATTGACCGAGCGCAATCAGGATCGCCGCCCCGGAGTAAAAGTCATGCAGCAGCAAACGCCACCGGAGCCTTTCGATCTGGCCGCCATGGTCGACGACCTGAACAGCCTGCTTCGTCTCAAGACGACGGTGATTGGTTTGAAGATGTTTGCAACCGTCGAGGGAATGACGGCGATTCCGAAGGTCAGGCGGCCGACTGCGATCCACACCACCGACCAGATCGTCAGCATGGCCTCGCGGCTCGGTTGGACCGTGGGCGTCACCGGCGACGATCTCGTCGGCGCACAATGCCGCGCCGTGATTGGACTGGGCCCGCAGGACGAGAAATGGCTCGCTGGGGCAAACTACGTTGGCGTTTGGCACGGCACGGCGGAGGACGCCCGCAAGCGCCAGGAAGCGCTCGATGTCGTTCCCTTCGGCCAGTATCAGGCGATGGCGGTCAGCCCGCTCGCAAGCGGCCGGCTCAATCCGCCGGATATTTGTCTGGTCTACGCGACGCCCGGTCAGATGATCATTCTGATCAACGGGCTGCAATATACCGGCTACAAGAAGTTCGAATGGGGCGTGGTCGGTGAGACCGCGTGTGCGGATTCGTGGGGGCGGGCGCTGAAGACCGGCGAGCCGTCGCTTTCGCTCCCATGTTTTGCCGAGCGGCGTTATGGCGGCGTGCCTGACGAGGAGATGCTGATGGCGCTCAAGCCGTCCGATCTCGCCAAGGCCATCATTGGAATGAGGCAACTCGCCAAGAATGGCTTGCGCTATCCGATCGCGCCTTATGGTATCCAGAGCGACGTGCGCGCCGGTATGGGCGTCTCCTACGGCAAGAAGTGATCTACTCAGAAGCTAACTGTGGAACACCGTCATTGCGAGTAGCAAAGCGACGAAGCAATCGTGAGCGTTTCGCTTGAGTCTGGATTGCTTCGCGTCGCTCGCAATCACGGAAAAATGGGAAACTAGAATGAAATCTGCGAAGTTTGACATCGTCGTCTATGGCGCGACCGGCTTCACCGGTCAGCTCGTGGCCGAATATCTGGCGGCACACTACAAGAACGACGCGTCGTTGAAATGGGCGATGGCCGGACGCAGCCTGGACAAGCTGAAATCCGTACGCGACGCGATTGGCGCACCCGCCGACACGCCGCTGATTGCCGCCGATTCAAGCGACCCGGCTTCGCTCAAGGCGATGGTCGATCAGACCAAATCGGTGGTGACCACGGTAGGTCCGTATCTGCTGTACGGACATGAATTGGTGGCGGCCTGTGCGGCTTCGGGTACCGACTATTTCGATCTCTGCGGCGAGGTGCCGTGGATGCGGCAGATCATCGATAGCCAACAGGCGACCGCAGAACGCAGCGGCGCGCGTATTATGTTTTCCTGCGGCTACGACTCCTTGCCGTTCGAGCTGGGCGTGTTCCTGTGTCAGGAGACCGCGAAGAAAACTCTCGGCGCGCCTGTCGCGAGGGTCAAGGGACGGGTCCGCGCCATGAAGGGGACGTTCTCGGGGGGGACGGCGGCAAGCGGTAAGGCCGTATTTGACGCCGCGGCGAAGGACCCTAGCCTGCTGGGGCTGGTGCGCGATCCCTTCGCGTTGACGCCGGGGTTTACAGGGCCGAAGCAACCGCTGGGGAACAGGCCGGTGTTCGACGACGATCTTCAGACCTGGTTGACGCCATTCTTTATGGCGAACATCAACACACGCAACGTGCATCGCTCCAACGCGCTGTTGGGGTTCCCTTACGGACGGGATTTCGTTTACGACGAGATGCAGATCGCGGGGCCCGGCGAGGAAGGCGAAGCCAGGGCCAAGCGCATCATGGCGGCCAACAATAATCTGGCTTCGTCGGCGGTACCCAAGCCGGGCGAGGGGCCCTCGAAGGAAGAGCGGGAGAGCGGATATTACGATCTGCTCTTCGTCGGGATCGCTCCCGACGGTCGCCAGGTCCGTGCCTCGGTCAAGGCGGACCGCGATCCCGGTTACGGATCGACGTCGAAGATGATCTCCGAATGTGCGATCTGCCTGTTGCGCGACACCCCCGACGTCCCCGCGGGAATCTGGACGCCGGGCGCTGCCATGCAGCACAAGCTCATCAAGCGGCTTGTCGATCACGCTGGCCTGACGTTTCAAGTCGAGGCCTAGCTTCGCGCGTCGCGCTATCGCTGCGACACCATGCTGACGGGGGAACCTGGCGGAGCTTGTAAGGTTGTGCCGCGGCAAACATTCCCCACAGGGTGCCGAGCATCAACCAGAAGTGACGCCAGTGGTCGGTATCGATCACGAACGCCTCGCCGACGGTGCCGAGAAACGCCGCAAACACCGCCAGATAAATGCGTTGCCAGGGCACAGGCGTGAACAGGTGCCGAAATCCCATGATGACCGTCACCGCAATCAGCGTCGGATAGCAAACGCCGGCCACCCAACCGCCGGACATGAAGGCATTCAGGTAGGAGTTATGGGTGTCCTCAGGGAAGTAATTGTGGAATTGCAGCGGTCCGATTCCGAACGGCAAGTCGAGCGCCATCTGGGCACCGAGAATGTGACGGCCGAAACGGCCGAAGCGGCCTTCATCGTAGCTTTGATCGAAACTGGCGCGCTGGCGGAACATCTCGTCGATGGAATCGAACGACAGCAATGCGGCAACCAGCAGCACGATCAGGACAACGGCTACGATCGAAATGATCACAATCCGCTGGCGTTGTGAACGCGTATGGCTCGTCAGCATCATCAGGGCCAGCATGAAAGCCGCAGTGATCGCAAGCTGGCCCCAGGCCGCGCGCGAAAAAGCGAGAAAGATGGCAAGCGAGATGATACCGAGCGCCACGGCGTTGCGACACGCTTTTGCAAAATGGTCAGAGACGACGCTTTGCAGGGCAAATAGGGCCGGCAGGATCAGGAAGCCGCCGAGAACGTTCGGGTCCTTGAACGTGCCGCGCGCGCGTCCGTAAAGCGTGAGGAGGTCGTCAGCGCCGGGAATCAGATGCAGATAGCCGGCGATACCCGCGATCGACGCTATCACCGCACCGACGATAAGCCCGCGGCGAAGCATATCGAGCCGCGCCGAAGTATCCTCCGACATGACCATGGCGAGGAACAGCACTGTAACCGCCATGTACCACGATGTAGCGATCCAGTTGAGGACTTCCGGCTTGTCGTAAAATGGAATGGCGCCGATGCTGTAGCCGATGTTGATCAGAACGAGCAGGAAAAACAGCGGCGCCAGCACGATCCGCATTCGCAAGCCGGTCGCGCAGAACAACAGCGCCGAACCGAGCGTCATGATCTCGTAGGGGCTGGGTTCGACGAATACGATGGCGACGCTTGCCGCGATCAGCCAAACGAGCGCGCGCTGGAGGGCCAAAAGACGTGGCGAATCCGTTATTTCCCGATAGGGCCCGACGCTCGCCGTGTACGCCATCGACATATCAAATACTCAAACTCACGCTACATACGCTCGAGTGCGCCAGTGTGGCGGTTCAGAAATCCGCATCATTGTCGCCGCAAGTTCGTCATGCGGACTTCTGAAACAGAGCCACACTGGAAAAATAAGTTTGCAATCCTTTCGATTCCGAAGTTCGAAACCTGGCTCCGTAAAATGCTGCGAACTTCGGAATCGGAACGCTAGGAGGCGCGGTATTCAATAGGCATTCTCGTTCTTCGTCATCAGCGCCAGGGGTGTCTTGAGAAGAATGTAGAGGTCGAAGAGTACCGACCAGTTCTCGATGTAATAGAGATCGAACTCTACGCGCTTCTGGATTTTTTCCTCGTTGTCGATTTCGCCGCGCCAGCCGTTGATCTGCGCCCAGCCGGTGATGCCGGGCTTGACGCGGTGGCGCGCGAAATAGCCGTCAACCGCCTCGTCGAACAGCCGGCTTTGCAGCTTGCCCTGCACCGCATGCGGGCGGGGACCGACGAGCGAAAGGTTGCTCTTGAACACGACGTTGAACAGTTGCGGCAGTTCGTCGAGGCTGGTCTTGCGAATGAAGCGGCCGACGCGGGTAACGCGGCTGTCGTTCTTGGTCACGACCCTGGCGGCCAATGGGTCCGCCTGATCGTGATACAGCGAGCGGAACTTGAAGACGTCGATGCGCTCATTGTTGAACCCGAAGCGCTTCTGGCGAAACAGCACGGGGCCCGGACTGTCGAGCTTGATCGCAAGCGCCACCAGCGCCATCACCGGGGCTGCGAGCAGCAGGACTATGGCGCCGACGATATGATCGAACATCCACTTCATCACCAGATCCCAATCGGTGATTGGCGCCTCGAACACATCGAGTGTGGGCACCTCGCCGAGATAGGAATAGGAGCGAGGACGGAAGCGAAGCTTGTTGGTATGCGCCGACAGGCGGATATCGACCGGCAGCACCCACAGCTTCTTGAGCATCGCGAGAATTCGGGTTTCCGCGGAAATGGGAAGGGCGAACAAGACAAGATCGATGCGGGTGCGCCGGGCGAATTCGACGATATCGTCGACCTTCCCGAGCTTTGCTCTTCCGGCGCAGGTCTCGAGCGCACGATTGTCGTTGCGGTCGTCAAATACGCCCAGGATATCGATGTCGGAATCCGTCTGCACGTTCAGCGCTTCGATCAGCTGCTCGCCGTTCTCGTCGGCGCCGACCACGATGGTGCGACGGTCAAGCCGGCCCTGGCGCGCCCAGTAGCGGACCAGCGCGCGCAGGAACAGGCGCGCCGAGATCAGCGTCGCCAGCCCGATGAAGAAGAAGGCGGAAAGCCAGAGCCGGGATATTTCATTACCCAGCTTGGCAAAGAAGGATACGCCGATGAAAAGCAGAAAGACGAACGCCCACGACGAGATCATGCGCGTCATCTGGCGAAGCTGGCCGCGGAAGATCTGGACGTCGTAGATATCAGCGGCCTGGAAACAGACCACGGCGGCAAGCGTCATCATCAGGATGGCGGCGACATATTCCCAGCGGAAGCCCGCAACGGGAGCCACGTAGCCGAGATAAAGACCAACCCCGATAAGGCTCAGCATGAAAAAATCGGCGACGCGAACGAGGCCTGCGATCACGATCGGCGAATAGGCGCGTCCGACCTTCTGGCTGGCGACGGCAAGGGCGGCTTGCGAAAGCCTGCGTCGCCGTTCGAGCGGCGCTGCGCTTGCGGCAGTCGTCGAGACTGCGACGGCGTCTAACATCGAGCGTGCGTTAACCGGTTCCACTGTCGTCCGATCCGTCCAGGCTGCGAGGCATATAGGCAGCTGCGCGGCACGCCTAATCCCCACCGTTGGGCTTAGATGACAAATCGGAAGAAACAGTTATCGGAGCAACGAATGGTTAACGTCTGGCAAAAGCCTCGCGATAACTCGCCAGCACACCCTCGACCATGGCTTTCTGCGAAAAGTGCGTGAAGATTCTTTCGCGAAGCGATTTGGCACGCGTTGCGGCTGCGGCCGGATCGTCAAGCGCCGCCGCGATGGCGTCGGCCATGGCACCGACGGAGTTCGGCGCAAACAGGGCATCCTGATGCGGCCCGAAAATCTCGGGGATGCCGCCGACATTTGCAGCAACCATCGGAACTCCGGCTGCCGCGGCTTCGATGACGACGTAGGGCATCGAATCTCCGCGTGATGGAACCACGAGAAGTTTGCCTTTCGAAAAGCCGAAACGCGCCTTGACGTGGCCGATGAAGCGTACCGCCTCGGTGAGGCTGTGCTTCTCGACCTGGGTTTTCACGGAGGCGAACTCTTCGCCGTCACCGGCAAGCGTCAGCTTCACCGACCTGCCATCAGCGCGCAGTCCCGCCAACGCGTCGACCAAAAGGTCTGCGCCCTTGATGTGACGGAACTCGCCGACATAGGCGATATCGGTCGCGTCGGGCGCCAGAGTGATGGGATCGAACTCGGCCGCCGTCACGCCGTTGAACACGCAGCGCACCACGCCTTGTGTTGGCGTGCCGATGGTGCGTTGATAGGTGTCGCGGGCGAACGCGCTTTCAAACAGGAAGAGCTCGGTGTTGTTCATCAGCGCGCGTTCGAGGCGGCTGTAGAACGCGCCTTTCCATGTGCTGAGCGGATAATGCAGCGAGCCGCCGTGAGGCGTATAAACGCGAATGAATCGCTTTGAGCGGCCGCTCATTCGAATAAAGGCGCCGGCCTTGGCGCCGTGGCCGTGCACCACGTCCGGCTTCAGGCGGGCGATCAGGTACATGAAGCGCGCCCATACCAGGAAATCGCCAGGGTGGGGTTCGCGGTGGATCGCCACGCGCCGAACGCCGAGCTTCAGGCGTGGCTCGATCTCGGCGAGCGCCGCACCGGCGCGGTCACCGCCGGTCAGGCTGTCGGCGATGATGCCGACGTGATGGCCTGCATCGATCTGTCCGTTCGCGAGATCGAGGATGTGGCGAAATATCCCGCCGACGGGTGCGCGCACCGCGTGGATGATGCGAAGAGGCCGGTCTGGAATCTCGGACATGCGTCAGAACCAGCGTTCGCCGACGAGGATGGTATCGCCGGGGCTGATCGAGGTGCCGAGCGGGACGATGGTTCGGCTGGCGCTGTGGGTCAACGTGACGCTGTCGCGCTTGGCGCGCGGCGAGAAACCGCCGGCAATCGCGACCGCGCTTTCGACGCTCATATTGGGCACGTAAGGATATTGGCCGGGTGCGGCGACCT
>NZ_JBAVCF010000132.1:0-2813 GCF_049586575.1 Bradyrhizobium sp.
ACACAGTATTGCGCGATTTTGCCCGCAGTGGTGAACCAGACCTTCTCTTTATTTCCGTGCTCGACGCAATTCCAGTTCTCTCCGGTGATCGTTGAACGATGGTGACGTCGGATCGCGGGGCCGAGGAAGTTTTATTTCCACATCGGCCTTCAATCGCCCGGGGAGCGCCGTCATGGCGATGACGCGGTCCGCCAGCAGCACCGCCTCCTCGACGCTGTGCGTGACGAAGAAGACCGTCTTGCGGGTTTCCATCCACATCCGTGCGACCTCCTGCTGCAGGCGGGCGCGGGTCTGCGCATCGAGCGCGGCAAAAGGTTCGTCCATCAGAAGGATTTTCGGGTCGTTGACCAGCACGCGCGCGATCGCCGCCCGCTGGCGCATGCCGCCCGACAGCTCGTGCGGGTACCTGTTCTCGGCGCCTGCAAGCTTCACCATGTCAATTGTCCGATCAGTGATTTCGCGAACGCGCGGCGCCGGAATGCCGCGTTCGCGGGGGCCGTATTCCACATTCTGCCGCAGCGTCAACCAGGGAAACAGCGCGTATTCCTGGAACACGACGCCGCGATCGGCGCCCGGACGCTCGATCGCCTCGCCTTCGAGCAGGACCTCGCCGCTGCTCGGCCGCTCGAAGCCGGCCAATAGGTTGAGCAGCGTCGTTTTTCCGCAGCCGCTCGGTCCGATGACAGTGACGAACGCTCCGCGCTCGATCTCCAGCGATATGTTATCGAGCGCGTGCACGAGCCGGCCTTCGCGGGCATCGCGAAAGCTCTTGTAGACATTGCGGAAGGCGATGAACGGAGCCTGATTGCTCATTGGCCCATGCTCCCCGTCTGCCAGCGGAGAATCCGCCGCGCCAGCAACGAGATCAGGCGGTCTGATGCGAGGCCAAGGCCGCCCACGCTTACGATCGCGGCGAGGATGAGATCCAGCCGGCTGAACTGATACGCCGACCACAGCGCGTAACCGAGACCGCCCTGCACGGCCAGCATCTCGGCGACGATGACAAGGACCCAGGCCAAACCGAGTCCGACGCGCAGACCTGTAAAGATGGAGGGAAGCGCGGCGGGCAGCACCACGCGCAGCAGCAACTTCCGCGGCGGCGTGCCGAGCATGCGCGCGGCGCGAATGAGGATACGCGGCGTCTGCCGCGCGCCTGCCGCGACATTGACGACGATGGGAAAGAACGACCCGAACGCGATCAGGAAGATCGCCGCCGATTCGTGAATGCCGAAAAGGAAGACGGCGAACGGCACCCAGGCGGTCATCGGCACCGCCCGCAGGAAGTTGATCGTTCCGTCGAAAAGGTCCTCGACAACGGCATACCAGCCGATCAGCACTCCGAGCGAAACGCCGGCGGCGGCGGCAATCGCGAAGCCGGCCGCAACGCGTTCGAGGCTCATGAGGAGGTAAAGGACCCACGTGCCCGAATACCAAGCGAGCGCCTGGCGCGGACCGAAAATCCACTCCCACCAGGCGGCGGCGACGGCGAGCGGTGATGGCAGCGAGGCGCTCGACACCCACTGCGCCGCGGTGACGGCTTCCCAGGCAATGAGGATGGCCGCCGGCAGCGCGATGCGACGCGCGAGGCGCCAGATCTTCCTCCGCGCAGCGTCTGCCGTTGCGTCAAACTGCGGGGCTTTTGGCCCGACCCGAACGAGGCCCGCGGGTTGCGACAACGAAGCTGGATGCATATCCGTCAGCGACGGACCAGTTTCTGCGCCGCCGGCGGCGTGCCGGTGAGCTCGGCCTGCGTTTTGCCCGTCGCGCGCATCAGCGGTCCAAAATCAATGACGGACGCCACTTTGTCCGAAACATCCGACTTCGTATAGCCGAATCGGGGTCCTAGTTTTGCCGCCGCGGTGATCGCGTTCACGTCGATCGTTTCGCTGAAGTAGAGATTGCGGAAGGCTTCCTGCGCGACCTCCGGCTTGATGCCCGCCAATTGCGTCGCGACCTTCACGAAGGCTGCTTCGTTCTGCATTTCATGGACGCTGTCGAGATACGCCTTCATGAAATTCAGAGTGAGCGCCTTGTCGCTCAGGAACGCGGTGTTGGCCAAAATGCCCCCGTTGGCGGGACCCAGAGAGCAAGCGCCGATATCCAGCTTGGGCGGATAATAGCCGATCCCTTCCACCACCACTTGGTCAGTCATGGGCGCGAACAGCACGAAGCCGTCGAGATCGCCCTTGCGCAACGCCTCGAGCGCCGTTGCGCCGACCGAAACGTTGACGATCTTGATCTTGTCCAGATCGGCGCCGCCCTCCTGCGCTGCGACCAGAAACAGCACGCGCGCATACGTTCCCGGCACCACGCCGATGGTCTTGCCTTCCAGCGCCTTCCACGTGTCTGCCGTCACGCCCTTGCGCAGGACGAGATTCTGGCCGCCGAATTGCTGGCCGGAAATGTAGCGGAGATTGGTAATCCCCTGGTCGGCGACGATCGCCGGATTGTTGATGCCGGTGGTGGCGAGCTCGGTCTGGTTGTTCTGGGCGGCTCGCTGCTGGTCGGCGTAGGTGAAGAGCACCGACATCTGGACGCGGAAGCCATAACGCGCGGCATGGTTCGAAACGTTCCAGATCGGGGCGGAGACCACCCCGCGCGAAGCCGCGATCTGCACGACCGGATCACCCGCCGCCCGCGCCAATCTCACCATTGCGCCGGCGCAGGCCGTCCCGAGCGCGGCTTTGAGGAAGCTGGCCCGGCTCCACAGAACAGAAGAACGGTCACTTGTCATAGGTTGCTCCGACACGATGCTCCCCACTGCTCAAAAGTTGCTCTGTGATCCGCTCAAGTAATTCGCCCTCACGCTAGAC
>NZ_JBAVCF010000133.1:0-8093 GCF_049586575.1 Bradyrhizobium sp.
CTGAAGGCGCTTTCCAACCGGCACCGGCTTCTGATCATCTGCCAGTTGATCGACGGCGAGCATTCCGTCGGTGAGTTGACCGAATTCCTGGGACTGCGGGATTCCACGGTTTCCCAGCATCTTGCACTCCTTCGCAAGGACGGCCTGGTATCGACGCGCCGCGATGCGCAAACGATCTACTATTCGATCGCCAGCGAGCCCGCGCGCGAAGTCCTGAAGACGCTCTATCAGGTCTATTGCACCCCTAAGGCTAGGGGCGCGCGGCGACAACCGCGTTGAGAAAAATCAACGCGCGGACAAGTCACTGATGAAATGAAAATGAGGTGCCGCTGTGCGGCGGATGGGTAATGCCATGATCAGGCAAAGCTTCCGGCTTTTGGTGACGTTTGCGTCACTTTCTTTCGTCGCAGGCACAGCCTGCGCAGAGACGCTGACCGTGGAGCAGCGTTCGATCGCGGACGAGAAGGCGGTCTTTGCGACCGTGGAAAGCACCAGTGTAGTTCCGGCGCGCAGCCGAATCGGCGGCACGGTGGCCGAACTCCACGTCAGGGAAGGCGACGCGGTAACGCAAGGTCAGGCGATCGCGGTCGTGGGCGACCAGAAACTCGCGCTTCAAATGAAGTCGCTCGATGCGCAGATCCAGGCGCTGCAGGCCCAGACCGATCAGGCGCAGACCGATTTTGATCGCATCTCGGGATTGGTCGATCGTGGCACGCTTGCGCGCACCCGGCTCGATGAGGCGCGAACGGCCCTCAACGTTGCCGAGAACAATCTCCGCGCCAAGACGGCGGAACGAGGCGTCATCCAGCAGCAGCAGACGGAAGGGCAGGTTCTGGCCCCGCAGGACGGCCGTGTCCTGAAGCGCCTGGTGGCGGTAGGCTCGGTGGTTCTGCCCGGTGATCCTCTCGTCACGGTCGCGCAGCAGAATTTCAAGCTGCGATTGAGGCTTCCGGAGGAGCACGCCCGCTTGCTGAAGGCCGGTGATCGCATTCGCCTCGATGGCGACGAATTCGGAGAGCGCACGGCCAAATGGGGCGTTGTCGACCTGATCTATCCCCAGATCGAGGAAGGTCGCGTGATCGCGGATGCGACCGTCGAGGGGCTCGGCGAATATTTCGTCGGCGATCGGTTACGGGTGTGGATTTCCGGCGGCACCCGGCCGGCGTTCATCGTCCCATCGAGTTACGTCAAGACGCGCTTTGGCATCGACTATGTCCGCCTGAACAAGGGCAAGGCCACCATCGAGGTGCCGGTGCAGCGTGGTCGCGAGATGCCGACGCCTGCGCTTCCCGACGGGCTGGAAATCCTGTCCGGTCTTCGTGCCGGCGACAGACTGGAGCGGCCGTGAATCTAGGACTCTCAGGCCGGCTGACGAAAGCGACCATCACTTCGCCGCTAACGCCATTATTCCTGATAGCCGCCCTCGTCGTCGGCCTGATCGCCGTCGTCGTGATCCCGCGGGAGGAAGAGCCGCAGATCAGCGTGCCGATGGTGGATATCCGCGTGAACGCGGACGGATTGCGCGGCCCCGACGCCGTCGAACTCGTCACCAAACCGCTGGAGGCCATCGTCAAGGGCATCGACGGCGTCGAGCACGTCTATAGCCAGACTGAAGACGATCGCGTGATGGTGACCGCGCGTTTTCTGGTCGGCACCAAATTCGAGGACGCGATCCTGCGCGTTCACGAGAAGATCCGCGCTAATCTCGACCGTATCCCTGTCGGCATCCCCGAGCCGCTGATCGTTGGGCGCGGCATCAATGACGTCGCCGTGACCGTATTGACCCTGTCGCCGAAACCGCAGGCCGCGGATCGCTGGACCGACAAGGACCTGTACGAGCTCGCCGACAAACTGCGCTCCGAACTCGTGAAAGTCGACAACATCGGATTGACCTACATTTCGGGCGGTGCGGCGCAGGAGATCCGGGTCGAGCCCGATCCGGAAAGATTATCACTTTACGGCGTCACGCTTCAGCAGCTCGTCGCGAAAGTGAAAGACGCGAACCGGTCATTCGTGGCCGGGCAGGTCCGTGACGCCGGCACTGTGCGCAGTGTCGCTGCCGGTCAGACGCTGTCCGGCATTCCCGATATTGGAATGCTGCTGATTTCGACCCGCGACGGGCGTCCGGTCTATGTCAGGGACGTGGCCACCGTCGCGATCGGACCGAGCACGATCGATCATCGGGTCTGGAACGAGGCGCCGGATGGCAAAGGACAATGGACGCGCGTGCCCGCGGTCAGTCTTGCGCTCGCCAAGCGCGCCGGCGCCAACGCGGTGGTGGTCTCCGCCGACGTCGCCCGCCGCCTGGAGGGACTGAAATCCAGCCTGATTCCCGACGACGTCCAGGTAACGATGACCCGCGACTACGGCGAGACGGCCAACGAAAAGGCCAACGAGCTTCTGTTTCATCTCGCGCTGGCAACGATTTCGATCGTGGTGCTCATTGCCGTTGCGATCGGCTGGCGCGAGGCGATCGTCACCTTCGTCGTCATTCCGACAACCATCCTGCTCACGATGTTTGCCGCCAACCTGATGGGTTACACCATCAACCGCGTCAGCCTGTTTGCGTTAATCTTCTCGATCGGAATTCTCGTCGACGACGCCATCGTTGTGGTCGAGAACATCGCCCGTCACTGGGCCATGCGGGACGGCCGCCCTCGCCTCCAGGCAACGGTCGAAGCGGTCGCCGAGGTCGGCAATCCCACCATCGTTGCGACGCTCACCGTGGTTGCCGCGCTATTGCCGATGCTGTTCGTGTCGGGGCTGATGGGTCCGTACATGGCGCCGATACCGGCGAACGCTTCCGCGGCGATGCTGTTCTCCTTCTTTGTGGCCATGGTGGTCGCGCCCTGGTTGATGCTGCGGCTGGCGCCCAGGGGCGACGCGGTTGCGGCTCACGCCGCGCACGCTGAAGGAAGGCTCGGCTCGCTCTACCGCCGTTTTGCGACGCCGATCGTGAGCAGCAAGCGCGCGGCCTGGAGGTTCCTGCTCGTCGTCGGCGGCGCCACGCTGCTGTCGATGACGCTGTTTGCGACCAAATCCGTCACGGTCAAATTGCTGCCTTTCGACAACAAGTCCGAAATTGCCGTCATGGTTGACCTTCCGAAAGGCGAAAGCCTCGAGGCGACCGAGCGCGTCCTGTTCGCAGCCGCGGAGATCGCGCGGCGACTGCCGGAGACGACCTCCCTGCAATCCTATGCCGGTACCGCAGCGCCGTTCAATTTCAACGGTCTCGTTCGTCACTATTACCTGCGCGAGAGGCCGGAACTCGGGGAACTGCAGGTCAACCTGGCTTTCCGCACTGAGCGCAAGCGGGCGAGCCACGAGATCGCACTCGAACTGCGGCAGCAATTGAAGACGCTCGAACTTCCCGCCGGCACCAGCATCAAGGTGGTCGAGGTGCCGCCGGGACCGCCGGTACTGGCGACACTCCTTGCCGAGGTTTATGGCCCGAATGCAGTCACGCGCCGCGCGGTTACGCGTGAGCTGAAGAAGGTCTTTGCGGAAGTGCCTTTCATCGTCGATATCGACGATTCGATCGGCGAAAAGCGGCCGCGGCTTCGTCTTTCGATCGATCAGGACCGGCTCGAATTCTTCGGCGTCGAGCAGCGCGACGTCTACGACACGATCCAGGCGCTGTTCGGCGGCATCTCGATCGGCTATTCGCATCGCGGCGAAGATCGCAATCCGATCGAAATAGCGGTGCGGCTGCCAAAGCGCGATCTGGTCTGGGACGAGGCACTGGCCTCGACACCGGTGCCCGCGAATACGTTGCCGGGGAGCAAGACTGTCGTCGAATTGGGCCAGGTCGTGAAGGCGACCATGGAAGAAGGAACGCCCGTCATCTTCCGGCGCGATGGCCGCTTCGCCGACATGGTGATGGCCGAGCTCGCCGGCCGCTTCGAGGCGCCGCTCTATGGGATGCTAGCGGTGGACGATCGCATCAATACGCATGACTGGGGAACGCTGCCCAAGCCGGCCGTCAAGATGCACGGACAACCGGCCGACGAAACGCATCCGACGCTGCTGTGGGATGGCGAATGGGAGATCACCTGGGTAACCTTCCGCGACATGGGCGCGGCCTTCGGCGCAGCGATCCTCGGCATCTATGTGCTGGTTGTCGCCCAGTTTAGAAGCTTTCGCCTGCCACTGGTAATCCTGACGCCCATTCCGCTGACCTTGATCGGCATTCTGATCGGGCATTGGCTGCTGGGAGCGCCGTTCACCGCAACTTCGATGATCGGGTTCATCGCGCTCGCCGGCATCATCGTGCGCAACTCGATCCTGCTGGTCGATTTCATCCGCCACAGCGGTTCAGAGGGCAAGCCTCTGCGCGAGGTGGTGCTTGAAGCAGGCGCCGTCCGCTTCAAGCCGATCGTGCTCACGGCGCTCGCCGCCATGATCGGCGCTGCGACGATCCTGCTCGATCCGATCTTTCAGGGTTTGGCAATCTCACTACTGTTTGGACTAGCGTCCTCCACATTGCTTACCGTTCTCGTCATTCCAGCCATTTACATCGCGCTGCGACAGGAGTCTCCAGCAGCGAAACACGCTACGTAAAAGTCGCGCGCCGGGTCGGCCGAGGAGAGCCGCAAAGAACCACGAGATCGACCATCTGCGCGAAAAGGAAATCGAGGAAGTCGAGACGATCTTCCGCGAGTCTGGCCTGGAAGGCAAAGTCTTGCAGAACGTCGTGAACGCAATCGCATCTGACCGGCGACGCTAGGTTGACTTCATGATGCGCTTTTGGGGTCCAAAAGCTGACGCGCCATCTCATCCCGCGTTATGCGATTGGCCCCAACCGCGCTGTCAAAGACTGATCCCAAATCTTGCGAGAGTCCACGCGGTGGCAAGATACAGTGTCACGGTGAGTAGGCAGCTTGCGCCCAAGCTCGGCCAAAAGCCCGCCCCTGCCCTGAGCAGCGCCGGCAAGACCAAGAACATCGGAAGCGATGGTAGCACGTACCAGAACGTGGATTCGGCATGAGCAGCAATTCGGTCGATATCCTTGGTGTCACGCCAGAGCCAAAGGATGCCCAATAGGGACACCAGGGGCAGCGAAACAATGAGTGCACCGAGAGTGGGACTTCGTCTTGCCACTTCGGAAACGACGGCGATTATCAGGCCAGACAACAGGCATTTGATGGTGAAGTAGAGCATGGGCGCCCCTGCCTTTTCGTCAAAGGTCGAGCAGGCTGATAGCCGATGGCGTTATCTTGGCAGCGCAGGGTGCATCCCGCAACTTTGTGTTGTTCCAGAGCAGCCTGTCTCTCAGAATCGGTCGTCTCGCCTTCGCACCGCACACAATCTAAAATCCTGCAAGGTGAAAATGCAGTCTCCCCTTGAGACTCCGGTCCAAGCGCTGCGCAATACTCGACCAGTTGGACGCGGCCTCTGACGGCATCGATCGCAGTTTAGCTTTGTCGTGGCAAGGCAGCGTCGGTTCAGCCATCGTTGAACGCAGGGCCACCTCGTGTTCTCGGATTGCGCCGGTAAGGCCGTCGCGGAAAACCTCGCCTGCTCAAGCTACCGAAATCATCGCCCCGGCATAATTCGTCCCGGCGGCATCTGGCCGGACCCCATCTGGCCCCGGTGCATGCCTCCCATCATCCCCATCATGCCCATACCCATGTGGGGCGCGAGGAGTTCGTTCGCCGTCTTGATCTGATCGTCCGAGAGCGTACCGACGAGATTAGTCAGAGCCGCTTTGATCGCACGGGTCCCTTCGAGACGCGCTGCCAACCACTTCTCCTGCAACGCAACGCGACCAACCAATGTCTGCGAGGCGGCGCCTCCCTGCCCCACCATCGACGCGCGCACCTCGCCAAGGCTATTTGCGTTGGCCCGCAAAACGTCGGCGAACGCATCCCAGGCGGCGGATTGTGCGTCGGTAATCTTCAGTTCGGCCCGCAAAAAGGCGATGCGACCCTCGACGTGGTCGATCATCTCCATGCCGGCCGGCTGCCGCATGCTGCCCATCATATGCATCATCATGGGCATGTTTTCGCCCATCATGTTCATCATGCCTTTCCCACCCATTTTGTCTTGCGCGTCGCCCATCATGCCCTGTCCTGTCATTCCGGACTGGTCGGCAGGTGGTGACGGCGGTGTTGCCGGTGACAGCTTTTGGTCAAGATGGTGAGCCTCGTGATCGGGCGGCGATTGCGCCCAAGACGAGGTACCGAGCGCAACCAACAATGCAGCCGCCAGTGCCGAATGTTTCATGAGCCTTCTCCCGATGAACGATGGTTGGCTATGAGTGCCTAATTCTGTCGGCAGGCGCTTGATGCAAATCAAACTCAGCAGTGCCGCGCGGATGGAAACTCCCGCCATCTGCCTGAATCATGCTGTTCTCCTTGTTTAATTAGTCATCTGACCGGCGGCGTTTTTGCTCGGCTACCGCTACATTTTCATTCCCTTCATGGGCGCAGCGCCGCCGTGAGGGTCTGGCGCCGCCCGCGGCTGCCGGGCCGGCCCGGTAACGGGCGCATCAACTTCGTGAGCAACGGTACCAGCCGGGTATTGGTAGGAGCCGGGATCGCGATAATCGTCGCGCGCCAAGCTCTCGCGGATCTTCATCACGGTGAACATGCCGCCCATCTCGATGGGTCCGAACTGACCGCTACCTGTCATCATCGGGAGCGTGTTGTCGGGTGCGGGCATTTCCATATCGCCCATCGCCATGCCGGTATTGCCCAATATCATCGCCTCCGGCGCGAGCTTGCCGACCACATTCGCCAGATCCTTCTTTGAGACGCCGATGAAATTGCGCATCGAATGCCCCATCGCGTTCATGGTGTGGTGCGCCTTGTGGCAGTGGAACGCCCAGTCGCCGGGATTGTCGGCGACGACATCGAACGCGCGTATCGCCCCGACGGGAACGTCGATCGTCACCTCCGGCCATTGCGCGCTCTCGGGCACCCACCCGCCGTCCGTGCAACTCACCGAGAAACTGTGGCCGTGAAGGTGGATCGGGTGATTGGTCATTGTGAGATTGCCCATGCGGACGCGGACCTTGTCGCCGAGCCGCACCGGCAGCGGGTCGATGCCCGGAAACACGCGGGAATTCCATGTCCACATGTTGAACTCGGTCATCTCGTTGATGTTCGGCAGCGAAGTGCCGGGATCTACGCGATACGTGCTCATGATGAAGACGAAATCGCGTTCCACGGCGCGGAACGAGATGTCACGCGGATGCACGATGAACATGCCCATCATGCCCATCGCTACCTGCACCATCTCGTCGGAATGCGGGTGGTACATGAAGGTTCCGCTCTTCCTGAGCTCGAACTCATAGACGAACGTCTTGCCGGGATCGATGTGGGGCTGGTTGAGGCCGCCAACTCCGTCCATGCCGTTTGGGATCAGCATGCCGTGCCAATGCACCGTGGTGTGTTCGGGAAGCTTGTTGGTGACGAAGATGCGGACCTTGTCGCCTTCGACTGCTTCGATCGTCGGTCCCGGTGCCTGGCCGTTATAGCCCCAGAGGTTGACTTTCATGCCGGGCGCGAATTCCCTCACGACCGGCTCCGCGACCAGATGAAACTCCTTCCAGTCGCCGTTCATTCGCCAAGGCAGCGACCATCCGTTCAATGTGACGACCGGACGGTAGTCCGGCCCGCTCGAGGGGTGCAGCGGCGGCTGCATCACGGCGTTGTTCTTGATCGGCGCCTCCGGAATCGCAGCCGCCTGAACGCGGCCGCTGACCGCGCTGGCGCCGATCAGAGCGGCGGTCCCCAGCAAACCTCGACGTGAAAACATGGCTCGTCTCCTTCAGTGACTGTTGCCGACCGATTGAGCTGTCGAGACGGCTGGCGATGGGCCGTCACTGCCTGCGCCGGCCCCTCCGCCGTTGACGGCGGTCATGAGGTCGGATTGCGAGAACCAGAAAGCGCGCCGGGCATCGATGGCGGCTCGTTGCGACGCTACGCGCTGGCGTGTCTCCGTTACGAGCGCGAAGACGTCGACCTGCATGCTCGACAATTGCAGTCGCATCTCCTCCATGATGGTTTGGCGTTGTGGCAGCACGTCGCGCTCATAGCGGCTGGCGATGTCGTAGCTGGAGCGGTAGACACGGTAAGCGTCGCGCGCCT
>NZ_JBAVCF010000134.1:0-17549 GCF_049586575.1 Bradyrhizobium sp.
TGTGGTTCTGATATCTCGACGCTGATATCAAACTCTCAAGAAGCCAACGCTTCTCGGGGGTGACGGCGGCAAGAAAGCCCGATCGCCGGGAAGAGCACGAAGGAACCCGTAAAACCATCGCGCAGGAAACGCCGGGTGATCCGGCCTTGCCTGTAGTGACTACGCTTGTGTGCTTTTTTCATTCGCACACAGGGCTGCGGGTGCGGTCTTGCATCCGGCGTTTCCTGCGCCCTTCTCATTCGGAGGGATTTGCAAGGCTCGGGCATTTGGTGCCGCGAGATCGCGTTGTCATGTCATCGTGGCAAGGTGAGTGAGCGGCCCTTACTCCGCTGGTTAAGCAAGGGCGGCCAGCAGCAATGACCCAGGGTATGAACCAGGCCCGCTACCGCGGCAGGTACGGACGAATCGAATTTCGTTTCAAGAAAGCGACACGACAGGAATTTCAAAATCGTAAGCAGTGCTGACGTAATGGAATTCCAGCCGACGTTCACGTGCCTCTCACCTGCGCCCGACCCACCAGCCCGCGGCCAGCAGCACGATGCCCGCGGCGGCGGCAATGATGCCATGCTTGGCGTGAATGCGGGCGAGGCCGGCCTCATGACCGGGGAAGAAGCTCGGCAACTGGTCTGCCGGCAAGACGAAATAGCAGCCGGCCACAACAAGCAGCAAAAGGCCGAGAATAATGAGGATGATTTTCATGGGATAATCCTTAATGATGGACAAAATCGGTTCGGTAGCGCGAGCATGAACCAGATTCACGCACGTTTGTTAAGCCGGCACAGTTTGGAAAACCTGAGAAAAGAATCGATGATGGATGTCGTCAACAATAAGTCGCAAAATCGCTACGAACTCACCGTCGACGGTCATCTCGCCGCGACCTATTACAAAGTCTCGGACGATGTCATCACCTTCATCCATACCGAAGTCCCGCCGGAACTCGCAGGCCAGGGTATCGGCTCAAGACTTGTGAAGGGTGCGCTCGATCAGGTGCGGGCCGATGGCATAAAGGTCGTTGCGGAGTGCCCGTTCGTCAAAGCCTATATTGAAAAACACGGCGAGTACGCCGATCTGCTGAAACAATGAGCGGCGCAGCATCCATGGTTCGAGACAACAAGACGCAAAACCGCTTCGAGCTCGATGTGGAAGGCGGCGTTGCCTTTGCAAACTACCGTATCACGCCGGCGGCCGTGATCATCACGCACATGGAGACGCCGCGCGCCTTGCGCGGCCAGGGCATCGCCTCAAAACTCGTCGAGGGCGCGCTGGCGTTGATCCGCGCCGACGGTCGCAAGGTGATTGCCGGTTGCGGCTTCGTGGTCGACTATTTGAGCAAGCATTCGGCATACGCGGATATGGTGGGATGATCGGGAGACCCGTCGTCCCTGCGAAGCAAGGAACCATAACCACCGGAGCCCATGGAAGTGAAAGCTGATAACCACCTATAGAAACAGGAAAGCCGCGGCGTATGGGTCCCCGCGTGCGCGGGGACGACAGCCGACCTCTCAGACGATCCGGATCGACATGTCCGACAGGCCGTCGAGTTTGCAAACCAGGACGTCGCCCTTGACGACCGGACCGACATTCTCCGGCGTGCCGGAATAGATGATGTCGCCGGCCTTCAGCTCGAATGCTTCAGACAGTTTGGCGATCTGCTCGGCGACGCTCCAGATCATCTTGCTGAGGTCGGAGGACTGGCGGACGTTGCCGTTGACCGCGAGCGAGATCGCGCCCTTGGTGAAGTGTCCGGTCCTGGTCGCGGGATGGATCGGCCCGAGCACGGCCGCATGATCAAAGCTCTTGCCGATTTCCCAGGGCTTCTTCTCCGCCGCCATGCCGTTCTGGAGATCGCGCCGCGTCATGTCGAGACCGAGCGCGTAACCGTAGACATGATCGAGTGCCTTGTCGGGTGCGATATTGGTGCCGCCGGATTTCAATGCGACCACGAGTTCAACCTCGTGGTGATAGTTCTTGGTGAGCGAGGGATAGGGGTGGTTCGCCACCGTGCCAGGCGCGACATTCTGGATCGCGTCGGTCGGCTTCTGGAAGAAGAACGGCGGTTCGCGCGTCGGGTCGGAACCACGTTCGATCGCATGCGCCGCGTAATTGCGACCGATGCAATAGATGCGGCGTACCGGAAACACGTCCTTCTCGCCGGCAATCGGTATGGTCACGGCCGCCACCTCGAAGATCGGCTTTGCGCCGGATTGAGCGTGGGCCGGACGGCTGCCCGCGGCCGTGCCCGCCAGCGCCAGCGCGCCCGTTGCCAGAAGGGCTCTGCGATCGACGGTTTCCATGCGCGTGCTCCAAAATTGTTGCTGATCTTGAAGAGCTGTCTACCGCCCGCCTCCCCGCCCTGCAAGACATCGCGGTTGCGACTAAGGCATGAAAAAAGGCCCGCGATTTCGCGGGCCTTCACCATATGAAAAGTCACGTTATGAAAGTCAGACTACCACTTCACGTCAGCGGGCAACTTTCCGCCATTCGCGGCCAGTTTCGCCATCACCTGCTTGTGCAGCCAGATGTTCATGCTCGCGGAATCGTTGGTATCGCCGGTATAGCCGAGTTCGTGGGCGAGTTCCTTGCGCGCCGACAGGCTTGAATCGATGTCGAGCGCTTTCATGAGGTCGACGATCGAGGTGCGCCACTCCAGCTTCTCCTTCTTCGCCGCCACCGCCTTGTCAAGGATCGGCGCGACGTCAACGGACTGCGCGGGCGCGGCCGGCGCCGCAGATGCGCTGCCCGATGACGCAGCTCCGCCAGACGAAGGCGCAGCGCCACCGCTTGTGGGGATTGCGCTCGCCGAGGTGCCGAAGATCGCGCTCATGATTTTTCCGAAGATACTCATCGCTCGCTCCTGATGAACCAGAGGTCGGGTGAAGATTTGGATCGTGTCAAAAACTCGAACAGCTTTTTCTCAATTGCCGGCAGCACCCCAGCCGGGCGGCGCAAAGCTTAGTCCGCCCGGCACACCTTGCCAATGCGGAACGGCAGCGCGATTGGACTGAACTATGCGGCAATGACGGCGGAATGACACCAGGTGACCACGGCAATGCACGACGAAACCGCGCACTCTGTTGCGCCGCCACAGCGATGGCAAAGTCATTCAAATTGGCACGAATATTCGCGAACGACGTTCGCGCTGCGCCGTCACTCAAGCGTGAGAGACAACACAGGCAAATCGGAGTACCATTGCGGTTCAGCTCGCGACACGGCCAGTTTTCGTTTCCCTGTCTTCGCGTCTGGCCTGATCGTGATCATTTCTGCGGACGGCCTCGTGCGTCCTCTTTCGACGTCAAGGCGGGCCGCCACGTCAAGGGAGATAGCGACCATGGCCACTCCATACTCAGGCAATGCCCCACCGCTGGCTCAGCCAGCCCAGGATACAGGTCCCATCATCCGCCGGATTGGTCTTTCCGATCTGCACGACGCGTTGCGGCGCGGCTGGGAAGATTTCAAGGAAGTTCCAAGTCACGCGATCATTCTGTGCGTGATCTATCCGGTGCTCGGCCTTGTGCTCGCCCGCGCCGTACTCGGCTACTCGGTCTTGCCGCTGTTGTTTCCGTTGGCCGCGGGCTTTGCCCTGCTCGGCCCATTCGCCGCGCTTGGCCTTTACGAACTCAGCCGCCGTCGCGAGCTCGGCCAGGAGCCCTCGGCGTGGGATGCCCTCGACGTGTTCCGTTCGCCGTCATTCGGCGCCATGCTCGGCGTCGGCACGCTGCTGTTCGCCTTGTTCGTGGTCTGGATCGCAACGGCGCAGGCGATCTATGTCGCCGCGTTCGGCTATGAGGCCGCGGCCGAAATACCGGACTTCGCGCGGCGCGTGCTGACCTCCCCGCAAGGCTGGTGGCTGATCGTGGTCGGATGCGGCGTTGGTTTCCTGTTCGCCCTCGTTGCGCTCTGCATCAGCGTGGTTTCTTTCCCGCTGATGCTTGATCGTCACGCCAGCGCCGCGGAAGCGATGGTGACGTCGCTCCGCGTCGTTGCAGCCAACCCGGTTGCCATGGCCGCCTGGGGTCTCATCGTCGCCGCGCTGCTAGTGGTGGGATCGATCCCGCTGTTCCTCGGTCTTGCGGTCGTGGTCCCGCTGCTCGGTCACGCGACCTGGCATCTCTATCGCGAGGTGATCGCGCCGGATCCTTTCCAACGGCCGACCCCGCCGCGTCCGCCGCGCGAAAAGCGGCCGGCTGCGGATTTCCCCGCCAACCTGTTCCCCTGGCGGCGCAAGGACGGCGCATAAATAAAACGACCGGACTGCCGGTGACCATCGACCGGCAGTTCCGTCACTATGGACGCGACGGTTCCGGAAGGTTTGCTCAGGCCTTGTTTTGGCCGCGGTTGCGCCCGACATATCCCGCACCCGATCTTCAGCGCGGAAGGCTATCCGATTGCGGCGGCGGCAGATTGTAACGTCCACCCTTCTTGCAGCTGGCGTGGCCTTGGCGATATCGGCGACGGTGGCCCAGGCCGCCGTGCCGTGCGGCTCTGGCAGCTTTCAGACCTGGCTTGATGGCTTCAAGACCGAAGCAGCCTCGAAGGGCATTTCGCAGGCGACGATTGCGTCGAGCCTCAACGGTGTGACGCCCGACCAAAGCGTCATCTCCCGCGATCACTCGCAAAAGGTTTTCGATCAAAGCTTTGAGCAGTTCTCCGGCCGCATGGTACCGCCGCGGCTCGCGCGCGGCGCCAATATGATGAAGCAATACGGATCGGTCTTGTCCCGGATCGAGGAAGCCTACGGCGTGCCCGGCGAGGTGCTGGTTGCGATCTGGGGGCTCGAGACCGACTTCGGCGTCAATATCGGAAAGTTTCCAACATTGAGGTCGTTGGCGACGCTGGCCTATGATTGCCGGCGCGCCGAGATGTTCCGTGGCGAATTGCTGGATGCGCTTCGCATCATCGACCGCGGCGATCTAACGCCTGCGGAAATGCGCGGCGCCTGGGCCGGCGAAATCGGTCAGACCCAGTTCATGCCGTCGAATTACATCAAATATGCCGTCGACTTCGACGCCAATGGTCGCCGCGACCTCTTGCGCAGCCCTCCGGACGTTCTGGCCTCTACCGCCAACTTCTTGCAGAGCCATGGTTGGCAAAAGGGCAAAGACTGGCAGCCTGGAAGCCCGAACTTCCCGGTGCTACAGGAGTGGAACAAAAGCGACGTCTATGCCCGAACCGTGGCGTACTTCGCGACTCAGCTCACCCATGCACCCTAGGTGGCAAGGCCGATTATGAAAAATTGTTCATTACTTGGTTGGTCGCAAGGCATGCCTAAATGACTTGAGCTACGGCCGAAAAATAGGCGTTTCGGGCAACAATTCCAGGAAAAATAGCAAAAAAGGAGACTTTCATTCGCCTTCTTCCTTGGAGAGTGAACCGAATAGTTAATCAATCCTTGCCGAGTTATGCGTCTAGAGATTAGCTGCAACGCAGCATTTCAGCTTCTGCGGTGCGAGAGATGGACTTATATTGGCTTCGACGATTCAGTACTCAGATAAAGACTGAATCAGGATGTCAAGGAGACTACCATGTTGCTCTCGCTCATTCGAATGATCCAGGCGTTCCGTGACTATCAGCGCAATGTCGCCGAGCTGTCTCAGCTCAACGACCGGGAACTGGCCGACATTGGGCTCGATCGTTCGGACATTCCGCGCGTTGCGGCCGGCAACTACAACGGTTGATCAAAATTCCACCGGAATACGGATAGCGCCCGCCGTTGGCGGGCGTTGTCGTATGTAGCGGACACTGCGCATTCCACTGTCGGGCGAAACGCGCTACCTCTGTGCCGCATGACAGGCACCCTTTCATCGGAACCCATCCACATCATCGGCGGCGGTCTCGCCGGCTCGGAAGCCGCCTGGCAGGCCGCTAATGCCGGCCTCCGCGTCGTTCTCCATGAGATGCGGCCCCACCGGACGACGGAAGCTCACCGAACGGAGGGCTTGGCCGAGCTCGTCTGTTCGAATTCGTTTCGTTCCGACGATGCCGCCAACAATGCTGTGGGGCTGCTCCACGAGGAAATGCGCCGGCTCGGATCGCTAATCATGCGCGCAGCCGACGCAAATCAGGTCCCGGCGGGCGGCGCGCTCGCGGTTGATCGCGACGGTTTCTCGACAGCCGTCACCAAGGCATTGGAAGATCATCCCCTGATCGAGCTTCAGCGCGGCGAAATTGACGGTCTGCCACCGGCGGACTGGCGCAACGTCATCGTCGCAACCGGCCCCCTCACCTCGGCTCCATTGGCGGACGCGGTCCGCGGGCTGACCGATGAGAATGCGCTGGCATTCTTCGACGCGATCGCGCCGATCGTGCATCGCGACACCATCGATATGTCGAAGGCGTGGTTTCAGTCGCGCTACGACAAGGTCGGTCCCGGCGGCACGGGCGCCGATTACATCAATTGTCCCCTGAGCAAGCCGCAATATGAAGACTTCGTCGCTGCGCTGATCGCGGGTGAAAAGACCGATTTCAAGGACTGGGAAGCCAGCACGCCCTATTTCGATGGTTGCCTGCCGGTAGAAGTCATGGCTGAGCGCGGCCCGGAGACGCTTCGCCACGGCCCGATGAAGCCGGTTGGGTTGACGAACCCGCACGATCCCACCGTGAAAGCCTACGCCATCGTGCAGCTGCGCCAGGACAACAAGCTCGGCACACTCTACAACATGGTGGGGTTTCAAACCAAACTGAAGTACGGCGCGCAGCAACGCATCTTTCGCACGATTCCCGGACTGGAGAACGCGGAATTCGCCCGCCTCGGCGGTCTGCACCGCAACACCTTTCTGAATTCGCCAAAGCTGCTCGACCGGCAACTGCGCTTGCGCGCAGCGCCACGACTACGCTTCGCGGGGCAAATGACCGGCTGCGAAGGTTACGTCGAGTCCGCCAGCATTGGCTTGATCGCCGGCCTCTATGCCGCAGCTGACGCACAGGGCCGCGCGCTGCCCTCGCCGCCGTCGACAACGGCGCTTGGATCATTGCTCGGACACATCACCGGCGGTCATCTCGAGACGATCGACAACGGTCCCCGCTCGTTCCAGCCCATGAACGTGAATTTTGGACTGTTTCCGCCGCTTGCCAATCCGCCGACAAGAAAGCCGGACGGAACGCGCCTGCGCGGCAACGAAAAGGCGATTGCCAAGCGCCACGCTCTCAGCGCACGCGCGCTCTCTGATATCGACCGCTGGATTGCCGATCATTTGCGGCTAGCCGCAGCCGCGTGAGCATCTCATGAGTTTGCCAAGAGACGACGCTGAAATTCTGTCGGCGCAATGGACCGAAGGCGTTCTCCTCAAGCGTGATGTGTTCTCGTCCGTGGAGCGCGGCCGGTTCCGCATGCCGAATGGCGAAGTCGACGCTATCCTGCGCCGGATCGACCAGGTGCCCTTGTGGTCGTATATTTTGGCGCGTCATCTGTTCCAGCGCGAGCGGCGCGCTCTCGCCATCGCGCAGGGGCTCAACGTCGGGCCGGAATTGCTGTGGGGCGGCAAGCAGGCGCTGGTGCGCGGCTTTATCGACGGGGTGGCATTGCATCTGGTCAAGCCGGCCGGGAACGTGGCCTACTTTCGCTCGGCCAAACAGGCGTTGCGGCGACTGCACCGCGCCGGCATCTGCCACAACGACCTCGCCAAGGAACAGAACTGGCTGGTGGGCCGCGATGGCCAGGCCTATTTGACGGACTTCCAGCTCGCGACGTGTTTTCGAACGCGCAACCGGCTGTTTCGTATCGCCGCCTACGAAGACCTCCGGCATCTCTTGAAGCACAAGCGCAGCTACGCGCCGGCCGCCCTGACGCCGAAAGAGCGCAAGATTCTCGCCCGCAAATCGATGGTTGCGAGCCTGTGGCTTGCGACAGGAAAGAAAGTCTATCGCGCCATCACCCGCGGCCTGTTCAATTTCACCGACCGTGAAGGTGGCGGGCGGCGTCTCGTCAATGATGCCCCCGTGCTGATGCTGGAGATCCGGAAAAATCCGGCCGTGCGCGATGCGGCCATCGTCGCTTTTCCCGATCGTCGCGTAGGCGTCGGACTTTATGCTTTTGTCGAATCCGACCAGACGGCGCTCGAAACTGAGCTAAAGGGCGAGCTTGCAGCAGCCGGAGGTCCAAAACCGCCGGAGCACATTCAGATCGTCAAAGCGCTGCCACGTGACGCCAGCGGCAAGCCGCGCATTGAGCTCCTGCAATTGGTGGCGACCAATCAGCTCGATCTGATCGACACAATGGTGACGAGCGAGCCCGATCGCGTCTTTTTGAAGAACATTCTCGAGGCCCGGAAGAATCTGCGCGACCGCTTCAATTTCGAGACGGCGGACATGAATTGATGGTCAGCCCGAGAAGGCGCGCGAGCGCGACGCGCGCCAAAGTGTCCACAGCGTCCTGAATCTCGATGGCGACCGCGCCACAAAGGGGTCGTTGTCAGCCCGTGCCAGCAGGTCCAGATCTCGCCTGACTTGCGCCAGGGGAAGAAAAGCCGCGCGAATGTCCGGAGCCACGGACTGAAGCAGGGTTACGGCGGCGCCGAGATGCGCGCGCGCCTCGCCGAACAAGTCATCCAGCGCCCCACGCAAGTTCGGAGTTTGCTTGCCTGCAAATATGTCTTCGGGACCGCAGCCATGCTTCGCCAACACCTGTTGCGGTACGAACAACCGGCGTTGCGAGGCGTCAAGCGGTAACGAAGCCATCACCTGCACCAATCCCAGCGCCAGTCCGGCATGACGCGCCAGATGCTGGACGTCGCCGGATGGTGGTCCCATCACGGCCGCGGCCAATGAAAACAGGGTCGACGAGGTATCGTTGATATAGCCCTCTAACGCCGCCATGGTCGGCATCGGATCATTGTAGAGATCGAATTGGTGCTCCTCGATCAGGCGCGAGAGACGCTCGACCGGCAGTCGATAGCTGCGGATTGCGAGCAGCAATTCGGCTGCAATTGGATTGCCCTCGACGCCGCCATGGCCACTGCCGACAAGCATATCGCGCCACCATTGCAGCCGTATCTCGCCAGGAAGCGGCTGGCTCACCTGGGAGTGGACGCGGCAGATCTCCACGTTGAACGCATACAACGCCAGCAACGCCCGCCGCGCCGGGGGCGGCACAAACAAGGTGGAAGCGTAGCGGGTGAAGTCCTGCGCACGCACAAGCTCCGCGCAATGGCCAGCCGCGGTCTTGTCGTCCGCTGGCGTGGTCATGGCACGGCGATCAGCGCCGCCGCAACCCGTCGCCGCTCACCGATCATGATATTGTAGGTGCGGATCGCCGGCCCCGTCTGCATGGAATCGAGGCCGATGTGAGCAGCGCGCAACGCCTCCCGCAGCCGCGGCGGCACAATCCAGGCGTCCGTGCCCGTGCCGACAATCAAGCTATCGATCCTGTTTGCAGAAGCGAGCACCCTTGAAAGCGAATACTCGTCGATTTCGGCCGCCCTCGTCACCGGCCAGGCCCAGATGGCATCCGGCAGGCACAACAGAGATCCGCGATGCGACATATCGGCAAAGGCGAAGCCGCCATTCCCATATGCGTCGATCGGCGCTGATCTCGGAAGATGCGGCGCATCCGATCGGTCTACTTCTGATTTGGGCATGATCTTGTCCGAAAACCGGTTCCCACTTCGCGGGATCATGCGCGTGTTATTTCTTCGCAGGCGTGTCCGGCGTATCGGCGCGGTGGATGCCGACGCCAAGGTAGATCAGGATCGGCGCGGCAATGAAGATCGACGTATAAGTGCCGACCAGTACGACGCCGAACATCATTACGGCCGTAAAGCTGTGGATCGCGTTGCCGCCGAACAATAGCAGCGCAAGCAGCGCAAGCGTCACCGTGACGTGCGTGATGATGGAACGCGACAACGTTGAATTGATCGACTCGTTGAGCAGCTCCGGCATCGGCATCTTCTTGTAGCGGCGCAGCATTTCGCGGATCCGGTCATAGATGACGACCGTATCGTTCAGCGAGTAGCCCAGAATCGTCAAAAGCGCTGCGATGCTTGTGAGGTCGAAATCGACTTGCGAGATCGACATGAAGCCGATCGTGAGCACGATGTCGTGCACGTTGGCGATCATGGCGCCAAGCGCGAACTGCCATTCGAAGCGGAACCAAAGATAAATCAGGATCGCGACGATCGCGAGCATCAGCCCAAGCATGCCGTAAGCCAGTAGCTCGCCCGAAACACGCGGCCCGACCACCTCGACGCGCCGGTACTCGACCGAATCGCCGAGCGCGCCGCGCACCTTCTGAACGGCCGCCTGTTGCGCCGCATCGCCGCCCGGCTGCTCGGCGACCCTGATCAAGACTTCCTCGGGGCCACCGAACGTCTGCAATTGAACGTCGCCGAGACCCAGCCCCGCAAGTGTGCCGCGCATCGATGCGATGTCGGCGTTACCGGTCTTGGCCCTCACCTCCATGAGCGTACCGCCCTTGAAGTCGATGCCGAAATTCAGCCCGTGGGTGAAGAACAGCGTTATCGCGACGATCGAAAGCAGTGCGGAGATTGGAAAGCTGATGCGGCGAAACCGCGTGAAATCAAAATGAGTATTGTCGGGCACGATCCGCAATGGCGGCAGAAGTCCGAAAATGCTGACCACCGTCAGCACAACGATCAGAACGCCAAGCGCGATGAGAACGAAATGAGTCACGGCCGCATTCCCTTCAGATCGGCACGCTTTGCGGCCGCTTCCATCTGACCCATCCCGCAACGATCAGGCGGGTGAGCGTGAAGGCAGTGAAAACCGTGGTGAGAATGCCGATGCCAAGCGTCACCGCAAAGCCACGAACCGGCCCCGTTCCGATATAGAACAAGACCGCGGCTGCGATGAATGTAGTGATGTTTGAATCGAGGATGGTTGCCAGCGCGCGCTTGAAGCCGGCGTCGATCGCGGAAATCGCGGTGCGTCCGCCGCGGATCTCCTCACGAATGCGTTCATAAATCAGCACGTTGGAATCGACCGCGATGCCGACCGTCAGCACGATGCCGGCGATGCCCGGCAAAGTCAGCGTGGCGTTGAGAAGCGACAACACCCCGAAAATCATCGCGACATTGATCGTGACGGCGATGTTGGCGAACAGCCCAAACAGGCGGTAGGTCACGAGCATAAACACGATGACCAGGATCGAGCCGACATAGGCCGCCAACTCGCCCTTTTCGATCGAATCCTGACCGAGACCCGGACCGACCGTGCGCTCCTCGATGACGGTCAGTGGCGCCGGCAGCGCGCCGGCGCGCAGCAGGATCGCAAGATCGTTCGCGGACTGGACGGTGAAGCTGCCTGAAATCTGGCCTTGTCCGCCGATGATGGGCTCGCGGATAACGGGCGCCGAGATCACCTGGTTATCCAGCACGATCGCAAAACGCTGCCCGACACCCTCGGTCGTTGCTTGGGCGAATTTGCGCGCACCGGCCGAATTGAATTTGAAACTCACTACCGGTTCGCTTGTGCGTTGATCGAACGATGTCTGCGCATCGCTCAAATCACCGCCGGAAACCAGCACTTGCTTCTTGAGGACAAGCTTCTGTCCCGAGACCTCCGGCACAACTTCGTCGTCCGGCGGTATCCGTCCCTGCAGGGCTGCATCCGGCGGCACGGCCTCATCAACCATGCGGAATTCCATCTTGGCGGTTTTGCCGAGCAGTTCCTTCAACCGCGTGGGATCCTGCAAACCGGGTACCTGAACCAGAATGCGGTCGGTGCCCTGCCGCTGGATCACGGGCTCGACAGTGCCAAGTTCATTGACGCGTTTCTCGACTATCTGGATCGATTGTTCGATGGTCTGACGGATGCGATCCGTGATCGCCGCCTGAGGCACCGTCAGACGAATCAATCCCCCGCCGGCATCGGCCACTTCCAGGCTGCGCTGGCCATTTGAGCCGAGCAACCCGCCCAGCGGCTGAGACAGCTCGCGCAGCTTCGACAGCGCCGTTTGCAACTCGTTATCGCGGGAAATGCGCACTTCGACAGCATCGTTTCGCGCGTTGAGGCCGGTGTAGCCAATCTTGGCCTCGCGGAGGACGCGACGCGCATCGTCGCGCACCTGATCGAGCTTCTCTTTCTTGACGTAGTTGGAATCGACCTCAAGCAGCAGATAAGAGCCGCCTTGCAGATCGAGGCCGAGCACCAGATGACGTTGCGCCCAAAGCGGCCACGTCTTCACCCGTGCTTCGGGAAAGAAATTCGGCACGGCGCAAAGACACACCACCAGCGCGGTCAGGATAATCGCCAGCGCCTTCCACCGTGTGAAATAAAGCATTGAATTGACTCGTCAGATCCAGAGAGAAAGCGGTGCCCGATATCAGCCCGCGGCTGTCTCGTCCTTGCTGAGGTCGCCCTTCTCCTTCGCCGGCTCGCCCTTGGCGCGAACGCCGGAGATCATTTGCCGCATCTGCCGAACGCGAACGCCGTCGGAGATTTCGAATTCGATTTGGTCGTCGTCGACGACCTTGGTGACCTTGCCGACCAGGCCGCCGGTCGTCACCACGGTATCGCCGCGGCGGATGTTCTTCACCAATTCCGCGTGGTCTTTGACCTTCTTCTGCTGCGGCCGCAGAATCAGGAAATACATGATCACGAAGATCAGGGCGAACGGCAGCAGCGACATCAACATACTGTTGGTATCGCCGCCGGCTGCGGCCTGAGCATACGCAGGAGTAATCAGCATTCGTTCAAATCCTCGTGGAACGGGTGACCGCTGGGCGCGGCTTGGGCGCCCGGCCGATCCGGGGGCAAATTTCGCGCGGACTATAGCGGCCACCGCCCCAATTGCAACGCCGCCACCCCCCTCATGGACCCCTTCATTTGGGCCGCTTGCAGGCCCCGGCAAGGCCCGTTAAGGGTTCGCCGTCAGAAAGGCCTGCAATGTCAAAAAAGCCAAAAAAAAGCACTCCGCGCCCCACCCAAAAGTCCAAGCGGCAAGCGACGCCGCGATTGGCCGCCAAACGCGACGCGCCACCCTCAGGGCAAGACACGGCGGAGCGAATTGCGCAGGCGCTTGAAACCATCGCGGTCCACCTAGCAGCAGCTGCGCCTGCATCCAGTGGCGGCGAAGCCCTGCATCACGCAGATGCCTTCATATGGCATCCCGACGGACGGCTTGCGCCCGTTCCCCATGTCAGCCGGGTGGATATCGGCCTGCTTAGGGGTATCGACCGGATGCGCGATATCCTGATCGAGAATACCGAACGTTTCGCCAACGGCTTTCCAGCCAACAATGCGCTGTTGTGGGGCGCGCGCGGCATGGGGAAATCCTCGTTGGTGAAAGCAGCCCATGCCAGCATCAACCGCGATCGCAAGCCGGCAGAGCGGTTGAAACTGATCGAGATCCATCGCGAGGATATCGAGAGCCTGCCGGCGCTGATGGAGTTGCTGCGCAACGCCCCATTCCACGTCATCGTATTCTGCGACGACCTGTCGTTCGACGGCAACGATGCATCCTACAAGTCGCTGAAAGCCGTGCTGGAGGGCGGCATAGAGGGGCGCCCCGACAACGTCATCCTCTATGCGACCTCCAATCGCAGGCATCTTCTCGCGCGCGAGATGATCGAAAACGAACGCTCAACCGCGATCAATCCCGGCGAAGCGGTCGAAGAAAAGGTTTCGCTGTCGGATCGTTTCGGATTGTGGCTCGGCTTCCACCGCTGCAGCCAGGACGAATACCTGGCGATGGTGAAAGGCTATTGCGGCCATTTCGGCATCAAGCTCCCTGAGGAGGAGCTTGAACGCGAAGCCCTGGAATGGTCGACGACCCGTGGTTCCCGTTCAGGCCGCGTGGCCTGGCAGTTTACCCAGGAACTGGCGGGCCGGATGGGGGTGCGGCTCAAGCTCCGTTGAGGAATTGCAGCGGATCGACCGGGGTCGAACCTTTACGAATTTCGAAGTGAAGCTGGGGCGAAGCGACCTCGCCTGACTGCCCCGATTTGGCAATCACCTGACCGCGCTTGATGGTATCGCCGCGCTTGACCAGAAGCTCGCTGGCGTGGGCATAGGCCGTCACATAGCCATTGGCGTGACGCACCAGAACAAGGTTGCCATATCCCTTCAGTTCATTTCCGGAATAAGCGACGACGCCGTCTTCGGCCGCCTTGATCGGCGTGCCTTCCGGCACCGCTACGTTGATGCCGTCATTGGCTTTACCGTTGGTCTTGGCACCGTAGCTCGTGATCACCTTGCCGCGAACCGGCCAACGGAAAGTCGGCAGGGCACCGGTTGCCTCGGAGGCCTTCACCGCCGTTTCGACGGCTGGGACCTCTTCGACATTCGTCGTTTGCGCGAGCCGCGCCTTCTGATGAGGATCGGGTACAATTGCCGCCAGCCTGGTTACGGGCGGGATCGATGCAGGCACGGCTTGTGCCACAACCGGCTGCGTCGCCGGGATGGCTGCCGCCGCTCCCCTCACGGGCACGTTGAGCTTCATGCCGAACTGGAGCTTCGCACCCGGCTCAAGGCCATTGGCCCTCGCGAGTTCGCCGGCGGAAATGTGGTTGTGTCGCGCAATGCCCAGCAACGTCTCGCCGTGATTGACGACATGGACCGACGATGCGGCGGCCGCGACGGCAAACGGCCTGCTGGCGACCACCGGCATCGCCGGGGCCGCAGCGACCGCCCCTGAACGCGGAATGATCAGTTGCTGTCCCGGCGAAAGAGCGCGTGGCCCCCTGTAGCCGTTGGCCTGCAGGATGGCAGCTGGCGTTACGTTGTAGCGACGGGCTAGAATCTCCAGCGTGTCGCTGGTTCCGACGATGATCCTCGTACCCTGGACCGGGGCATGCACAGCCGCGACCGAGTGGGGAACACTGCCGGTCGCCTCGATCGGATGGGCCGGAGGCGTGTAGGACGCCATGCCACGGCCGCCGCCGGAGACGCCGGAGTTGGCCGGATAGGACTGCGGTGCCGAGAGCGCCGGACGAATATTCTGCGACTGAATCTGTTGGGGCCGCGAATATTGCGGAAGATCACGGCGCTCGACCCGGGAGGGCGGCACAGACGCGGTAGATTCAGGTTGCGAGGCAAAGGGGTTTTCAGAAAGGCGGGTCTGCATGTCGGCGCTGCAGCCAGCAAAACCGATCGACATCAGCGCCAGTACCGCCAATTGCGGCACGCGACGCGAGCAAAGCAACTCGACGGCACGGGACATGGTTACTCACTCGTACGCAACAAAATATTGTTTTGAGTAAACACGTCCCGAGTAAACAACCGCTTAAGGCCAGGGATTAAGACGTTGGCGGGAAAGCCGATCCGCCCGTTTTACAGCTCCCGCGCGATACCGGGTAACGCCGGCACGAAGCGCACATCCGCAAGCTGCCTGCGCTCGAATCCAGCCTCGGTCCTGACCAGGCGGATAAGGGTCTGGACGCCGTGAAGTGGACCAACCGGAGCGATCAGGACCCCTTCCGGTCCGAGCCGTTGTGCAAGTGCGTCCGGAATTTGCTCCATCGCCGCGGTCACGACGATACGGTCGAACGTGCCGGCGTCAGCGGGAACGTCAAAGCCGTCCCCCAGCATCACCTCGACGTTGTCGTAGCCAAGCTGGGCCAGCCGTGCGCGGGCGCGGTCCGCCAGGGTTCGGTAGCGTTCGATGGTCAGCACCTGACCACACAGCCTGGACAGCACGGCTGCCTGGTAGCCGGAGCCGGTGCCGATCTCGAGCACCCGATGGGATTTCTGCAAACTCAGTTGCTCGGTCATGTAGGCAACCACAAAGGGTTGGCTGATGGTCTGCCCGCAGGCGATGCCGAGCGCCATGTCGCAATAGGCATCCGCGCGATCGGCCGCCTCAACGAACATATCGCGCGGGACATCCTCCATGGTGCGCAGCACGGCCTGATCGCTGATCCCGCGCCGCCGCAGGCTGAGCTGAAACATCATCTTCGGGGGCGGGTTTTGGGGATCAGGCATGTCGGTCCGAGGCCTGGGTTGGCGGCGAAGAGCTGGCTTCCCTGGTGTTTGATGCCATAAACGCTCCGATTCTAAGAAACATTTCATCTCAAATCCGTGTTCCCTGCGACACCAGGGAAGGTCGAGATTGCGCCGGATGTCGATATTTGCGATCCTTTGTGTCCAGATTTGCAGGGACTCCATTGATGGGTGCAGCGCGGAAATCAGGCGGATCAGTATTCCTCGTTGAAGACGAGGTCATGATCAGAATGATGGTAGCCGACATGCTGGAAGAGCTGGGCTACAGCGTCGTCGCCGAGGCCGGTGAAATCAACGACGCCCTCAAGCTCGCGCAAACGGCTGAATTCGATCTGGCGATCCTCGACGTCAACGTCAACGGCAAGGTCATTTCGCCGGTGGCGGATATTCTTGCCGCGCGCAATCGCCCCTTCATCTTCGCGACCGGCTACGGATCGTCGGGACTCCCCGCCGAATACCGCAACCGGCCGGCGCTGCAAAAGCCCTTCCAGATCGAAACGCTGGCGCGCATGATTGATCATGCCCTCAACAGCACGCCGGTCTAACCGCGCCACAACTGGCGAATTATCCCTGGAAAATTCGCTTCACTTGAGCGTCGAGGTCAGCGCCGCGGAGAATGCTTCATCGGTGCGGTCCAGCCGTAGCGGCGTCACCGACACATAGCGCGCTGCCAATGCCCAGAGGTCTGTTCCTTCGGCCGGAACGTCGACCTTGGCCAGCCGCTCGAACCCGATCCAGAAATACGGATTGCCACGGCCGTCGCGTCGCTCGTCGATCTTCAGGAATCCGAGGTTTCGCTTGCCCTGCCGCGTCACCCGCACGCCGGCCACCTCGTCCGCCGCGCAGGCCGGAAAGTTGACATTGATTACGGTGTTCTTGGGCACGCCGGCGTCGATCACCTTGCGCAGGATCGGAGGGCCGAACCGCATGGCGGTATCCCACAGCGGCTTCTCGCGCGTCTCCAGCGTAAACTCCTGCGACAACGCAAATGAAGGCAGCCCCAGGATCGTGCCTTCGAGCGCGCCGGCAATGGTGCCGGAATAGACGACGTCCTCGGCGACATTCCGCCCCTTGTTAACGCCGGAGAGTACGAGGTCCGGCAGCTTGGACCCAAGAATATGGCGGGCGCCCATGATGACGCAGTCGGTCGGCGTTCCCCGGACCGCGAAATGGCGAGGCCCAACTTCGCGCAAGCGGAGTGGGTCATTGAGCGACAGCGAATGCGAGACGCCGGATTGATCGAGTTCAGGCGCGACCACCCAGACATCGTCGGACAATTCACGCGCGATCTGTTCGACAACCTTCAGGCCCGGCGCATGGATGCCATCGTCATTGGTGCACAAAATTCGCATCGGCAAACGGGCCCTCTTAGATCGATTCCGCAGGGAGGCAGCGCCGTCTTATCCGCCTATCGGCCGTCAGGCAAACTTGTTGTTTTGATTACAAGATTTTTTCAATTGCGCGACCCTTGGGCCTGGTTACCGGCCGCTTTGACGTCCATCGCCACGGGTGCGGACGCGCCACACCGGCCGCAGTTTGGCCAGCGCCCCTTCGGAGCGCATATCGAATTTCGGACTGACGAGCCTCGACGGCTCGGGTTCGGGCGCAGCTGCAACGTGGGTGGGCGGCGAAACCGCGGGCTGGGGCAGCGGCGCCTT
>NZ_JBAVCF010000135.1:0-2438 GCF_049586575.1 Bradyrhizobium sp.
GGCATGAACTGTTTGCAACCGATCTGGATAAGGAGGTTGCATTCTACTGCGCGCTGTTCGGCTGGCAGAGGGCGCAGACCGAAAATCATTTGGCGGATGCCTATGTTTCGTTGTCCGCCGGCGGGCAGGTGATCGGTGGAGCATTCACAAAACCGCCCAGAGGATCCCCGCCGTTCTGGCTCTTCTACGTCAACGTCGAGGATCTGGATGCCGCGGCGGAACGCGTGAGAGTGGGAGGCGGAGAGGCTTTGCCTAACGATGTAGAAATTTCCGGCGGTTTCTGGGTTGCCCACTGCGTCGATCCCCAGGGTGCCGCTTTTGCCCTTCAGGGAAAGAAGGGCCACGCCGCAAAGGTCGGCTGGAGCACGGAGTGGCAGGGCTTTTCTTCACGCGGGCAATTGGTCGCGCCAAAGTCCAAGCGTGAGTCCGGCAATTAGAACGCGTCGCCGTCGCGATCAGGCGGCCTTCGGCGCCGGTGTCTTGAGCGGCTTGTCCTGCCGTTTCGACCAGGAGATGTAGTAAGCGACGACGGTCATGATTGCTATTCCGGTCACGCTGACGAAGAGCTGCGCGAACAGCGAACCCGAACTCATCATCAGCTCGAAATGTCCGACAAAGGACAAGAAGACGCCGACGCAGAACACGGCGAGCGATTGCTGACCACAGACAATCAGCGGATCGAAGACCTTCCATTCCAACCCTGGCCAATCCTTGGGCAGGAAGCGGATGACGAGAATGACGATCACGACAAAATGCAGGAAGCGGTAGGGCGCGAGGTTGGTCTTGTCGTTCGGATTGAACGCTGCATACAACCAATGCGGGAACATATTGCCGAGGTCAGGAAATCTGCCGGCCATGGTCATGACCAGTGCAAACGCGAGATAGGCGAAGCAAACATAGAGCGTGATCGGAGAATCGATCACCCCGCGGCTTTTCCGGGCTCCACCGAGCGCGCACCATGAGCCGAACACGAACAGCACCTGCCAGCAATACGGATTGAAATACCAGGTGCCTCCCGGATAGGCCCGAAAATTCCAGCCGAAATGCCTTGCGGCAAGCCACAGCACGAGAGAGGCGATCATTGTCAGGTTGGGCCGACGCAGCATCATCCAGAGAACCGGCGGAAAGAATCCCATCAGAACGATGTAGAGCGGCAGCACGTCCAGGTTGACCGGCTTGAATTTGAGCAGCAAACCCTGGCGTAGCGTCTCGGTCGCCTGATCGACAAGACCTGCGACATTGAATTCGTTGATGATCTCGGAATCGCCAAAGCGCAGCGCCAAATAGCTGATTGAGGCGATGTAGATCACAAACAGGATGATGTGGGCGACATAGAGCTGCCAGACCCGCTTGGTCAAACGGGTAGCGCCGACGATAAAGCCGCGCTCCATCATCATTCGCGCATAGACGAATGAGGCCGTGTAGCCTGAGATGAACACGAAAAGATCGGCCGCATCGCTGAAGCCGTAGTTCCGGGTCGTGATCCAGTTCACCACATTGTCCGGAATATGGTCCAGAAAGATGGCCCAATTGGCTACCCCGCGGAGCAGGTCAAGCCGGAGGTCGCGTCCTTTTTCCGGCAGAGTGGCGTTGATTTTCATGGGGACCGTTTTCGACGTAAGGCGTCCGTTGAGGGTAGGCAGCGGGCGGGGCATCGATCTTGTCGCCCGGCCAGATTGTCACCGGACGGCATAATGAATATACCATTTCGGAAGATGTTTCATCACAGGCTGGAGAATCAGCGATTCAGATTCGGGACAGAAATTCCATGTTATCCCGGCTGCTTCGATAGGCTCCATCCATCGTTCCGAAAGAGGGTCGACTGTCCATGACCGCCCGCATTTTTAAGCCTGCCAAAAACGCGATGCAATCGGGGAAGGCCAAGACAAAGGATTGGCAACTCGACTATGAGCCGGAACAGCCCCGATTCGTCGAGCCTCTAATGGGCTGGACCAGTTCGGGCGACATGAAACAGCAGGTCACGCTTCGCTTTGAAACCAAGGAAGAAGCAGTGGCCTATTGTGAACGCGAGGGTATCCCTTACCAGGTTCTTGAGCCGAAGGAGCCGGTGCGTCGGCAGGCCGCTTACGCCGACAATTTTGCATTCCGCCGCGGCGAACCGTGGACCCACTGAAGAGCGGATTCGTGGGCGGAAGGATTTTCGCGCGCGCCTCACATACTGACGTCGCATTAAAAGGCGGTACTAAAATACTGATTTAAAAAGACTTTTTTGGCAATCCGGTTGAAGGTCTGTTTTCTCAGGTTGCGCGGGCCTGCAATGCGATGACACGATAGTTCGTTCATGCTGCACCGATTGCGGCGCCCCACAAACCTGCTGAAGCCATGCCGCTCCCATCCAGCATTGATCCGGCCTCTTCCGACTTCGCCCGCAATACCGAGGCGATGCGGATGCTGGTCGCAGACCTCCGTCAGAAGCT
>NZ_JBAVCF010000136.1:0-1910 GCF_049586575.1 Bradyrhizobium sp.
AACAAGACGAGTGCGTCCCAGCGCCAGCCGATCTCGATGGCATGCTTCATCGCGGTGCGCGCCGACATTGAATGAAACAGGCCGGCCGTCGGCTTCTGGCCGAGCCGGGCCCTTACCTCCTGCACCACGCGTTCGAGATCGCGGCTGAGCTGGGCGTAGTTGTGGTTCGATGGCTCGACCGGAATGTTCTGCCCATGATTGCGAAAATCAAACACCATCAGATCGAACTTGGGCAGCAGATGCTGCCAGTACGGATAATAGGCGTCCGCGGCGAAGCCGTTGCCGTGGGTCATCAGCAAACGCACCCCGTCAGGGTTGCCGTGCCGCCGCATGCGAATTCTAGCGCCGTCGCTGAGGGCGACATCGAAGGTCATGCTCGGAGCGGGAAGTTCGAAATACATGGCGTGTCCCCGACCATGGCGCGAACGCTACCGGCCGCGATGATCCGGCAAGGCTTATGCGACACCGTCATGCCGGGTCAATGCGGCGGCGACATGCGTCGGGATGCCTTTACCTCGCATGTCTGCCGTATTAGCAAGGGGCGTGCGCCCGTCGCACGGGCCCGAAATTCTCCTTGATAGGCTGACGCTTTGCCGCCGCTCGTTGGAACGTCGACTCTTCGCAAAGAAGATCCCGCTCTTCTGTCGGGACATGGCAGGTATGCGGACGACCTTCCGATTCCGGCCGGGACGTTGCACGCCCACGTTATTCGCTCGCCGCATCCGCACGCCGACATCGTGAGCATCGACGCTCGTGAGGCGCTCGCCAAGGATGGCGTCTGGGCGGTCGTCACCGGCGACGACGTCCGCAAAATGTCCGATCCATTCCTGGTCGCGCTCAAGACGCCGGTCTATCAATGGTCGCTCGCGGTCGGCCGCGTGCGTTATGTCGGCGAGCCGGTGGCGCTGGTGGTCGCCGAAAGCCGCTATCTCGCCGAGGACGCGGGCGAACTGGTGCAGATCGAATATCGGCCGCTCGATGCGGTGATCGATCCGCGAGTGGCGTGCGGTGGATCGGCGCCGATGCTGCACACTGAAGCCAAGACCAACGAGATTTCCGTCCGCAAATTCACCTATGGCGACACCAAATCTGCATTCGAGCGCGCCGACGCGCGCGTGGCGCTGACGGTCGATTTTCCGCGGCTGTCGTTCACGCCGATGGAATGTTACGTGGTTGTCGCCCAATACAACGCCGCCGACGGCGGCTACGACGTGCTGGCGAATTTCCAGGGGCCCTTCAGCACCCATCCGGTCATGGCGCGCGCGCTGCGCGTGCCGGGGCCGAAGCTGCGGCTGCGTATTCCGCCCGATAGCGGCGGCAGCTTTGGCATCAAGCTCTCGGTCTTTCCCTATGTGGTGCTGGCCGCGCTCGCCGCGCGCATCACCGGCCGTCCGGTGAAATGGGTGGAAGATCGCGCGGAGCACCTCCTTGCCGCGAGCTCGGGGCCGAACCGGATCACCGAGATCGAGGCGGCGGTGACCAAAGACGGCTGCATCCTCGGCCTGCGGCTCGACCAGCTCGAAGATTACGGCGCCTTCCTGCGCGCACCGATGCCTGGACCGCTCTATCGGATGCACGGCGCCATCACCGGCGCCTACGACATCGCCAATGTCGACGTTATCAATCGCGTCGTGCTCACCAACAAGATGCCGGCGAGCCTGATCCGCGGCTTTGGTGGTCCGCAGCTCTACATGGCGCTCGAGCGCATGGTGCAGCGGATCGCGATCGAACTTGGCCTCGATCATCTCGATGTCATCAGACGCAATCTCGTGCCGGCAACGAAGATGCCGTACCGCGCCGCCGCCGGCTCGCTCTACGATTCGGGAGATTATCGGCGGGCCGTGGCGACTGCGACCGGCACCGGGCGTCTTGTCGATCTCAAGCGGCGGCGCGACGCCGCGCGCGCGGCT
>NZ_JBAVCF010000137.1:0-3770 GCF_049586575.1 Bradyrhizobium sp.
GTCCATGGCGAGTGCGGAGGCTATATGGTCCTGGGTACTGTGCTGACCGACGCCGAAGGTATTGGCCACCCGATGGCCGGATTACTGGGGCTGGAGACAAGCTTTGCCCGGCGCCGCATGCACTTGGGCTACCGGCTTGCTGAGCTCGCCGCACCAATCCCGGGCTATCAAGCCGGCGCGCGCTTGCGCGGCCATGAATTTCACTATTCCACGATCGTTTCGCAGCCCGACGAGCCCCTGGCGGTGGTACGTGATGCGACCGGCGCCATGATTGCCGAGACCGGCTCGCGGCGCGGCTCGGTCACCGGTACGTTCTTTCACCTCATTGCGGAGGACAGGTGAGCGGCTTTGTTTCCTTCGTCTCGGCCGGCCCGGGCGATCCCGAACTGCTGACGCTCAAAGCGGTATCGCGCCTGAGCGCTGCCGATGTCGTGCTTTACGATGATCTCGCCTCGGGCCAAATTCTCGACCATGTCCGCCCCGGCGCCAATCTGGTGGCGGTCGGCAAGCGCGCGGGTCGCCTTTCGACCAGGCAGCAGCATGTCAATCGGCTGCTGATCGAACACGCCGCCACCGGCGCTCGGGTCGTGCGCCTGAAATCCGGAGACGCCGGCATTTTCGGCCGCCTCGAAGAAGAAATCGAGGCGTTGCGCGCAGCCGGCATCGGCTACGAAATCATTCCCGGCGTCACCACCGCCTGTGCGGCGGCGGCGCAAGCGGGCATGCCGCTGACACGGCGGCATACCTCGCGCCGCGTTCAATTCGTGACGGGGGCGGATGTCTCGGGCCAGTTGCCCGAGAACCTCAACTGGGCCGCGCTCGCCGATCCGGAATCGACCACCGTGGTCTACATGGGCAGGCGAACCTTTCCTGCGCTGGCCGCGCGGCTGCTTCAGCATGGCCTTGCGCCGGATACACCCGCTTTGGTCGGCGAGGCGCTGGGCCACGCGGACGAAAGGCTGATCCGCACGACGATCGCGGATCTGGCGCAGGACATCGACCAAGACGGCGCAGAGGCCAAAGCCACCGTCATTCTCTTCGGCGCATTGGGGAGAGGACCCGCGTGACTTCATCCTCCGCGCACAAAGCGCGTTTCACGCTTTCGTTGATCGGCATCGGTTGCGGTGACCCAGAACAGCTCACGCTGGCCGCAATCCGGGCGATCAACGCCGCCGATCTCATCCTCATTCCGCGCAAGGGCAGCGAGAAATCCGAACTGGCCGACTTGCGGCGAGCCATTTGCGCCGACGTGCTTACCAACGACAGGATCCGCGTCGTCGAATTCGATTTGCCTGTGCGCGATGCGAGCGTGGAGGACTATCGCAAGGGCGTGGACGAATGGCACGATGCCGTCGCCGCGACGTGGTCGGGAGAAATCAACAGTCATCTCAGATATCAGGGCCGGGTTGCCCTGCTGATCTGGGGTGATCCCTCCCTCTTTGATTCGAGCCTCCGGATCGCACGAAGGCTTGATCCCTTGCCCGAAATCGAGGTGATCCCCGGCGTCACTTCGATTCAGGCGCTCTGCGCCGCGCACGCGCTGCCCGTCAACGATATCGGCGAACCTTTTTTGGTCACGACTGGACGAAGGCTGCGCAGCGACGGTTGGCCGGCCGGCGCGAATACCGTGGTGGTGATGCTGGATGGCGGCGCCGCGTTCCTGTCGCTCGATCCCAGCGGATTGAGCATCTGGTGGGGCGCTTATCTCGGTATGCCCAGCGAGATTCTGATGTCAGGTGCGCTTGCCGAGACCGGTCCGCGCATCGCCGCCGCGCGAAACGCGGCGCGCGAAAAACACGGCTGGATCATGGATAGCTATATTCTCAGACGCGGCCCGTAAGATTCTTGATCGTCAGCGACAGCAAACAAGGCAAAGCAGCATGTATCCCGAATGGGTCACTCAGGAATGTCCTGAAATCTCGATCGCGCACCGCGATGCGGCGCTGGCGCGCCAGACACAATTGACAAAACCGGCCGGTTCGCTGGGTCGGCTCGAGCACCTCGCATGCGAACTCGCCGGCCTCCAGCAAACCGAACGGCCTCGCACGGCGCGCGTCCCGATCATCATCTTTGCCGGTGATCACGGGATCGTAGCCCAGGGCGTGTCAGCCTTTCCGCAGGAAGTCACGATCGCCATGATGACCAATTTTGCAAGCGGCGGCGCTGCGATCTCGGTTTTGGCGCGCGAACTCGGGTCAACTCTGGAGGTGGTCGATGCCGGAACGCTCGCACAGTCGCCGATTCCGGGCATCGTCACCGACAAGCCGCGCCACGGCAGCCGCGACTTCAGCAAGGAAGCGGCGCTTACCCCTGCCGAAGTCGCCTTTGCGCTCGAGTGCGGCAAGCGAGCGGTCGCGCGCGCCGTCACACCGGACCTCCTGATCTTCGGCGAGATGGGCATCGGCAATACGACGACGTCGGCGGCCATTGCGGCGGCTCTCCTCGGGTTCGGCGCCGGGCAGACCACTGGCAGCGGCACCGGCGTAGACGCCAGAGGACTGGTGCTCAAGGCGCGCGTAATTGACGACGCTCTCGTGCTTCACAGGCTTGCGCGGCCCGGCGTTGCTGTCGAAGACGTTCTGTGCGCCGTTGGCGGTTTCGAGATCGTGGCGATCTGCGGCGCCATCATCGCGGCAGCCCAGCGGCGGATTCCGATCCTGATCGATGGCTTTATTGTCTCGGTAGCGGCGCTCGCAGCGGTGCGTATCAACCCTTCATGCCGGCCATTCCTGCTGGCTTCCCACCAATCCGCCGAGCAGGGCCACCGGCTTGTGCTCGAGGCGCTGAACAGGCAGCCGCTGATTGATCTTGATCTGCGGCTCGGCGAAGGTTCGGGCGCGGCGGTCGCGTTGCCGCTGCTGCGGCTCGCCTGCGCGCTCCACAACGACATGGCGACGTTCGCGCAGGCCAACGTTCCGGATCGTTCCTAGGCGAATACGGCTCAGCGAAAATTCTGGTTCACCGACGTCACGCGCCAGCCGCCACTGAGCCGGTCGATCCGGGTCAGCGAGAGCGGATCGATGGCAAAGCGCAACGCAGCCTCCGGCTCGATCTCGAGCGCAATGCAGAGCATGGCGCGAATAGTACCGGAATGGACCACCAGGATCGCCGGACCCGGTTCGATCCGGCCAATGCCTTGCCCAACCCGGGCAACCTGATCTTCGAAGCTTTCCCCTCCCGGCGGGGTCGAGCGCGCTGGGTCATTCCAGAAACCCACATAGGCTTCATCGCCGGTGGCGGCCAGATCGTCGTGGCGCCGGCCGGTCCAGTCGCCGAAATCCTGCTCGGAAAATTCAGGCACCAGCATCGGATCAAGCTGCAAGGCTTTTGCGGTATCGATCGTTCGTCGAGCCGGGCTCGCGTAAGCCTTCGCCTCTTGAGGAAGATGCGTGCGCAAGTGACCGAGCGCGTTGCGATCTCCGAGATTGGCCGGAGCGCCGGCTGGCCAGATCGTTCCCTTGGCGCCGTCAACCGCCGCGTGCCGTATGAGCCAAAATGAAGTCGTTTTGGTCATCCGCGCCTATCTTGGACTATCGAACGGCCGAAGCCGTGTACCGCCGCCATCCCTCGCTCCGCAGGCGGCAGGCATCGCAACTGCCGCAGCCAAAACCCCATTCGTGGCGATGGCTCCGATCGCCCTCGTAGCAGGTGTGGGTTTTCTCGACGATCAGATCGACGAGAGCGCGCCCTCCGAGCGTCCGTGCAAGCTCCCAGGTTGCGGCCTTGTCGATCCACATCAGAGGCGTTTCGATCACAAGACGCGCTTCCAT
>NZ_JBAVCF010000138.1:0-15653 GCF_049586575.1 Bradyrhizobium sp.
GCGCGAGGCAGGCGGTACGGTCCTTCCCGCTCCAGACCGCGTCAATCAGGAGAAACTTGATGGCCGGGACGATCGTAAACCACAGCAGCAGCGCGCTTGCGATCGTCAACAGGATATTGGTCGGCGAATTGAAAAGGCGCGTGCGCAGGAAACCGACGAAGCCCGTCACCTTGACCGGCGCGGCCCGCTCCGGAATCAGTTCCTGCCGAACGAATGGCGATGTCGCAAGATCGTCCATTAGCCTATGCTCCGGCCGATCCGCGAATTGTAAAAGCTCATGAGCGCGCTGGTTACCAGCGAGATCAGCAGATAAACACCCATCGTGATGGCGATGATTTCAATCGCCTGTCCGGTCTGATTGAGCGCCGTGCCTGCAAACACCGAGACCAGATCGGGATATCCGATCGCCACAGCGAGCGAAGAGTTCTTGGTAAGGTTGAGGTATTGGTTGGTCAGCGGCGGCAGAATGACACGCATCGCTTGCGGCACCACGATCAGCCGCAGCGTCGCACTCCGCGTCAGACCAAGCGAAGAGCCGGCTTCCATCTGTCCCTTGTGAACCGCGAGGATTCCGGATCGCACGTTCTCGGCGATAAAGGCGCCAGTATACGTCGATAGCGCCAGCGTCAGCGCCACGAACTCCGGAATGACTCGCGAGCCGCCGGCAAAATTGAACCCTTTGAGTTGCGGCAATTCGAAGGCGAAGGGGGCGCCAAACACCAGCCCCGCAAGCAAAGGTAGGCCAACGAAAAGGCCCGCAACATAGGGCCAGATCGTTATCACCCGGCCCGTTTGAAACAGCTGCCGGCGTGCCTGGGACCGCATTAGCAGCGACGCCATCACCGCGATCAGAAGCGAGATCGCCACAGGCTCCAACCCCGGCTGCGGAATGGGCGTCGGAACCACGAGCCCCCGATTGGAGAGAAAGGCAATCCCGAACAGCGAAATGCCTTGTCGCGGCGCTGGCAGCGCTCCGAGCACAGCGAGATACCAGAATAATATCTGGAACAGGAGCGGCAGATTTCGCAGCAATTCGACATAACCGCCGCAGATGCGCGACAGCAACCAGTTCGGCGACAAGCGGCCCAGCGCAATGAGGAACCCAATGATGGTCGCAAAGAAGATGCCAATAACCGCGACCAGCAGCGTGTTGAGCAGGCCAACAAAAAACACGCGTGCGTACGAATCTGATCCGGAGTAGGGAATGAGGCTTTGATTGACGTCAAAGCCCGCGTTGTTGGTCAAAAATCCAAAGCCGGCCGCAATTCGTTGCGACTGCAGATTACTCCGGACGTTGGCGACGACTTCGTAGCCAATCCAGGCCAGCGCAATCACAAACAGGAGCTGAACGACAAATCCGCCCCATCCCGCCTTGCCGCCGAGCGTACGCCGCAATCTGGCAACAAATTGCCGCGGCGGGGCTCGTGGCTCGATACTCATTCTGCGGAGGCTCCGGCGCGATCAGCGGATCGGCGGCGCGTATTGAATTCCACCCTTGTTCCAGAGCTGATTTAATCCACGAGAGATCTTGAGCGGCGAACCGGCGCCAACATTCCGATCGTAGGTCTCGCCGTAATTGCCGACGGCCTTGATGATCCGGATCACCCAATCCTTGGTGACACCGAGTTGTTCGCCGAAATTGCCATCGGTCCCGAGCACCCGTTTTAGTTCGGGTTTGTCGGATTTCGCCATCTCGTCAACGTTTCGTTGGGTAATGCCGAGTTCTTCGGAATCGACCATGGCGAATAGCACCCATTTGACGAGGTCGAACCATTGATCGTCGCCATGACGAACCATCGGGCCGAGCGGCTCCTTGGAAATGATCTCGGGAAGCACGACGTGATCGTCCGGGTTGGTCATCTTCAGACGGTAGGCATAAAGACCCGACGCATCGGTCGTGAACGCGTCGCAGCGTCCGGATTCGTAAGCCTTGACGGTCTCATCTCCCCCGGCAAACGCAACCACCTCATACTTCATGTTGTTGCCTTTGAAGTAGTCGGCGAGGTTCTGTTCCGTGGTGGTACCGGTCTGGACGCAGACCGATGCGCTATTCAGTTCGAGAGCCGAATTCACCTTCAGGGACTTTCGCACCATGAAGCCCTGGCCGTCGTAGTAGGTTACCCCGGTAAAATTTGCGCCAAGGGTGGTGTCGCGCGAAAGCGTCCAGGTCGTGTTGCGCGACAGCACGTCGATTTCCCCGGATTGCAATGCGGTGAAGCGGTCCTTGGCCGACAGCGGCACAAATTTGACCTTGGTCGGGTCGTTGAAGATAGCCGCCGCGACCGCGCGGCAAATATCCACGTCAATTCCGGTCCAGTTGCCCTTGTCGTCAGGCGACGAAAAGCCTGGCAATCCCTGGCTCACGCCGCAGGTCAGCATACCGCGGTCCTTGACCGTCTTGAGCGTTTGCGCGGTCGCAGACTGTGCGGAAAACCCGGTGGCGAAAGCAAGGGCAAGGACAAGAGATACGCGTTTCATGGCGAGGCCTTTCGAAGGTCGTCCGGGAACGATGACGACGCAGGCATAAAGCGGGACAGCCGATGATCCGCCGCAAAATATCGGTCCGGACGGGCAAGTTCGCCCTTATCCCGGCCCGAAAATGAAGCGGCGGTCGCGGCAGGCCCCTCAACACTGCGACGAATTGGTGGGCCGCATCACAGAACGACTGGCGGGCCGGGTCAAGGGGTTGACGCACGTCTTCCCTGCCCTGCTATTAACCGGCAAACTGGCGACCCGAGCTTCAAAATTCTCTTGCAAAATGCCCGGAGACCGGACCCGCCGATAAGGAGACCAGCAAGAACATGAGCTCTGGCGACGACGAAGGCAAAATGCCGATGAAAACCGAAACCGCGCTCGTGACCGCGGGGCGTGACACCAAGGCGCAGAAAGGATTCGTCAATCCACCCGTCGTTCACGGTTCCACCGTGCTCTATCCGACGGCAGATGACCTCCATGCGCATCGCGGCGAATTCCAGTATGGCCGCCACGGCACTCCAACGACCAGAGCGCTCCAGCAGGCACTGGCGGCGCTCGAAGGGCCACAATGCGCAGGCGTCGGCATTGCGCCTTCGGGGCTTGCTGCGATCACAACGACCTTGCTCGCCGTGTTGAAGTCGGGTGACCACCTTCTGGTTTGCGACAACGTCTATCGCCCCTCGCGCAATTTCTGCAACGGCCTGCTTTCACGCTATGGCGTCGAAGTGACCTATTTCGATCCACTGATCGGTGCGGGCATTGCCGGCTTGTTCAGGCCCAACACACGAGCGGTGCTCATCGAAGCGCCTGGTTCGCAATCCTTCGAAATGCCCGATGTTCCCGCAGTCGCGTCTGCCGCGCATGCCCGTGGCGCGATCGTGATCGACGACAATACCTGGGCGACCCCGTTATTTCATCGCTCGCTGGAGCAGGGTGTCGACATCAGCATTCAGGCCGCCACCAAATATATTGGCGGCCACTCCGACATCATGTTCGGAACCATTTCGGCCAATGCCAGGACATGGCCGGCCATTTCCGACGCGATCCGGCTGCTTGGAGTCTGCGCCGGCCCCGATGACGTCTTTCTCGCGATCCGCGGACTACGGACGCTCGCGGTGCGGCTTGCGCAGCACCACCGCTCGGGGCTGGAAATGGCGAAATGGCTGGCGCTGCGGCCTGAGGTCTTGCGGGTGCTTCATCCAGCGCTTGAAAGCGATCCCGGCCACGCGATCTGGAAGCGGGATTTCACCGGGGCATCCGGGCTGTTCGGCGTCGTTCTAAAGCCGGTACCGAAGGCTTCAGTCGATGCCCTGCTCAACTCTCTCAAGCTGTTCGGCATGGGTTATTCGTGGGGCGGTTTTGAAAGCCTCATTATTCCGTTCGACTGTACCGGATATCGGACGGCGACGGAGTGGGCGCCGGGCGGACCGACGCTGCGGCTGCATATCGGGCTTGAGAATGTCGAAGACCTCAAAGCCGATCTTGTCCGCGGATTTGAAGCCCTGCGGGCGGCCTGATATCCGTCAGATGGCTTTGCTATCCAACGAGGTGCCTTGCGGCGGTTAGCTTAGCTACCCGTCGTCATTTGGTCCTTGTGGAGGGCGATGAAGTAGAGATTGCGGAGATAGACCACAAGACCGAGCGCCTGACCTGCGATGAAAACCGGATCGCGGCGATAGAGCGCGTAGACCAGCAACAGCGCGCCGCCACCGATCGAGAAAAACCAGAACGCCACCGGAATCACGCTCCGGCGGGCGCGCTCCGATGCGATCCACTGCACCACGAAGCGCATGGTGAAAAAACCTTGCGCTACAAAACCTAACATCACCCAGCCATCGAACTTGATGATGAAGACATCGTTCAGGTAGCTGACGAGGTTATTGAAGAGCTCCGTCATAAGGTCACCTCGGTCACATCAGGCGTCGGCTTCTTGCGGCGGATTAGCCACCATACCCCCGCGAGATCCATGATTCCGATCCATAGCCGGTCGAAAAAGCCATAGTTTGACACGCCTGAATGCCTCGGGCGGTCGATCACATCGACATAGACGATGCCATATCCCTCGCGGCGAACCAGCGCCGGCAGAAAGCGATGCAACCCATCGAAATAAGGCAGCGCCAGAAACACATCGCGCCGGAATGCCTTCAGTCCACATCCGGTGTCACGGGTACCGTCGCGAAGGATGGCATTACGAACGGTGTTGGCGATGCGCGATTGGATTTTTTTGAATCCTGTGTCCTTGCGTCCCACTCTTTGGCCGGCGGCCAGGCCTGAGCGTTCGCCACCCTCTTCGATCGCCGAAATCAGCGCCGGCAAGAAAATCGGATTATTCTGACCATCGCCATCCAACGTCGCCACAATCGCGCCGCGCGCCGCGCGAACGCCGCTGCGTACCGCTGCGGATTGGCCCGTGGACACCGCATGGCGCAACTGACGCAAGTTCTTGCGCTCCTTCATCGCGCTCTTGAGCCGTTCTGCGGTCGCGTCCGTCGAGCCGTCATTGACGTAGATGATCTCGTAATTCCAACGGGTATCGAGCGCCGCGGTTATCTCGGCAATCAATGGTGCAATATTGTCCGCCTCGTTGCGCACGGGAACGACGATGGAAACCGCGATTGTGTCAGAAGAAGGCAAATCTCACCCGCTAGCATTGACCGGCGGCCGGCCGGCGGCTCGCTTCTTATGGGGCTGGTGGCCCGGCGGCAACCCCTTTGAGAGCTCCTCCGGCGACTGACGAAATGATCCCACCGCTGCCGATCGAGAATCCCAAGCCACGGACGGCGAACCAATATCGGACACACATGGCCCCGATAAGCCCGACCGCAGCGCCTGCCAAGACATCGCTCGGATGATGCGCCAGAAGCACAAGACGGGTAAACGCGATCATAAGCGCATAGGCGAACATCAGGCCCCGCAGCCGCGGCCAGACCGCGGCTACGGCGAACGCCAGCGCAAACGCCGTGATCGCATGCGAGGACGGGAAGCTGGCGTGAGCTTCCGTTCCCGCAAAGGGAGCGAAGTTGAAGGCATTGGCCGCTCCGCCAACGAATGGGCGGCCCCGTCCGGCGATCCACTTCAACACCTCGCCTGCAACGAGCGGCACCGATACCGCCAACAACACGAACTGTAGACGCAATCCGATCGCCAGCAGCCGCCGCCGTGCAGGTTCATGCACGGCAGGCGCAACCAGCCCGACCGCAAGCAGCAAGGCGGCTGCCAGAAACAGAACGTAACTGTCCTTGCCGAAACCGGTCAAAATGCGAAGCGGCCAAAGGCTTGCTGTATCGCGAGGCGGCATCAGCCCGATTTCCCACGCGTCAAACCAGACCATCAGCGTGACAACCAATAGCACTGCGAGAACGACTGTGATCAGCGTGTTGCGTGTCAGCCGTCGCGCGGCCTCGGTGCGATATACCTGCGACGGCGGACGCACCAGTTGCGTTGCCGATGTCGAGACGACCATGAAAAGACGCGGAAGATAACTCGTAGATTCATCGGCGCGGGACTGAATGGACATCTTACTCCGTGCCTTCGGAACGGAAGATGGCGATCGAAATCGCCCGCCCCTGCGAAATGTTGTAGCCCTCGACGCGCGACGCCACGTTGTAGCGAAGGCCAATCGCCTCGGCGCGCTGGGCAAAGCTCCTTTCGGCACGCTGCTCGATCAGGGCAAATCGGCAACTGCCTTGGGCGAGAAAATCGGCAGCGCCTGATCCATCGGTCAACAGCGTTGAGGTGCCGGTCATAAAGACCAGACTTGGCTCATGAAAGCCGGCTGCGGCGGCTTTCGGTCCGACGCAGACGACGTTGCGGAGCGCTCGGGCCACCTCTGCGCTGGGGAACAAAGGCGTCAGCGCCGGCAACACAACGCCATAGATGGCGAACGCCAGAAACAGGGCTGCGACCACCGCATTCAACAACGAGCGTTCGGCGCGATTGTCGTCGTAGAGCCACCACGCAAACAGCCCGAAGATGAGTGCTGCGGCCACAAAGGGCCATGCCATGAACACAGGCTGGCGCGTCAGGCCCACTGCCGCGACAACGGCGGCAAGTGAAGCGAGCGCGGGAATGGCAAACCACCACCCTGCCCCTCGCGTCAACCATGAGCGCGACAAGACGCGCCGTTCGAGCGCGCCGACGGTGAGGATCGCAATCGCCGGATAGAGCGGCAAGACGTAGTGCGGCAGCTTCGTCAGAACGATCTCGAACACGATCCAGGAAGGGATCAGCCAGGCCAGCAGAAACTGCGCTCCCGGCTCCCGCCTTGCCCGCCAGACCGCCGGAGCCGCCATCGCCGCCAATGGTGCGCCCGGCCAGAAGGTCAGCCAGAACAGCAGCAGATAGAGGCCGGGTGGCATGCCGTGCGATTCCTGCGCCGCCAGCTTGCTCAGCATGTCGCCACCGATTGAATCGGCAAAGAAGGCATCGCCTGCTCGCCAGAAAATCGCGATGAACCACGGCAAAACGAGAACCAGGAGCCAGATCAGGCCCCATACCGGCCGAAGCCGCCAAAGCCACGCCGCCGAGCGATCGAGAAAGGCCAAAGTCAAGATCGTCAACGCGACGAACATCAGGATCAACGGCCCCTTGATGAGGATACCACCGGCCAGGGCCGTCCAGAAAATCGCCGGCCATGTCCATGGCTGATGCGGCGAGTCATCGCCGCGTTGCCAAGCGAGGTAGATTCGCGCCAACGCCCCCATCGCGGCCACGACCGTGAGCAGCAGCATCGCGTCCGTCTTGGCAAGCCGGGCTTCGACATTGAGCAGCACTGAACTAGCCATAATGAGTGCCGCCAGAATCGCGCCGCGCCGGGTGACAAAGGCGAGCGCCGTCCAGTAGGTCAGAAGCACGGCGCCGAGTGCGCCGATCAACGACGGCACGCGGTAAATCCAGATGCGAACCTGAGCACGTGGCAGACCAAGCGCGGACGCGGTTTCGACCGCCGCCGCCTGCATCCAGTAGATGCCAACCGGCTTTTTGTACCGCACGTCGTCCTGGAAACGGATATCGACGAAATCGCCGCTCTCGACCATCTGTTTGGTCGCCTGCGCGAACCGTGCTTCGTCCCGATCAATCGGCGGGATACTGAAGAAGCCCGGCAGGAATAGCAAAAATCCGCACAGCACCAGAAGCGCGACCGCGCGGACGTGACTCGCGGTTGCGAAATCAAGGAGATCGACGAGCCGGCTGCCCCGATCGACCTTTTTTTGAGGCGCGCGCGGCTGTCCAAATCGAGGGTGGGGATAAGTCTCGCTCATCGGTTCCGCATACGCTGAAAACGACGTCGCGACAACCGCTTAGCGAAGTTGCTACTGAATTCTGACAACGACTGTGTCGGCCGCGCCCTTGGCGTCGACGACCGTCAATCTGACAAAGCCTGGCCCCGGTGAATCGATCAGTCGCTGGCGGCGGCCATCGAGTTCCCCAACCGACATCCCATTGACGAGCATGGTGATCGGAAGCACGCCACCTGCCACTTTTACGGGCATCGACGAAACTGAAACCCCGTCGGCGCCGGAGGTATCGATCCGCGAGCCGTTCAACGGGAATTGAATATGCGGCGCCCGCTCGCCATCGGTTCGAACCAGATCGCCCAGCGGACGATAGCGCCGCAGCGGCAGTGGCAGCTTGGCATTGCTAGCTACCAACGTTCCCTTGGGCGGTTTCGGCAACGCCGCAGGTAATTTGCCCGTGCGGGCAAAGGCGTCAAACAGGATCGGCGCAGCCGCAGTACGGCCGACAATACCCGGCGCGGGAGCGCCATCGGGGCGACCGACCCAGACACCGATCGTAATCCGCCCGTCGAAGCCAATCGACCAGGCATCGCGGTAGCCGTAACTGGTGCCGGTCTTGAAGGCGATCCGGTTGCGTACCCCGTTCTCCGGCGGCGGCGTTCCCAACAAAACATTGCCGACCTGCCAGGCGGCAACCTGGTCCAGCAATCGTTCCGGTTCCCGCGCTTCGCCCCGCTGGCTTTGGAACTGGTCTTGGATTTCCCGCAACGGCCGTGTGTTGCCGAGCCGCGCCAGTCCTGAATAAAGCTGCACAAGATCCTGCAACGTGATCCCGACGCCACCCAGGCCCATCGCCAATCCGGGCGCCTCATCTTTCGGCAACTCCAGATTGGCACCGGCCTGCTTCAGCCGCGAGGAAAGGCGGCTGGCGCCGACGCGATCGAGCAATGCCACCGCTGGCACGTTGAGCGACATTTGCAGCGCCTTGCGCACCGGGACCGTGCCCTGGAAGGTCATGTCGAAATTTTCCGGCGCGTAGGAGCCGAAGCGCATCGGCCGGTCGTCGATCAGGCTTTCCGGATGAACGAAGCCGTCCTCAAAGGCCAGGCCGTAGATGAACGGCTTCAGCGTCGATCCCGGCGAGCGCACCGCGCGGGTCATGTCGACCTGGCCGGCGCGGCGCTCGTCGAAATAGTCGGGCGCGCCGACCCTTGCGAGCACGTCGCCGCTCGCATTGTCGACCGCAAGAATGGCAACGGAGATGTTCGGGCCCAGCGCGACGGCGCGGTCGCGCGCAAGACTTTCCAGCGCCTGCTGCAAGCCTGCGTCGAGCGTCAGCGTAATGACCGACTTATCCTTCACCGACAGCATCGCGTTGTCGGCCGAATGCGGAGCGAGTATCGGCATCGGCTTGCGCATGCGTGGCACCGGAACGGCCTTCGCAACCGCCGCGTCCGCATCGGAGACAACGCCTTCTTCAACCATGCGATCGAGCACACGATCCCGCGCGGCGCGCGCGGCATTCGGATGACGGTCAAGCCTGCGGTTTTCCGGCGACTGCGGCATGGCGACCAGCAAGGCTGCTTCCGAAAGCGACAACCGTTTCGGCTCCTTGCCGAAATAGGCGATTGAGGCGGCGCGAATACCTTCCAGATTGCCGCCGTAGGGCGCCATCGCCAGATACAGATCGAGAATCTGCTCCTTGCTCATCTGGCGTTCGATCTCGACCGCACGAACGATCTGCCTGAGCTTGGCATGGACGGAGCGTTGCCGCCGCGGCTCCATCAACCGGGCGAGTTGCATGGTGATGGTCGAACCGCCGGACACGATATGACCGCGGGTGACAAATTGAAACACCGCGCGACCAAGCGCCAGAATATCAACACCACCATGCGAGTGAAAGCGACGGTCTTCGTAGGCGAATAGCAGCTTCAGATAGGTGGGGTCGACATCCGTGGCCGCATCGACGGGTAATCGCCAGCGACCGTCGGCCATCGCATAGGCACGCAACAGTTTCCCGTGACGGTCGACGATCGTCGTGGAGACTTCGCGCGCCTGCGCCAACGGTAGCGGTCCGAGCGAGGCAACCCAACCGGCAAACATCGCTGCCAAGACAAGGCCAGCGAGCGCGAGCACCGTCCAACCCGTTCGCCTGCGGCTACGAACAGACCTGATCACGACTGCTTCTTCTGCATTTGCACTCATTTGGCAGAACGGACCTCGACCGAACCTGTGCCCGTGCGCCCATAACGCGAGGGATTATACATATCCTCGACATAGGCCTGTGGCAGCACATATTTGCCAGGTGAAACGGCCCGGACCACGTAGGCCACCGTAAAGATCGAGTTGTCGTTGGCAGCCCTATCGATGGCCGCCGTGAAACGATCGTCACGGAACTCGGTGTCTTCCGGTTCCTCGCCATCTTCGATCCAGGCGAGCGTGCCGGTATCGCCAGACGAAACCAGATGCGGGTTGTCGATCTCGAAACCGGCCGGGAGATAATCCGACACCATGATGTGGCCGAACTCCGGCTTGGCTTCGGTGATCTTGAGCACCACCGCAAACCGATCGTTCTGCTTTACCTTCGAGACATCGGCCGGTTTGCCGTCGAGTGTGAAGTAGTTGCGCTCGATCTTGAAGCCGTTCGAAGCGGCCGGTTCCGGCGTGACTGGCGAACCGCCGACCGAGACGACCGTCTGTATCGGCGCATCACCGGTATTGGTGATCTTGATCGGCCTGCCGACCATCTCCGCCGCCTTGTAGCTGCGATAGAGCGCGGTCTTGATCGGCGCCCCGTCGACATCGAGTGCCATGGTCTCGTTGGCAAGCGCCCGCGATGCCAGCACCAGCCAGGCGTTTTCCTGGGTTGAGGTGTAAGGCGTCAACCCGCGGGCCGCTTCCACCCGTGACACGGCCTGCATCAGTGTTGCTCGCGGCGCATTGCCTTCGCCTGCAAGCGAGACCAGCGCCGCAGCATCGCGCAACGCGCTGCCGTAGTCGACCCGGCCGAATTCAAGCGTGGGCTTCGGCGCCAGGCTGTCGGCGGCCGCGGCATAGACCCGCTCTGCCCTCGCCCGGTCGCCGACAAGGGCCAGCGCCGCGGCAAGTTGCGCTTTCGCAATCGGTGTCGCCAGATTGTTCAGCTTGGTATCGGCGAGATAACGCAAGTCCCCGATCGGCGCCGTGCCGTTACGGGCGAGCACATAGAGGCCATAAGCGAGATTTCGCCCGCCGTCCTTTTCAGGCTCCTCGGCGTTCACGACGGAATTGCGGATGCGGTCGAGCGCGCTGCGGAACAGCACGTCCGGCACCGTAAATCCCTTCTCACGCGCACGCGTCAGAAAGTCCGTGACGTAGGCATCGAGCCAGGCGTCGTCGCCACCGGCCGACCACAGACCGAACGAACCGTTCGAGCCCTGACGTGCCAGGAGACGATCGATCGCATCGCGGATGCGCTGGTCGATAGCCGTATCCATTGCCAGATGTGCTCCCGCAGCGAGATCGTTGACGTAGAGCAGCGGCATCGCACGGCTGGTGATCTGTTCTGAACAGCCGTGGGGATAACGATCGAGCGCTTTCAGGATGGTTGCTGCGTCAAGCGCAGTGGAGAGACTCGCGGAAATCGAGACCGTACCGGTGCCGTCGACCAGATCGGAGAACATATCCGCTGTCAGTGTCAGGCTCTCGCCCTTCGCCAATGTTCGGATCGAGCGGCGCGCGAGAACCTGCGTCGCGGGCTTCACATCCAGCGCATAGTGCCGCGCCAGCGTCAGTCCGCTAGGCCCCTTGATATCGACATCGAGACTGGCCGTGCCTGCACCGCCGGCATCGAGCGCCACCGACATCGACGTCCGCTGTTTGGCAGCCAGTTTCACGGTGGTGGCCGGATTGCCGTTCACCTTCACCGTTCCCGAAGCCTTCACGTTAACGGTGTAGTCACCGGGCGTACCCTCGACATTGTCGAGATCGAGACTCATCGTGCCGCGATCGCCATTGAGCAGGAAACGCGGCAGCGTCGCCGTAAGCACGACCGGATCGCGCACGGTGACGTCGACTGTGGCCCGGCCGAGTTTTGTCGCCGTCCACGCCACCGCCATCACGCGTGCCGTGCCGGCGAATTCGGGAATGTCGAAGCTGATTTCGGCGGTACCGTCGGCAGCAACCGTCACAATTCCGGAATAGAGCGCGAGCGGCTTCTGCGTCGGCGGACTGCCTTGCAGTTCCGCGCCGGCGCTGTCGCCGCCCGTCCTGAGCTGGCCGCGGGTGCCCTGCATGCCGTCGATCAATTGCCCGTAGAGGTCGCGGATCTCCGCGGTCAGACGGCGCTGGCCAAGATAGTAGTCGTCGGGCGCCGGCGGCTTGTAGTTGGTGAGATTGAGGATACCGACATCGACAGCGGCGACGACAACCTTGGCATCTTCGCCGGGATTGAGACCCGTCAATTTCACCGGCAGCTTCAGCGTGGAATTCGGACGCACCAGCGCCGGCGGCGAGAGATTGACTTGAAGGGTGCGCGCCTTCTTGTCGATGCCAAACCATTTCAGCCCGATGGCGCGGCCCGGCATACGCAGCGCAGCCGCATCGAGCGGACGGCGCAAGGTCGCGACCACATAGGCGCCGCTTCCCCAGTCCTTGCCGACGGGAATCCTGACCTGAGCGGTGCCTTCCTTGATGTCTGTCGTTTGGGTCGTCAGCAGGCGGTCGCCAAGAACGTTGATCGTCAGTTTGCCGGCCGAACGCGCGTTGACCGAAACCACCATGGTGTCGCCGGATTGATACTCCGGCTTGTCGATCGAGGTTTCCAACAGATCCGGTGTGTCGGCGCTGCCATCGGAGTACCAGCCGACGTCAAACTGGACCGAGGTCAGCGGACCGTCGGCGTCGGTCGATTTGACGTCGAGGCGATAGCGTCCCGGCTGCGGCGATAGCGTGATGCGCGCCGGGCGATCGGCCGCGACTACTAGATCGCCATCTGCGACCCTTGCGGTCGATTTGACCGGCTCGAACTCCCACGAGGAATTCTGGCGATACCATTGATAGCGGGATTCGATCTTCAAGAGCTCGTAACGCAGGCCGTCTTGCGCCAGCGGTTTGCCTTCGGGCGAGACGAACACGACGTCAAACGCAGCCTTGTCACCCTCGGCAACGTTCTTGTCGCCGAACAGCGGCCTGACGCCGATCATGGCGGCGGTTGGCGTCACCGGCAGCACGATCTTGCGCTCCACCGCGCGGCCACCTGCTTCCGCCATGCGGATGAAAATCTGCGCTTCCTGCGGACGCGTCGATGTCGGCGGCTTTGCGAGGCTGACCGGGAAGCTCGCAACGCCATTGGCGTCGGATTCCGGCAAGTTCTCGATCGGAGTTCGCTCGTTGCTGGTGTTTTCCTCATCCGCAACGCCGAATTGATAGCCGGCAAAACCGATGCGTTCTTCGGCGGGCGCTACCAGCACGTCGCCTTCGAGCTGGAGTCCAGAGGCAGGCGCACCATAGAGAAAGTGGCCGTCCACCTTAACTTCCACGGCCGCATCGGCCTTGATCTGCTTGGCTTTGCTGGTGAGTTCGAAGTCGATGCGCTCGGGGATATAGTCTTCGACCATAAAGGTCGTTTCACCGACGGAATTTCCTTTCGGATCGGTGAAGGCGCGCACCCGCCAGGTTCCGGTCGGGACCGCCGAATTGAGCGCTACCGCCAGCGTCCGGCCGCCCGCGCCCTGATCGGGCAGCGCAGCACGGCGAAATTCGACGCCATCGGGCCGCTCAATCACCAGCGTCAAGGGACCGCCCGAAATGGCATTACCCAGCCCGTCGCGCAGAAGCGCCGCGAGATAGACCGTTTCATTGGAGCGGTAGACACCGCGCTCGGCATACACGAAGGCGTCCGCACCGGCTGGAACGGTCCTGCCGGAAACGCCGCGATCCGACAGATCGAATGCACTGGATTTCAGGCTGAGGAAGGCATAGTCGGCCTTGTCGGTCGTCACCGTCAGCATGGCCGGCGAAAGACCGCCCTCGCCGCGCGCCAGACCCGCTTCAAACACTGCATGACCCGTATCGTCGGTCTTGCGGGTAGCGAGAATCTCGTTGTTACGCGCTACGAGGCGAACCTCGGCCTTGGCGACGGCGTCGGTGGACGCCAGCGAATTCACAAATACGTGGATGCCGTCGTTGCCGGAAAACGCCGTCAGACCGAGGTCGGAGACGATGAACCACTGCGTCGCCAGCCCTCCATCGTCGCCGCTACCGCTGCCCGGGCCCTTGGCGGCTGCAGTCATGACGTAAATTCCAGGCAGCATGGCACCGAGCGCCTCGTCGACCGGAAAAGCCGTGGTGACGTCCTGATTGAGCGTCATCGCCGTTGCGAGTTCGCCGGACCAGACCTTGACGCCGCGCTCATCGCCGAGACTGGAAAGCTCGTACCGGCTCAGGGTTCGCTGAAAATCACCGTCGATCACGGTGTTGATCAGATTGCGATCGCCGATCCGAAATACGTTGATCGATACCGACGGCGTATTGACGCTGACCAGCGGAATCCCGCGCTGCCCGGTACGCGGCAGCACATAGGCGCGGCCGGTGAAGCGGACGAATGGCTTGCGGTCGCGGACATAGACGTTGAATTCAGCCGATTTGGGCAGGCCTTCCCTGACCGACGATGGCAGACCGGCGCGCAGATTGATGTTGTAGCGCTCGCCGTGTTTCAGGCCATCGACACAGAGCTGCCTGCCTTCGGAGGTCAGGGCCGGCTTGTCATTGCCGGCCAACGCGATGAACGGCGCAAAATCAGTGCGCTTGGCAAGCTCCTCGGAAAACTGGAAACAGGCTCGCGGCGAGGCTGAATCGGAATCGATCGTGTAGTCGAGTAGCTGGAAGCCGTGCTCGTCACGCATCTTCTCATATTGGCCGCGCACCTCGGCGACCTCGCGCAGATCGAGTGAAAGCCGCAAGCTATCCAGTGCCGGCCGCCACAGCTTGCGCTCCGACATCGCCCGGCCGAGCACGGCGAGCGCATCTGCTTCGTCACTGGCATTGGCGGCACGCTGGTAGGCGATATAGGCCGCGGTCGAGGCGCGCTCGAACAGGAAGGTTTGTTCGCTGGAATTAGCGGGCCGGATCTGGAAGATGGTGCGAGCCAGCCGCAGCCAGTTGCCGCTGTCGTCGGGACTGGTGGCGGCGATTTGCCCGAGGATTTGCAGCCCGGTCCGGAAATCGTTGCGCCTGAAGGCGGCGTCCGCGTCGCCTTTCAGCGCCGCGCTCGACTTGTTCACTGCGCCGGCCTCGCTCTTGATCTGAGCCTCGAGCTTGATCGCCGAATCGGCGAGATCGTCGCGCTTGAACGGCTTGTCGGCTGCCCTGGCCGAGGGGAGACCGGCTGAAATCAGGCCAAGCGATAGCGTGGCGCCAAGAAGTGCCGCCCGAACCAAACCAATCATGATGGAACTCCCGGTGCGGCGAGCACGCCGCAGATCAAAAGAAGTGCGCTAAAAGGTGACGGACTCGTGGCGGACAAGGCAGGGTACGAAAAAGTCATATGCGACATTTGTGGAAGGCCTTAGATATCTTAACCCTGCGGCCGTCCGGGGGCAGCAAGGCAGGGCCGGCCGAAGCGTCATTCGGCCAACTTGTGGAGTGGACTTGACATTCGCTACCGCGCCAGCCGCGAATTCGTAAACCGAATGTCAAATCCAAAACTCCACTAGAAACTTATATTTGGTAGTGGTCCTTTGATTCCAACATGCAAGACGGCCTGCCGAACCGGGATGCAAATGTCGGAATCGGACCGCTACCCCTTTGTCGCGGGCCTCCTGAAATCGGTTCGGGTTTGCCTGGCCGGAATGCTGATTTTTTACTTTCGGTGGTATAATAGCCGCCCAACGGTCCCATAGCTCAACTGGATAGAGTAACGGATTTCTACTCCGTGGGTTGCAGGTTCGAATCCTGCTGGGA
>NZ_JBAVCF010000139.1:0-4492 GCF_049586575.1 Bradyrhizobium sp.
ATGCATTTGCGGCCTTGAAGCCCGTTACCCGGGACACGGCATGATGTCTCCGATAGGCACATCAGCGACAAATTGAATGTCCGCTTTGACGTCAGCTTTATCGGTACGCAGACATCATACGACCTTGACTCCGCGAGGTATGCCAAGTCTCTCAGTCCCGCGGAACGCATTCGCAGTAACTCCCGTCACTGGTGTGGGTGCACTTATGTCTCATGCCAGCCGGGCAATCATCGCCCCAAGCTGGTGCAACGACACCCCAAAGCACGCCAGCCATTGCAGCGAGCAGAATCATGGATTTCATCGACCCCTCCTAGTGTCATGTCGGTTCTGTTGCATATTAACCCGATTCTCACCTCGACCATTCGTTATTCGAATGGCACATCTTAGCCGTCATCTGTTGAAGACTTTAGTTTTGCTGCATCCAGCTCACGGCAGAAAGTGACACCTCGCTGACATAGTCAGACGGTCCATTGATGTCCGTTGTCCGGCTCAGAGCGGACCGCGTCGCGTTCAGGGCAGGTTGTGGCACGTTTCGACTGATAGCCACCTCGGCTTCAACGGCAGCTCTGGAGGGTGAAGCCGACATGGCGGGCAATGCACCAAAAACGACGTTCATGACCCGAAGCGATCATGGCTGCACGAAGACTTGCTGGACGCACAACGCGGAATTTCCTTCCAACATGTGATAGTCTAGCCGGCATGGTCTGTACTCAGCCTCGGGCGACATGGTGGCGCGAGTACACCGCGATTCTGCTCATCTCCTGGGGCGGCAAGCAATGAGAGACCGAGGAGAAAAATGGAAATTCGATCGAAATTGACGGCGTTGCGCGACGCCTTTCCATACAAAGGTGCTCTCACCGGATCACGCAACTGTGCATTTGGGTTAGCGTGGCGACGGCCGCAGGGTGTTAGATTGCCGGACAGCCAAGCCGTCCGTCCATATCGACGGAGTTGACCCTGAGGAGAAGTCGGTTGCTCCAATTTCAAGACGGCACGGTCGGCAAATCAGAGTCCCTCCTCTACCCGACGGCGGATTCGGACCGCGCATCGGCGCAAGGCGAATACGCTGCCGCTTGCTGTCGGAAACGCAAGCCTTTGATCACGTGATTCCTGCGACGCAATTTCCAAGCCTATGTTGGAGCGTCCCGCCGGGGCGCTGCGACATTTGCGTTAGCTCCCTTGCATCGCCGCTTTTACTTTGGCCGGAGTGTATGGAATCGAGCGCAGCCGCACGCCGGTTGCGTCGAATACCGCGTTAGAAATCGCCGCAGGAATGACTGCGGCCGTGGGTTCACCGGCGCCCCACGGCTTTTCGGTCGGCCGGTCGATCAAATCGATGACAATATCCGGCACCTGAGGGAATTTGAGGATTGGGTAGCTCTCCCAGTCGAGGCTGGTCACCTGCGAGCGGTTGAATTTTACCTCCTCAATCAGGGTGCGGCTGACAGTCTGAATTACATTGCCCTCAATCTGGTTCTTCAGCCCGTCGTGGTTGATGATCTGGCCGCAGTCGTGAGCGACGTAAAACTTCAGAATTCGAATTTCGCCGGTGGTGCGGTCCACTTCGACCTCGGCGACCGCACCGACGTAAGTCCGCACCAGCTCGTATTTCACGTAGGACACGCCGCGCCCGTTTGCCACATTTTCGTTGGCAGACTTTTGCGGCGAGGACCGCTTTTGCCAGTTCGCAAGCTTAGCAAGCCGCCCGAGGAGTTCGGCGCCGCGTTTGTCGGTGGGGTCGAGATATTTCAGCCGGAACTCGATGGGATCCAAGGCGGCCGCTGCCGCAAGCTCATCGATGAAAGACTCGTTGGCGTAGGTATTTTGCATCCGGCCAGGCGTGCGAATCCACGACGGACGCAATGGCGTACCTTCGAGGTGATGACACATGGTCCTGACGTTCGGGAACTTGTAGGGGATCGCCGAGTCTTGGAAGATGTTGCCGGGGAACGGCACGGCCCCCTGTGGCAGTCCGGCAAGCGTGGCGGCGGTCAGCGGAACGTCAAGGCCGCTCTGCGGGCTGGCCTGGGGAATGAAGGATTCCGATTCCCACGCCGTGACGTTGCCGGAGGCATCCATCGCCGCATGCACGTCAATCAGTGTGGGCGGACCCTTGGGGTCCCAGCCGTGCTCGTCGGCGCGCATCCATTGCACGCGCACCGGCTTACCGACGGCTTTGGCGAGCATGGCGGAGTCGGCGGCGGCGTCCTCATGACCGTTGCGGCCGTAACAGCCGGCACCTTCCACGTAGGTGCAGCGCACGTTTTCGGGCGCCAGAGAGAACATCTGCGCGAGCTGCCCACGCAACGCGTGGGTCGCCTGTGATGCCGACCACGATGTCAGCTTGCCGTCTTTGAATTCCGCAATCGCACAGGACGGCCCTATCGAACCGTGCGTATGGATGGCGAAGTCGTAGGTTGCCTTGATGGTTCTGGCCCCTTCTTTGCCCATCGCTGCGGTGGTGTTGCCAACCTGGCTGGTCACTTGGTCCTTGACCACCTTGGTCGCGCGCACATAATCCCAGAGCTTGGCCGAATCCGGCAATGTCTCGGAATGCGACCACTCCGCCGTGAGCGCTCTTGCGCCGAGAATGGCGGCCCATTCGTTTTTCGCCACCACGCCCAGGAAATCGCCCTCGCGCACAACCTTGATAATTCCAGGTATATCTTTAATCGAGCGCTCGTCGACGCTTTGAAGCTTGGCGCCGATCGCCGGCGGTCGCACCACACGTCCATGGAGCATGCCTGGGACGCGGAAGTCCTGCATAAAGGTGAATTTACCTGTCACCTTCTGGGGGATGTCGAGACGCGCAATCGGCTTGCCGACGATCTTGTAATCCTTTGGGTCCTTGGTCGTCACCGGATTTTTTGGATCGAGTTTGATCGAGAAGTTCTTGCCGCCGATCAGTTGAGCTTAGGTGTCTTTTTTGCCGCCACCGCTGATGACGCCTTCGGCTACGGCGAGTTGATCGGTCCCGAGCTTTTTGGCGGCTTCAGCCATAAGTGCCTGGCGCGCGGCCGCCGCCGCCTGCCGCAGCTGCATGCCGCCGACCTGGATGGTCACGCTTCCCCACGTCGGGCCTTGGTTCGGCGTGAGCAGCGTATCGCCTTGAATCATCTCGATGCGGCTCATGGGCACGTCGATCTCATCGGCAACGATCTGCTGCAATGCCGTATACACGCCGGTGCCGAGTTCGACCTTGCCGGAATAGACGATGACTTTCCCGCTTTGGTCGATAGCCAGGAAAGAATCGACTTCGGTGAGAGCAAGCGGTTTGGCGCCGTTTTGTGCCACTGCCTGCTCGAGGGCGCCAGTGAGCGAAAAGCTAACGACTAGAGCGCCAGACCCGAGCAGCGCTTCCCGTCGAGAAATCTGAATGTTCATGATCGCCTCCCTTATGTAGCGGCCGACGCGCGCTTGACGGCACGTACGATGCGGGAATGCGTGCCGCAACGGCAGAGATTATTAGCGAGCGCACTTTTGATTTCGTCTTCGGTCGGCCTCTTTTTGCTCGCGAGGAAGGCTGCCGCCTGCATGATCATCCCGTTGATGCAGTAGCCACATTGCACGGCCTGTTCGTCAATGAACGCTTTTTGCAGCGGATGCAGTTTTGCGCCCATGCCGAGTCCCTCAAGCGTGACGATCACCTGCCGATCGCCGATTGTAGCGATCGGGGTCACGCAGGAGCGAACCGCTGCGCCATCCACGTGCACGGTGCAGGCGCCGCACTGGCCAAGGCCGCAGCCAAAGCGCGGACCCTTCAGCCCGAGATCGTCACGCAAGGCGTAAAGCAGCGGCATGGCCGGGTCGTCGTAACCGACTGACACCCGTCTGCCGTTCACATTAAGCGACTTTCGTTTTGCCATTTGTCCCTCCCTGTGCGCTACAGCTAGCGAATCGCCGATCACGCGAATCGAAGGCGCGTTTGATTTGTTGCGCCTATTGCGTGAGGAGCTATTTCTGAAGTTTAAGTTGGAGGTGCCTGCCGCCGGCATGATCGCTGCCGGGCCCCGCCCTCGGGACTTCGGCATGTCCCGCTGCCAGCTCTGCCAGAAACACTAACCGAATTGGCAAGCTTTGGCTAGGAAGGAAATTCCACTGGCAGATGAGGATGGCTGAATTGCGAAAAGCCTGATCGTACGACGCAGATCGTTTTTGCTGCGTTGCGGTGAAGAGGCGAATGGCACATCGCGACGCGCGGTACGACCGCCCAAACGGACGCTATTGGGGCTACACCGGACGTGTGTCCATCAAACCCAATCGGTCGATCGTGCCCCACAGCGGACATCGGCCATCACCTCATGTTGCAGGAGCGAAGCTGGGGTAACCCGACAGCGAGTCGCACGAAGAAGCGCAGTCATTTTTAACGCGCGCGTAGTTGCTCAATTGAACTGGCGCTGCGGTCGATTAGGCGTCGGAACAGAATTCTGAGAACGCGCATATCCCTAGCTGTTACGCCTTCAAATAGATGAAGGTTAATTTCGTCGAGGAC
>NZ_JBAVCF010000140.1:0-4980 GCF_049586575.1 Bradyrhizobium sp.
CACTTCCGCGCAGGGATCTTCGAGCTCCGCCTCGCTCTTCGTGTTCGTCATAACGAGCCATGCTTTTACATGATGACTGTCATTCTATTGACAGTCCCAGTGTGCATTGTATTTTGGAAAATGTCAAGTTTCCTAATTTAACTCGTTACGTGTGACTGAGACTTTCGCTTTCGCAGCAACGGTTTAAGCCAAGAGGAGGGCTACCATGACCCGTCATTCCACCGCCTTCGAGGCCGAACAGGCGCTTCCCGCCGAGACCGTGCAAAAGCTGGTTCCCGCGGAGGCTTTGGCGCCGGAGACCCCTCAACCCACTGCAAAGCCGGTCCATGGCGGGCTGCGCCGCTTGTTGATGGCAGGTGCTGCCGTTGCGGTGCTGGCCGGCGCATCCTGGTACGGTTTCGACTACTGGACGGTCGGCCGTTTTCTGGTCTCGACCGACGACGCCTACGTGAAGGCCGACAACACCACCGTCGCGCCGAAGGTGTCCGGCTATCTTCATGAAGTCCTGGTCGGCGACAACGAGCGCGTAAAGGCGGGCCAGGTGATGGCGCGGATCGACGACCGCGACTTCAAGGTCGCGCTCGATCAGGCCAAGGCCGACGTCGCTGCGGCGGAAGCCGCGATCGCCAGCAAGCGCGCCCAACTCGACGTGCAGCAGGCGGTGATCGACGCCGCCAAGGCGACGCTGGACGTCGACACGGCGTCTGCGACTTTCACCACCCAAGAGAACAAGCGCTATACCGACCTCGCCGCGACCGGCTACGGCAGCGTGCAGAATGCGCAGTCGGCGCAATCGCGCAATGCCGGCGCGCTCGCCGCCATCGAACGCGACAAGGCGAACCTCGCCTCGGCCTTAAAGCAGGTTGAACTACTCAAGGCCGAAATCGCGCAATCCGCCGCGACCGTCAAACGCGCCGATGCGCTCCAGCAGCAGGCTGAACTCAATCTCTCCTACACCACCATCGTCGCGCCAATCGACGGCGTCGTCGGAAACCGCACCTTGCGCGCAGGACAATATGTCCAGGCCGGCACGCAATTGATGTCGGTGGTGCCCGCAAGCGGCGCCTATGTGATCGCGAACTTCAAGGAAACGCAGCTCACCCATGTGCAGGCCGGCCAGGCGGTCGACATCGACGTCGACATGTTCCCCGGCAAGTCCGTGCATGGCCACGTCGATAGTCTCGCACCCGCCAGCGGCCAGGAATTCGCGCTGCTGCCCCCGGACAACGCCACCGGCAACTTCACCAAGGTGGTGCAGCGCATTCCTGTCAAAATCGCGCTGGATGCATCGAGCGTCGAGCTTCGCCCGGGCATGTCGGTGATCCCGACCATTCAGACGCAAAAACGCCAGGCGGTGGCGGTGAGCGCGCCGCATCCCGGCACCTCCTCCAGCGTTGCGCTGCTCGCCTCGCAAAATGACGTCAAAGAGAAGATGCCGAAATAAAAGAGACCAAAGGTGATGTCATGTCAGACCTTGCACTCTCGAGCTCTCCCCGACCCGCCCCTCTCGGCAACGTGACGTTAGCGGTGACGCCGGCTACTCCGGGGCGCGCCAGCGCCACGGTCTGGATCTCGGTAATGGCCGCCATGATCGGCGCGTTCATGGCGATCCTGAACATCCAGATCACCAACGCCTCGCTGTTGAACATCGAAGGCGGCATCGGTACCGGCGTCGATAACGGATCGTGGATTTCGACGTCGTATCTGATCGGCGAGATCGTGGTGATCCCGCTGACCGACTATCTCAGCCGGATGTTCTCCTACCGCAATGTCATCCTTTCCTTTGCGACATTGTTTGCGGCGTTTTCCGTCGCCTGCGCCTTCACCCATGACTTGCCTTCGATGATCGCGATGCGCGGCTTCCAGGGCTTTTTCGGCGGCGTGCTGATTCCGATGGCCTTCACACTGGTTTTCACCAAGCTGCCGAAGCCGCAGCAACCGATCGGCTTGGCTATGTTCGCGCTGGCCGTGACCTTTGCGCCCGCGATCGGCCCGACCATCGGCGGCTATCTCACCGAGAATTACGGCTGGCAGACGATCTTCTTCGTCAACGTGATCCCGACCATGGTCATGGTGACGGCACTCTATTTCACGCTCGAACGTCAACCGATCCGGCTCGGCCTGCTGGCCGAAGGCGATTGGTTCGGCATCCTGACGATGGCGGTCGGCCTTGCCTCGCTACAAGCCGTGCTGGAGGAAGGCAACAAGGACGACTGGTTCGGTTCGCCCTTCATCGTCAAACTCACAGTTATCGCCGTCGTCAGCCTCGCACTGTTCATCGCCAACGAACTGATCGTGGAGAAACCCCTGCTGCGCCTGCGCCTTCTCACCCAGCGCAGCTTTGGTTTCGGCACCATTTCCGCCGTCTTCCTCGGCTTTGCCCTGTTCGGCACGGTCTATCTGCTGCCGGCCTATCTCGGCGAGGTGCAGCACTACAATGCCGAACAGATCGGCGCGGTGCTGGCCTGGACCGGCCTGCCGCAGCTGGTTCTGATCCCGCTGGTGCCGAAACTGATGCAGCGCTTCGACATCCGCTTCATTGCGTTTACCGGCATGAGCCTGTTTGCGCTCTCAGCCTTCATGAACACGACGATGTCGCTCGACTATGCCGGCGACCAGCTCTTCGTGCCCAACATCGTCCGCGCGATCGGCCAGGCGCTGACGCTGGCGCCTTTGAGTGCGATCTCGCTCGGCAGCGTGGCGCCGCAGGATGCGGCCGCGGCCTCCGGCATTTCCAACATGATGCGGAACCTCGGCGGCGCCGTCGGCACGGCGCTGCTCGCCACCATCGTGACCAAGCGCGAGCAGTTCCACTCCAACATCATCGGTCAGGCCGTCCATCTCGGCCGCGAGGAAGTGCGCACCCGGATCGAGCAGATGACCAACTTTTTCCTGGCGCATGGCGTGCCCGATCCCGCGACCGCGCATCGGCAGGCGATCATTTCGCTCGGCAGCGCGGTCAAGCAGCAGGCTTTGGTGATGGGCTTCAGCGACACCTTTGCGGTCGTAGGCATCGTGCTGGTGATAGCCGGCATCGCTATCCTGCTCACCGGCAAACCGAAAGGCGGCGCTGCCGCAGGCGGCGGGCACTGAGCGGCCTTGCACCGACAGGTCGCGCCATGGAGCCCTGAGCGCAAGATCGAAAAGATGTGTTCGGGAAGCGGTTGGCCGGAAGTCGGACTCGTTCGCCTTGTTTTGTGACCGTCTTTGGTACAAGGCTGAAGCGGCCATGCAATCTCGCTAGGCCGCCCGGACTGTCGTCAGAAAACCCTCAATCTCTCGTTTCAAGCGTTCAGACTGTTTTCCGAGTTCGCCGGCCGAACTGAGGACCAGTTCCGCGGCGGCTCCCACCTGGCCTGACGCCTTGGTGACACCAGCAATGTTTTGCATGACCCCTTGTGTGCCCTGAGCTGCCTCCTGCACGCTGTGGGCTATTTCTTTGGTCGATCCGTGCTGCTGGTCGACTGCTGCGGCAATTGTTTTAGCGATCTCGTTTATCTGGCCGATTGTAGCGCCGATCTCGCGAATGGCCTGGGCCGTTGTTCCGGTGGCATTGCGGATCGCGTCGATTTGATCGGCGATCTCCTCAGTCGCCTTCGCGGTCTGTGTCGACAGCGCCTTCACTTCGTTTGCCACGACGGCAAAACCCCGACCTGCATCACCTGCTCGCGCGGCTTCGATGGTCGCGTTTAGGGCCAGGAGATTGGTCTGGGCGGCAATGTTTTGAATGAGACCCATCACTTCCCCAATTTTCTGTGTCGCCTCCAGCAGCCCTTCCACCATTTCATTCGTGCGGTCCGCCTGCGCAACCGCGCTTTGCGCGATCGATGCCGAGTGGTCGATTTGACGAGAGATTTCCTGACCGGATCTCGAAAGTTCCTCGGCGGCGGCAGCCACGGTCTGTACATTTCCGGTAGTCTGCTGTGCGGCCGAGGCGACGGTCGTGCTCTGTCGTGTCGTTTCCTTTGCAATTTCCGACAGCGATTGCGCCGAGTTCTGCATTTCGGCGGCGGCTGAAGCGGCCCCAGCGACGATCGCGCCGACGCTCGTCTCGAATACGCTCGCGATCTGGTTCATGGCCAACTTACGCTCCGCAACGGCGCGAGCGGTTCCCTCCTCTCGCTCGGCACGGAGGCGTTCGGCGTCAATCAACCGAGTCTTGAAGATGGAAAGGCTGCGCGCAATGCGGCCGATCTCGTTTCGATGCTCAATGAAGGGAACCTCAGTGTTCAAGTTGCCCTTGGCCAGATCATCCATGGCGCCACATATCTCGCCGAGCGGACGAACCAGGCCGCGACCAAGGACGAACGCGACCATTCCTGCGATGAGCAAGCCGCCCAGTCCCCCCAAGGCAATCCAGATAGCCCGGACGAACACCACGGCGTCGACATCGTCGGTATAGACGCCCGCCTGGATAGCGAGCAAATCGTCGCCCGCACCATACCCCCCGGCATAGGTGAGTTTCGGCTGCTCGGGCCCACCCGTCGCCTTTGGCACCTGGTATTCGAGAAAGCCGCCGCCGGTCCGAGCTTTGCCGATGATATTTTGGATCAGTAGCTGACCCTTGTGGTCTTTGTAGTCCCAGCGGTTGACATTGATGTATTTCGGGTTGGCATGCACGTAGGTGACACCGGCATTCGTGCTTCCGGCGCCGTAGATTCCAAGATAGTCACTGGATTTGCCCCAGCGCATTGCGCCGATCGCATCGAAGGCAAGTCGCCGCGCCTCCTCTGCAGGAATCTTGCCGCTTCTAGCTTTCTCGTCGTAGTTCACGAGAATCTTCTTCGCGGCCTCGACCATGTCGAAAACCTTGGTTCGACGTTCCTCAAATACGGTATCGCGAAGCACCATCACTTGCGCAAAAAGCGCAGCGACGAAGACGATGGTTAGAACGGCGATGATCAAGCCAAATCGTTGGTAGACACTCAGGTGCCGCATCACAGTTCCTTCGTGAAATTAGCGGTTCTGATGGTATCTTTA
>NZ_JBAVCF010000141.1:0-12103 GCF_049586575.1 Bradyrhizobium sp.
GATAACGCTTGATCTCGGTGGATTTTGGCATGTCGAAAACCGTCCGACGTCGAGGCGCCCACGGACGCGCTAATCGCGAAGATTGCCCGTGAGTTCAGTGCTCACTATAACGCCGATCACTGTGTGCGCGGTAGCAGTACACAAAGTGGGACGCAGTACTCTCAGAGCTACCGCCAACACTTTGAAAAGAAAAATGATTTCTGGTCGGAGTGGTAGGATTCGAACCTACGACCCCTGCGTCCCGAACGCAGTGCTCTACCGGGCTGAGCCACACTCCGACAAGAACGCGGCTTATAGCCTTGGCTTTCGCGCACCGCAAGAAGCCGAATTTTTGAGGATTTAACCCCTGTGAAGGTGGGCCTGAAAACCGAGATTTTGCCGGCCGATGAGGCCGCCGTGGCCGTGGCGGCGCGCTGCCTCCGCGACGGCGGCCTGGTCGCGTTCCCAACCGAGACGGTCTATGGGCTGGGCGCCGATGCGGCCCAGGCGGACGCCATTGCGAGGCTCTATGAGGCCAAGGGAAGGCCCTCCTTCAACCCCCTGATTGCCCATGTCGCCGACCTCAAAGCTGCCCGGCAGATCGCCCGTTTTGACGCGACCGCCACGCGGCTTGCGGAAGCCTTCTGGCCGGGGCCGCTGACGCTTGTGCTGCCCAAGACAGCGGACTGCCCGGTCGCGGAATTGGCCACCGCGGGCCTCGATACAGTGGCGATCCGCGTTCCCGCCCACCCGATCGCGCAATCCATTCTGCGCGCCTTTGGAGGCGCCGTGGTCGCCCCCTCCGCCAACCTTTCAGGCCACGTCTCGCCGACCACGGCTCTCCATGTGGCGGGTGACCTCACGGGACGGATCGATCTGATTATCGATGACGGCCCGGTTACGGTCGGCGTCGAATCCACGATTCTCGCCTGCTTTGGGACAGCGATGCTGTTGCGGCCGGGCGGATTGCCGCGCGAAGCGATCGAGCGCGTGCTCGGCCACGCCTTGCAGCGGCTGCCCGAAGACGCGGTCAACGACAACGCCCAGCCGCTGGCGCCGGGGATGCTGGCTTCGCATTATGCGCCGCGCACGCCGGTACGGCTGAACGCCAGCGAAGTTGGGGACGGCGAGGCATTGCTCGCCTTCGGCCGCGATCCCGTGGCTGCAACGGACAAGGCGCTCGCGCTGATGAATCTGTCCATCCGCGGCGATCTCAACGAGGCTGCCACCCACCTTTTCGGCTATCTTCGCATCCTCGACACCAAGGGCGCGCGCGCGATCGCGGTGATGCCAATACCGCATCACGGTCTTGGCGAGGCCATCAACGACCGGCTGCGCCGCGCCGCGATGGGCAGATAGCGAAGAGCGGAAAAAAGAATTCAAGAGACGCCAATGAACATCGTCCAGACGCCGGTTGCTCCGCTCTCGCCTGAATTGATCGCGCGGCTTCGCGCCATTGTCGGTGACAAATATGCGGTAACGGAACCTGCCGACGTCGCGCCCTATGTGACCGAGGAGCGCGGGCTTTATCGCGGGCATTCGCCGCTGGTGCTTCGGCCGGGCTCGACGGCGGAAGTCTCCGCGATCTGCAAGCTCGCCACCGAACAAAAAATCGCGCTGGTGCCGCAGGGCGGTAATACCGGTCTCGTCGGGGGACAGACCCCGCACCAGGGCGAAGTCGTGGTCTCGACGCGGCGGCTCGACAAAATCCGCGACGTCGACCCCGAGTCCAACACCATGACTTGCGAATCCGGCGTGGTGTTGCAGATCGCGCAGCAGAAAGCAGCCGAAGTCGATCGCCTGTTTCCGCTATCGCTCGGCGCGGAAGGAAGCTGCACCATCGGCGGCAATCTCTCCACCAACGCCGGCGGCACCGCGGCGCTCGCTTTCGGCGTGGCGCGCGAGATGGCGTTAGGCCTCGAAGTGGTGCTGGCGGACGGGCGGATTCTCAATGGCCTGTCCAAACTGAAAAAGGACAATACCGGCTATGATCTGCGCAACCTCTTCATCGGCGCGGAGGGTACGCTCGGCATCATCACCGCGGCGACGTTGAGGTTGTTTCCGAAGCCTCGTGCGATCGAGACTGCCTTTGTCGGCCTCAAATCGCCGGCGGACGCATTGAAGCTTTTGTCGATCTCGCAGAACGAAGCCGCCGGCAGCCTGACCAGTTTCGAATTGCTCGCCGATATCGCGGTCGATTTCAGTGTGCGCCATGGCATCGATATTCGCCAACCTCTTGCAAGCCAACATTCCTGGTTCGTGCTGATGGAGCTGTCGTCCTCGCGCGACGACGCACGCGCGACGCTGGAATCGATCCTGGCGCGGGGGATGGAAAAGGACATCGTTGACGACGCCGTGATCGCGGCAAACCTGAGCCAGCGCGCGGCGTTCTGGAAATTGCGCGACGAAATGTCGGCGGCGCAGAAGCCCGAAGGCGGCTCGATCAAGCATGACATCTCGGTGCCCGTCGCCGCGGTCCCTGCTTTCATTACAGAGGCCAATGCAGCCGTGGTGAAACTCATTCCAGGCGCGCGCCCGGTGCCGTTCGGCCATCTCGGCGACGGCAATATCCACTACAACGTCAGCCAGCCGGTCGGCGCCAACGCCGCTGACTTCCTCGCGCGCTGGCACGACGTCAACGCGGTGGTGTTCGAGATCGTGTTGCGGATGGGCGGATCGATTTCCGCCGAACACGGCATCGGCGTGCTCAAGCGCGACGAATTGCCCGGCGTCAAGGACAAGGTCGCGATCGAACTGATGCGCGGCATCAAGGCGCTGCTCGACCCGCTCGGGATCATGAACCCCGGCAAGGTACTGTGACCACCCTCCCTGCACTCACGATCACACCGATCGCCGACGCCGATGTTGCGGACGTCGTGGCGCTGTGGCAGGCCTGCGGCCTGACGCGGCCGTGGAACGATCCGGCCGCCGATATCGCGCTCGCAAGAGGAGGATCCAACGCGACGGTGCTGACCGGCCGCGACGGCGGCTCCATCGTTGCCACCGTACTGGTTGGACATGACGGTCACCGCGGCTGGGTCTACTACCTCGCGGTCGATCCCGATCGCCGTCACAAGGGATATGGACGCGTCATGATGGATGCGGCGGAAAATTGGCTGCGCGAACGCGGCATCGAAAAACTGCAACTCCTGGTCCGAGCCGACAACACAGGCGTGAAAAATTTCTATCAATCGCTCGGCTATTCGATGCAGGAACGCATCATCTACGCCAAGTGGCTCGATGGGCGCGAGCCCACCCCCTAGTCAAAAACAGGGAATGGTATGACCGTCTCCGATCGTATCCGCGTCAAGGACGTTCGCGTGCTGTCCAGCAACTATGCCACGCTGAAGGACACCACTTTCGAGTGGCGTCGCGCCAGCGGCGAGTGGCAGACGCAGACACGCGAAACCTTCGATCGCGGTGATGCCGCAACGCTGCTGCCCTATCATCTCAAGCAGCGCACCGTGGTGCTGGTGAAGCAGTTTCGATACGCGGTTTACGTCAACGGTTACGACGATCTCCTGATCGAAACTGCGGCGGGCCTTTTGGACAACGAATCACCGGAGGTACGAATTCGCGCCGAGGCGGAAGAGGAAATCGGTTATCGGCTTGGCAAGGTCCGCAAGATCTTTGAAGCCTTCATGAGTCCCGGTGCAGTGACCGAAAAAATGCATTTCTTTGTCGCCGAATATGAGACGCGGATGCGCTTCGGCAGCGGCGGCGGCATCGCCTCCGAAGGCGAGGAAATCGAGGTCATGGAATTGCCGATCGGGCAGGCGCTCGCCATGATCGACGACGGTCGCATCGTCGATGCCAAGACAATCATGCTGTTGCAATATGCGGCGCTCAACATCTTCAAATGATGCGGGCGGTTGCCCATGTTGACACGCCATCGCTCTATCGCGACAATTGAAAAATGCGCATTGCCCTCATTCACGCTCTCAAACATTCGCTGGTTCCGATCGAAGCTTCGTTTGCGCGGCTCTGGCCGGAGGCCACGCTGATGAATCTGCTCGACGACAGCCTTTCGGCGGATCTCGCGCGCGATGGCAGGCTGACGCCTAAAATGACCGAACGTTTTCTATCGCTTGGACGCTATGCCGCCTCGACCGGCGCCAATGCGATCCTGTTTACCTGCTCGGCCTTCGGCCCCTGCATTGAGGCGGTGGCGCGCGAGCTTTCGCCGATGCCGGTACTGAAACCCAATCAGGCCATGATCGAGCAGGCGGTCGCGCGCGGGCACAGAATCGGCCTGCTGTCGACCTTTCCGCCGACGCTGCAATCGATGCCGGGCGAATTTCCGGGCACCGTGCAGCTGGTGCCGAAACTGGTGGAAGGCGCGATGGCGGCGCTCGATCGCGGCGACCGCGCCGAGCACGATCGCCTGGTCGTGCAGGCATCGCGCGATTTGCGCGACTGCGACCTGATAGCGCTCGCGCAGTACAGCATGGCGCCGGCCGCCGACCTCGTGGCGGAAGCCACCAAGCGACCCGTGCTGACGACGCCTGACAGCGCGGTGGCCAAGTTGAAGCAGTTGCTCAACGGCTGATCTTTCAGAACAAACTGCCCTGCCCGTCGTCGGAATCGGCGGCAGCCGGTTTGCGCGCGCTTGCTCTTTTCGCCGGCCTGGTTTGCTCGGCCTCGCGCTGCTCTTCCGTGATGGGGAGGATCAGTTGCGCGTCGTCATTGGCGACGTGATTGACCCGCACTGAGACCTCGTGCCAGACGAATTCTCCTTCTTCCGGTCCACGCATCAGCGGCGTCACGGTGTCGGCCTCATCCGAGCGGCAGTCGACCCAGAACTCGAAATCACGCGGGTCGATCGTGACGGGAACGCGATGATGCAGCACGGCAAGGTCGGCGCTCGCAGGCGCTGTGACGATCGCAACCGTATCGACTTCCTCGCCGTTCGGCCCGACCCAGCTCTCGGCTACCCCCGCAAACCCGATCGGGCGGCCGTCACGGCGGTGGATGAAATACGGCCGCTTGCCGCCTTCAAATGATTGCCACTCGTAATAGCCGTCGGCCGGGATCAGGCAGCGCCGCCGCCGGATCGCGTTTTTGAAGGCCGGTTTTTCCTTCACGGTCTCCGCGCGCGCATTGATCAGGAGCGTAAATTTACGGGGATCTTTCACCCAGGCTGGCCACAGCCCCCAGCGCATCAGGCGAAAATGCCGGCCGTTATCGCTCATCACGACGGGTATTGGTTGCGTAGGAGCAACGTTATACCTCGACGGGAAGTTGGGTTGCTCCAAATAGCCGAAAAGTTGCCGCAGTGCCTGAGGCGCCGAAGTGATAACGAAGCGTCCGCACATTATTGGTATCCAAGTAAGTATTGTTCAGTAACTTTTTACCCCAAACGCTAACACTGCGGCAGATGACCTCACCCTCGGCCCCACCAGCACGCCCCGCATCCAAGACCGCCGCCGATCATTCGGCGCGGGCGGCCTTGCTGCGCGCGGCCAACATCAACCCGCGCACCGGGCTTGCCACCGACTATCTGAATCACTTCAACGAAGCCGTCATGCTGCTTGAGATGATTCCCGATATGCCGGAATGCGTCGAAGACTTTCTCACCTGGAAGCCGCTATCGTACGCCGAACATTTTACGGCTTCCAATTTCAAGGCAAGGGATCTTGCGATCGAGGCCTACAATAGGGCCGACACCGGCACTCGCACCGACTTCGACAACATCACGAGCGCCATCACCTCGATCCTGTCAGCGGTGAGCGACGCCATGCGAAAGGTGCAACTGGATACAACCCGCACCCGATTGGCGCAACAGGCCACCGGCTGGGTGAAGCCGCTGGTGATGCGGGCCGGCGGCGTCATCAACGGCGAAGCCACCAACGGCAACGGCGCCGCCGACGTCGAATACATCATGACCCATTGATCCTAGATGCTCTTCTTTTAAACTGAGTATCGCCCCCAATGCACGGGGCCTCTGTCTCTGGATCATTCCTTGGCGCCGTCTCCTCAGCCTTCCCATCCCCAGCTCGCCGTCAGCGCGGCGATTTTCCGCGAAGGCAGGATTCTGCTGGTGCGGCGCGCGCGGTCCCCCGCGAAGGGTTTTTATTCGCTGCCCGGCGGCCGGGTCGAATTCGGCGAAACCCTTCACGCCGCCCTGCATCGCGAGGTCGCTGAGGAAACCGCGCTCAGAATCGAGATCGCGGGTCTCGCCGCCTGGCGCGAAGTCATGCCGGCGGGCGAAGGAACCGGGCACTACGTGATCCTGTCGTTTGCCGCACGCTGGAGCGCGGGCGAGCCCAAGCTGAACGAGGAACTCGACGACTATCAGTGGCTCGCGCCGGACGCGCTTGGCGGCCTCAAGACGACAACGGGCTTGCAGGAGGTCATCCAGTCCGCCCGCCGCGTTTTGGGCACATAGCGAGAGCATTGGGCAGCTTGCGTCCCGCACCCCGAGCGGGCATATCCCTAGTGCGGTGAATTTGAAGCTCCTATCAGTTTCGCGGTAATCTCGTCATAGGGACTTCAAATTCTAAACCGCACCAGAAACCCATAATTTGCTGGTGCTCCTTTAATTCCGACGTTCGCATGAGAGAGTGCCGCAAATGCAGGCGAACTTCGGAATCGGAGCACCAGAGTTCCGATGCCGAAGTTCACGTGGCATCGCGGCAACCTCCGGACGCTTTCATGTCGAAGCTTCTCCCTGTCGTCCTCATCGTCCTGTGCTGCCTGCTGGCGCCTCTCCGCGCGCAGGAAAATGCCGCGCCATTCGATAGCGAGTTGCAGCGGTTCGCGGAGATCCTCGGAACCCTGCACTATCTGAGGGGCATTTGCGGCAGCAACGAAGGCGGCAAATGGCGCAACGAGATGCAGGCGCTGCTCGACGCCGAAACCCCGAGCGGAGACCGGCGGACGCGCATGATCGCAGGCTTCAACCGCGGTTATAACGGCTTCCAGCAGACCTATCGCTCCTGCACGCCGGCGGCGACGCTGGCGATCCGCCGCTACATCGACGAGGGCCTGAAGATTTCGCGCGACCTGACCGCGCGCTACGCGAATTAGCTCGCCATGCGCATCGCGGCCGGATTCCTTTGACCCCGTTAACCTTTCCTAAAGAACCGGTCTAGGCGGCCCCGCCTGGCATGCTACACCACGGACCTTCCTCGCTCGAAAGCTGCTTCAATTTCATGAGCCCTCCCGCGCCCTCCATCGCCCGCGATCTGCTGCCCGACCAGGAACAGAAGCAAGCCGCGCTCAGCTATCTCAGCGAAGCCTGGGCGGAGGCAAGGCATGACGGCATCGACGGCGATTGCCTGGCGCAAGCGAGCCTGTTTGCAGCCTTCGCCGAACTGGTCCGCACCTACGGCGAAGACGCGGTTGCCAAATTCGTCGAGGGCCTCGTCGTTCGTGTTCGCAATGGCGAGTTCTCCACCGCGGTGGCCAGGCAATAGACGCAACCTGTTGCAAGCCCTTGTTGTTTAGCCATCCGCGGCTTACGTTCTCATGTGAGATGTCACATGAGATTTTTACATGAAGGCTGCGTTTCTACCCGACCGCGGCGTGGTCAAGGTCACAGGCGAAACCGCCCGTGACTTTCTCAACGGCCTCGTCACCACAGATGTCGCGCGGCTGCAACCGGGATTGGGGCGTTTCGGCGCGTTGCTGACGCCGCAGGGTAAAATCGTCGTAGATTTCCTGATCACCGAGGCGCCGTCCGGTCATGGCGGCGGCTTTCTGATCGATTGCCCGAAAGTGCTCGCGCAGGCTCTCACCGACAAGCTCTCGTTCTACCGGCTGCGCGCCAACGTCGGAATCGAAAACCTTTCCGACAGCCTCGGCGTACTCGCCGTATGGGATGGCGATGTCGCATTGAAGCCAGATCTCACCTTCACCGATCCACGTAACGCCAATCTCGGCCTTCGTATTCTCGTTCCCGCCGAACTTGCGCAGAAGGCCGCCGATCTGATCGGTGCCGAGCTGGTCGACAGCTCCGCCTATGAGGCGCACCGCATTGCTGTAGGCGCGCCCCGCGGCGGTCTCGACTTCATCTATGGCGATGCCTTCCCGCACGAAACCAATATGGACCGCCTCTCCGGTGTCGATTTCGACAAGGGCTGTTATATCGGCCAGGAAGTTGTGTCGCGGATGCAACATCGCGGCACCGCGCGGACACGCACCGTGCGTGTGCTGCTCGATGGGCCGGCGCCGGAAGTCGGATCGACGGTCCTTGCCGGCGACAAATCGGTCGGCACCATGGGCTCGGCGGCGGATCGTCGTGCGCTGGCGCTGATCCGGATCGATCGCGCCGGTGAGGCGCTGGAGGCCGGTACGCCGCTCACGGCGGGGGGCCTTTCGATCCACATCGCCGAGCCGGACGAGTTGCGTTTAAAGCCGAAGCAGACGGTCGCATGACGAGAGGTGCGCGCCTGCATGCCGACGGCAAAACGCGATGCCCCTGGCCGGGCGAAGATCCGCTTTATGTCGCCTATCACGATACCGAATGGGGCGTGCCGGAATTCGACGACCGCGCGCTCTATGAGAAGCTGATCCTCGACGGTTTCCAGGCCGGCCTGTCGTGGATCACGATCCTGCGCAAGCGCGATCACTTCCGGAAAGCCTTTGACGATTTTCGCCCCGAGAAAATCGCCCGCTACAACGCCAAAAAAGTCCATGCCCTGATGAACGACGCCGGCATCGTCCGAAATCGCGCCAAGATCGAGGGCACCATCGCAAGCGCCAAGTCCTACCTGAAGATCATGGAAGAAGGTACTGGCTTCTCGAAGCTTTTGTGGGATTTCGTCGACGGCAAACCCAGGGTCAATCAGTTCAAGACCACCGCGAGCGTTCCCGCCGCCACACCGGTTTCGATCAAGATGTCGAAAGAGCTTTCCTCGCGCGGGTTCAAGTTCGTCGGCCCCACCATCGTGTACGCCTTCATGCAGGCCACCGGCATGGTCAACGATCATCTCGTCACCTGCTTTTGCCATGAAAGCTGCGCCGGCCAACGCCGCAGCCCTCGCCTCAAAGTCAAATGACGGCGAAGAAATCGGCCGCGAACCCAGCAGCGCGCGTCTGGCAGCGCATGCTCTCCGGCCGGCGCCTCAACCTGATCGAACCTTCGCCGCTCGATATCGAAATCGCCGATATCGCCCATGGACTGGCGCGGGTGGCGCGCTGGAACGGACAAACGACCGGGCTGCACATCTTTTCGGTGGCGCAGCACACCCTGTTGGTCGAAGCCGTGCTGCGCGAACAGACGCCACGCATCGACGTCACCTGGCGGATCGCCGCCCTGCTGCATGATGCGCCGGAATACGTCATCGGCGACATGATCTCGCCGTTCAAGGCCGTGCTCGGCGAAGACTACAAGGCGGTCGAAAAGCGCCTGCTGTCGGCGATCCACATCCGTTTCGGCCTGCCGCCGGTGCTCGCAGATCAAATCACCCAGGCGATCAAGGCTGCCGACAAGGGCGCGGCGTATCTCGAAGCCACGGAGTTGGCGGGCTTTGCCCAGGCCGAGGCGAAACGCCTGTTCGGCCGCGATCCCGGATTATCTCCAGCGACGCGCGAGGATTACCTGACGCCGTGGAGCGCAGCCAAGGCCGAGAAGCGGTATCTGGCGCGGTTCAAGGCGCTGGCGGCGGAATAGGCGATACAAGTTGGATTGGACGGGTGCCTGTCGTTTCGGGCGATTGGCGCCCCGGAATGACGGAATTCATTTGACACACAATCAGAGCGCGGCAAGTGATTTGCCCGTCGTGCCCATCTGTCGCAGACGTTTTCGCTTGTGACGTCGGGCAGATCACCTTTAGAAGCCCGCGCCATTCCTGTCCGATAGAGAGCACGAAGGAAACCGTTAAACCATTGCGCGGGGAATGCCGGGTGAACCGATGTGACCGTGGTGACTACGCTCGTATGCTTTTTTCATTCGCATACAAGGCTGTGGGTGCGCCAATGCGTCCGGCATTGCCTGCGCCCTGTTACGGAGGGGTTCGATGCAATCACCCGGACGTATTGCGCCGCGGGAAGGCAAAGCTGTGCACACCTTCCGCCCTTCACCGGCCCGGCTCGCGGTCGTATAATCGAGCGGAGAACAAGGAAAAAACATGATCCATGTCTGCTCGCTCGCCGCCCTCCCCGCAACCGTCAAGGCCATTGGCGCGAGCCACATCCTCACCGTGATGGCCAATGTCGATCAGGTTCAACGGCCTGAATCGGTGCTACCCGCCAATCACCTGAAGGTGCAGATGGACGATATCAACGAAGCGATCGAAGGCTTTGTCGCGCCGTCGGAAATGCATATCGAGCAGGTGCTGAATTTCGTGCGTGGCTGGGATCGCAGCGCGCCGCTGGTCGTGCACTGTTACGCCGGCATCAGCCGCTCGACTGCGAGCGCATTTGCCGCCGCCTGCGCGCTCAATCCGCATCGCGACGAAATCGCCATCGCGCGCCAGATCAGGGCCGCGTCCCCGATTGCCTCGCCGAACCGCCTGATCGTCAGCCTGGCGGACAAGGCCTTGGGGCGCGAAGGCCGGATGCTGCGCGCCCTGGACCAGATGGGCCCGGGAAGCCTGACCAGCGAAGGGCGGCCATTTCGCATCAATCTGGAATAACCTCCGGCCGCGGACACTTATCGCCAGCTTGAACTTGTGCGGTGCCGTCCGGAATGCGGTTGGAATTCGGTATGGCGTATTCCCGGGTAACATGAAGTTATCGTTTCAGGCGGCAAGGTCAATTGGCTGATCAGTGGGTTTTGTGGCGAGCGTGTTCCAGCCATCCACCTTGCGCATGCTGATCTGTCCCGAGGCGAGCAGCGCCCAGAACATCATCGCGGCGGTGTCGGCCGACGGCAGTACGGTTTGGGTTTTGATCCGGCGCTTGAACTCCTCGTGCAATCGCTCGATCGCATTGGTGGTGCGTAGGCTGCGCCATTGGCCCGGCGGCAGGCGCGCGAAGGTGAACAAGCGGTCTCCCGCTTCCTCCAGGCTGTCGGCAACGGCACGATGCTTGAGCCGCCATTTGCGGATAAAGGCCTTGCGGCGAACGGTGATCTCCTCAGGCGTCGTCGCATAGATCATGTCGTTGTAATCCGCGGTGATCTCGTCGTGCAGGCGCTCCGGGGCATGCGCCAGCAGGTTTCTGTGCTTGTGAACCGTGCAGCGTTGCACCGGCACTCCGTCCCAGACGACTGCAATGGCCTTGTCGAGCCCTGGTGCGCCGTCGACGATGAGGAATTCGGGACGCCGCAGCCCGCGCTTGACGAGATCATCCAGCACCGTGCGCCATGCCTCGGCGCTTTCGCCGCCCATGCTCTTGATCGCGAGCAGAACCTTCTGGCCGTCCGCTCGCACGCCCAGCACAACGAGCAGTGAAATCGAGGTCGCCTTGCGGTCGAGGCGCACCCGAACAACAGTACCGTCGAGGATCAGGCGCACGATCGGCTCGGCGGCCAGCGAGCGGCTGTTCCAGGCGTCCCAGTCGCCCTTCACCTTGCGCCAGGTCCGGCTCACCGTGTCCTTGCCGACCGTCCCGCCGAACAAGGCCGCCAGCGCGCGACGCACCCGCCTGGTATTGGTGCCGGCCAGGTAGCTGCTTGCGATCAGCGCGTCGGCGGCAAGCGTACGTCGCTGATAGGCCCGCAGCGCCTGGCTCTTCCATTCCGCCGTCCCGCCCTCCGGCGTGATTAGCCGGGCCCGCGGCACCGCGATCTCGATCGGCCCGAACGTGCCCGTCAGCGAGCGCGTCCGGCTACCATGACGGTGGCCCTTGACGCAGGCCCCTGCTTCATTGCCGGCCATCTTGCTTCGTTCGTAACGCGGCCGTGCCAGCGCGGTATCGAGTTCGCCGCAGATCAGCTCTTCGATGAACTGACGCGCCCGAGCCCGTACCTCGGTCTCGATCGGGTCGAACCAGTTGTCGAAAAGATCAACAGCCATCTCAGTCGCAGGCTGCTTGGAATCAGGCTTCGTGGTAAGCTTGGTCATGGCGTAGTCTCCAGTCCGACGCTTCAACGCCGGACGATTCGAGGTTGATCACCCCGGAGACTACGCCAACCCTAATTCCTACCAACCCTGCGACGGCACCCCTGAGGGTATGTCACAACCGACAGAAAGACACGGTGTGCCCGAGCGGGCCGCGTTCGCATCTGCGAACCACA
>NZ_JBAVCF010000142.1:0-7342 GCF_049586575.1 Bradyrhizobium sp.
GGCTGGCCGATGCTCATACCGAAGCGCCGACCGCCGGCAGCGTCATCCTCGCGGGGCTGCTCCTGAAGACCGGCGCCTACGGTTTGCTTCGTTTCGCCGTCCCGCTTTTCCCCGCGGCGTCGGCCACGTTCGCGCCAGTGGCTATGACGCTCGGCGTCATCGGTATCCTCTACGGCGCGATGCTCGCCTTCGCTCAGGACGACATGAAGCGCCTGGTCGCTTATACCAGCGTCAGCCATTTGGGCTTTGTCCTACTCGGCATCTATGCAGGGAATACGCTGGCCTTGCAGGGTGCGGTCATCCAGATCCTGGCACACGGCCTCAGCACGGGCGCCCTGTTCATTTTAGTCGGCGCGCTCCAGGAGAAGCTTCATACCCGCGACATGCGCCAACTGGGCGGGTTGTGGTCGACAGCGCCGCGTATCGGCGCAATCGGCTTGTTCTTTGCAATCGCCTCGCTCGGGCTGCCCGGACTCGGCAATTTTGTCGGTGAATTCCTGGTTCTCTTTGGCACCTACCGCGTCGCCAGCGGATTCGCGATAGCGGGGACGCTGGGACTGGTGGTGTCCACCATCTACGCTCTCAGCTTCGTCCAACGGGTCTTTCATGGCGAACCTCGGGCAAGCACAACACTGACCGACTTCTCGTCGCGTCACATGATTGTTATGGGCACGATGATCGTAGCTCTCGTCTGGCTAGGATGCTATCCGCAGCCGGTCTTCGATATCGCAAGCGCCGGTCTCGCCAACTTGCAACGCGGCGCCTCAGAACGCCAGCCACATCCGGGTGAGCCATGAACGGAAGTGACCTCATCGCTATCCTTCCGCTTATCGTGCTGGCGGGAACCGTCACGGTCGTGATGCTGGCAATTGCCTTTTACCGCAATCACCGGCTGACCGCGCTTCTCTCCTTGCTGGGCCTTATTCTTTGTCTGATGGCGATCTGGCCAGCGAGTGACCTGGCGTCGCGCCAGGTGACGCGGCTGTTCGCGATCGACCGCTATGCGCTTTTCTACATGGGCCTCATCTTCGCGGCCAGCATCGCTGTCCTGCTGTTGTCCTACGGTTATCTCGCCGCACGGCGAGAACAGCCGGAAGAGTTCTATCTACTCGTGCTGGTGGCGACGCTCGGCGCGGCCGCCCTGGTGGCCAGCGATCACTTTGCATCCTTCTTCCTCGGTCTGGAGACGCTCAGCATCTCGCTGCTCGGCTTGATTGCCTATCCGCGCGACCACGGAAAACCGCTGGAGGCCGGCGTCAAATACCTGATTTTAGCCGGCATCTCTTCGGCATTTCTGTTGTTCGGCATGGCTCTGATCTATGCCCGGCTGGGCTCAATGGAATTCGCTCGGATCGCAGCGCTGCTGAGCACGCTCGATAAGGCCTCGCCCGATCTCTATTGGCTAACCGGGCTCGCGCTCATCTTCACGGGAATTGGCTTCAAATTGTCGGTCGTGCCGTTCCATATGTGGGCGCCTGACGTCTATGAAGGCGCGCCGGCTCCGGTGGCAGCCTTTGTCGCCGTCGTTTCCAAGGGCGCGATGTTCGCTCTTCTGCTCCGCTATTTCGTCACGGCCGACGCCGACAGTTTCGGTCCGGTGCCGCTGATGATCGAGATCGTCGCCATCGCCTCGATCCTGGTCGGCAACCTGCTCGCCCTGTTACAAAATAATATCAAACGGATTCTGGCCTATTCGTCGATTGCGCATCTCGGCTATCTGCTGGTCGCTTTTCTCGCGAGCGGCGCGCTGCGGATTGAGGCCGTAACCTACTATCTGGTCGCCTACACGGTGATGACCGTCGGGGCGTTCGGTATCATCACGGTGCTTTCTACGTCGAACGCGGCGGCGGAGATCGAGGATCTCGACGAATATCGCGGCTTGATCTGGCGGCGCCCATGGCTCGGCGGCGCCTTTGCCGCAATGCTGCTGTCGCTCGCTGGCATTCCGCTGACCATGGGCTTTATTGGCAAGTTCTACGCGATTGCTGCCGGGGTTAGCGCCACGATGTGGCCGGCTGTCATTGCTCTCATCGTCGGCAGCATTATCGGCCTGTTCTACTATCTCCGAGTTATCGTCGCGATCTGCACGCCTCCTCCCGAAGGCGCGACTGCCTACGCTGGTGACGTCTCATTGGTTGGCGGTGCGACGCTGGCGGCGCTCACCTTGATGTTGTTCGGACTCGGAGTCTATCCAACGTCATTGGTCCAGCTTATCCAGATAACCGCCGCGCAGATGACGGTCCGGTAAAGCGCCGACGCCGGCGGCTAGAAACCTCTCATCGCGCAGTGTGGCTACCATGAAGAAGACCACGCTGCGTGTCCCGGGCGACCAGTCAGGACAGGCTCTTTGGCAACAAGGCCCAGGTGTGCCGCGCAATCTGCTCGTCCTCCTGCGAGGGTAGAACGCACACGCAGCAGCGCGATGCAGAATCGTTGACAGGATTGTTCGCGGAAGCATTCCTGGCCTCATCGAGACTGACGCCGATCCATGACAAGCCGCGGCAGATCCCAGCTCGTACTTCTTCATCATTTTCTCCGATGCCGCCGGTGAAAACGATCAAGTCGACTCCGTCCAGCGCAGCGATCATCGCGACCACCTGCTTACGCACCGAATAGCAGAACATTTGGATCGCGAGTCGTGCGTCGGCGTTTAACGACGCGGCTTGGTGAAGGCGCCGCATGTCGCCACTAACGCCCGAAATTCCGAAAACGCCGGAACGCCGATCGATCAGCTCTTCGAGCATGGCCGCATCGAGCTTCTTCTCGCGCATCAGATAGACCAGGACGCCTGGATCGAGATCACCACTACGCGTACTCATGATCACGCCGCCGCTCGGGGTCAATCCCATGCTCGTGTCGAACGATTTACCGGCTTTGACCGCAGTGACGCTGGCGCCATTGCCGAGATGGGCGATAATCAGGCGATCGGGAAGATCGTCCGCAAGTTGGCGCACGATTGATTCGCACGAGAGACCATGAAACCCGTAGCGCTGGATCCCTTCCAATTGCAGTTCCTTGGGGATCGGAAGGACCCGCGCGACCTCCGCCAAATCGGCGTGAAAGGCTGTGTCGAAGCACGCCGCCTGCGTCGCCGCAGGAAAATGCTCGTGTGCAAAGCTGATGACCGAAAGCGCCGATGGAATGTGGAGCGGCGCGAACGCCCTCGCCGCTTCAAGCTGCCGCAGAACCTCATCATTAATGAGGCAATGGCGTCGGAGTCTAGGCCCGCCGTGCACGATCCGATGCCCGATAGCGACCGGCGCCGGCATTTTGGAGTCGTCCAGAAGCCTTGCGATTCGAATGATCGCTTCCCGTTGGCTGGGAATCGGCGAGGTCTCGGAGAGCAACATCTTATTGCGCGAATCCCGTGCAACGAATTTGCCATCCTTATCGCCGATCGATTCGGCTTCTCCGGAGAGGAGAATTTCGGTCCGGGCGGATCCGACGCGGTACAATCCGAACTTGAGCGACGACGAACCACTGTTCAGCGCGAGAATGGGCAATGCTCGTTCGGCGTCTGTCATGTCGCGCCGGGTGAAAAGATCGAACTCACAAGCTCCAGCGCCAATCGCGCACCTCTGGCATGTCCTCACCATGCTCGCCGACATAGAGCTTGTGACGTTCCATCATGGTCCAATAGCGCTCGCTCGCCTTCTGCACCTGATCGACCAGCCGCGGGATGCGCCGGATGGCGTCAAAGGCAAGTTGGTAGCGGTCGAGGTTGTTAAGCACCACCATGTCGAACGGCGTGGTCGTGGTTCCTTTTTCCTTGTAACCGCGCACATGAATATTGTCGTGATTATGCCGCCGGTAGGTAAGCCGATGGATAATCCCGGGGTACCCGTGAAACGCGAATATCACCGGCTTGTCGCGAGTGAAGAGCTCGTCGAAATCCCTGTCTTCAAGCCCGTGCGGGTGTTCCGTCTGCGGCTGAAGCGTCATCAGGTCAACCACGTTGACGACGCGGATGCGAATGTCCGGCACGTATTCCCGCAGCAATGTCACCGCAGCGAGCGCCTCAAGCGTTGGCACATTGCCGGCGCACGCCATAACAACATCTGGATCGCCCGCATCATTGCTCGCCCACGGCCAGATGCCTACTCCCGCAGCGCAATGCCGGGCGGCCGATTCGATATCGAGCCACTGCCATTCCAGCTGCTTGCCGGCAATGATCAAATTGACGTAATCCCGGCTTCGGAGACAGTGATCGGCGACAGACAGCAGGCAATTGGCGTCTGGCGCCAGATAGATCCGAACAATATCGGAGCTTTTGTTCGCGACATGATCGATGAAGCCGGGATCCTGATGCGAAAATCCATTATGATCCTGCCGCCACACCAGCGAGGTCAGCAGATAGTTGAGCGAAGCGATCGGCTTGCGCCAAGGAATGTCCCTGGTGGTCTTCAGCCATTTGGCGTGCTGATTGAACATCGAGTCGACGATATGGATGAACGCCTCGTAGCAGGAGAACAGGCCATGACGCCCGGTGAGCAGGTAACCTTCAAGCCAACCCTCGCACATGTGCTCGCTCAGCACTTCCATGACACGGCCGGTTGGGCTGAGGTCAACGTCAACGTCTTCGACCCTGGCCATCCACTCCTTGGGGCTGGCTTCGTAGACAGCGTCGAGACGATTCGAGGCCGTTTCGTCCGGCCCAAATAGCCGAAAGTTCTGGGAGGCCATATTCAACTTCATCACGTCACGCAAAAACTTGCCGAGAACGCGCGTGTCCTCTGCCTTGACGCCCCCCGGGCTGGTGACTTCGACAGCGTATTCCCGGAAATGCGGCATCGACAGCGGGACCAGAAGCTCCCCTCCGTTAGCGTGCGGATTGGTGCCCATGCGGCGGCGGCCTGTCGGCGCCAGCGCGGCGAGTTCCTCCCGGAACTTGCCGTTTTCATCGAACAGATCCTGCGGCCGGTAGCTCCTCATCCACTCTTCGAGTTGCTTGAGGTGCTCGGGATTCTTGAAGTCAGCAATAGGCACCTGATGGGCGCGCCACGTCCCCTCGACCGGCTTGCCGTCCACGAACTTGGGTCCCGTCCAGCCCTTGGGGGTCTGGAACACGATCATCGGCCAGCGCGGACGCTCCAGGCTTTCTGCTTCTGGAGCCGAGCGCGCTGCGCCTTGAATGCTGCGGATCTCCGCAAGCACGCGATCGAGCGCCGTAGCGAGCAGCTCGTGCACGGCGGCGGGCTCGTCGCCCTCGACAAAATGAGGTTCGTAGCCATAGCCGCGCAGCAGATCCGTCAACTCCTGTCGGCTGATCCTGGCAAGCACGGTGGGGTTGGCGATCTTGAACCCATTCAGGTGGAGGATCGGCAGCACCGCGCCGTCGCGGGCCGGGTTCAAGAATTTATTGGAGTGCCAGCTCGCGGCCAGCGGACCGGTCTCAGCTTCGCCGTCGCCGATGATACAGGCGACGATCAAGTCGGGATTGTCGAACGCGGCTCCATAAGCGTGGGCCAGCGAATAGCCGAGCTCGCCGCCTTCGTGGATTGACCCTGGCGTTTCCGGCGCGACGTGACTCGGAACGCCGTATGGCCAGGAGAACTGGCGGAATAGCCGCTGCATCCCATTCCGGCTACGGTCGATATTCGGATAAATCTCGGAATAGGACCCCTCGAGGTAGGTGTGCGCCACTAGGCCCGGGCCGCCATGGCCCGGACCGATAATGCAGATCATGTCTAGGTCATTCAGCTTTATCAGGCGATTGAGATGGACGTAGATGAAATTCAATCCCGTCGTCGTGCCCCAGTGGCCTAGCAGCCGTGTTTTGAGATGTTCCAACCGAAGCGGAACCTCGAGGAGAGGATTGTCCTTCAGATAGATTTGGCCGACGGTCAGGTAGTTTGCCGCACGCCAGTAGGCGTCCATCTTCTGAAGAAGTTCGGCCGACAACGTGTCTGACATAGTATTTCTCCGTGCAGGGCCAGTGCTTGTCGGCCGCGACTAAGCTCTCTTGCGCGGGGCCGTCCCGGCTATCGCCACGTCGCGGCGGTATGCTCCTCGAACTCTCCCGTCAAGCTGCCGAAACGTCCGGACGTCTCCTCTACTGCTGCCTCATCCATTAAGGCGCACATCATATAAACTGCGGATCATGCAGCGGCTGTCCGCAGAACGAACTTCCGCACCGCATTGGCGAAACCTTCGTTCTCATTGCTGTCGGTCACCGCGCTCGCCTGCGCCTTCACTTCGTCGCTTGCATTGCCCATGGCGATTGAGAAGCCGCTTTTGCGAAACATGAGCACGTCATTCGGCATGTCCCCCATGGTGGCAATCTGCTCAGGCGGGATGTTCAGCAGCTTCGACAGGGTCGCCACGACCGTCCCCTTGTTGGCTTGCGGGTGGGTCACGTCGAGATAATACGGTTGCGAGCGCGCCGCGCTCGCCTTCTCGCCCAGCGCGTTCTGCACCACCTTTTCGCAGTTGGCGACGAGGTCTAGGTCATCGGAGATGCCGACGATCTTGACGGCGTGCGCCAGATGCGCATCCGTAAAGGACGCCACAACCTTGGCGTCGAACTTCACCGTCCAGGCCTCGCGCGCCACATGCGGCGCATCCTTGTCACGGATCAGCCACTCATCCTCCGTGTAGACCCAGGCGTCCAGCCCTTTGTCGAGAATCAGCTTCACGGTCCGCTTCGCCGCAGCGGGATCAAGCGTGTAGCTCTCGATAACCGAAAGGTCCGGATTGACCAGCACGCCGCCGTTGAAGCCCGCGATCGCGGTTCGCAGCGCCAGCGGCTCGATCAGCATGCTCATGCCGCGCGGCGGTCGGCCGCTGGTGATGGCGAAGGCGATGCCGGCTTGATCCAGCTCCCGCACAGCCGCCTTCGCCGCCTCGGTCAGCATCTTGTCCTTGGTGACCAGCGCACCGTCCACGTCGGCCAGGAACAGACGAATATCGCGCTGAGCCGTCATTGTCTTTTCTCCGAGGCAGGGATCACGGGACGCCAGGCCCGTTCTCCGTCGCGCGCCAGCAGTTCGCGAGCTCCTTTCGGGCCGTCGCTGCCGGAATCGTAATCGGGAAAATCAGCCTTCTCTGCCGCCCAAGCGTCGAGCACCGGCTGGACGATGCGCCAGGACTGCTCCACCATGTCGGCACGCATGAACAAGGTCTGGTCGCCGATCATGACGTCGTAGATCAGCGTCTCGTATCCCACATTCGGCTCCTTCGGGAACCAATCGTCATACTGAAAGTCCATCTTCACGGCGGCGAGGTTCACCACCGGCCCGGGACGCTTGACCTCGAACTGCAGGGAAATGCCCTCGTCAGGCGCGATGCGCAGCACCAGCCAATTCGGCCGCAAGGCACCGACGGCGGTGTCTCGGAACGCCGT
>NZ_JBAVCF010000143.1:0-2812 GCF_049586575.1 Bradyrhizobium sp.
ATCAGTCGCGGCTCGTTTCTTTATCAGCTTCGTCATGGCCTCACTGGCCAACCGGTGCTGCTCCGCTGCTCAAGCTCCAACGGCATTCCCATAGCGGCCGCGGAAGAGTTCGGCTGGCGTGGTCGCCGCTCCTGAACCTGACGGGCGCTACGCCATTCCGGACGATCTGAGTATCCCAGAAAGGTTGAAAGTGCCCCGACAGCTCGCGGCGTGAACGGCAATCCTGTGAGTTCCAAATTCGGAACCGCGGAAATCCTCGACCGTGTCTGCCGCTCATGCGACCGCGCGGTCTGAGGGGTAGAATCACCATGCCGACGAGCTAAGCCGGAATCTGGGTGACGACGATTGATTGAAGGCGGCGTATCGAGGCGGGTGTCCAAGCCTGCCAGAACCTCCCCGAAAGGAGATGCTATGGGGCAGGCGACGAGGGTGTGGCACCTTCGGCGCTTTCCACGCCAACCGACGAGGTGCTCCATGTCGCAGCCGAATGACTCCAAAAAATCCGCCACCCCTCTTGAGCAAGATAACACGATGATCGCCGTAATCGAGATGGGCCAGGCGAGTTGGCTCGTGGCAGGAATCGTGCCTGGCCTGGAACGTCAGCCGTTGAAAAAGCTTGGGTCCGACGAGCGGGCGCTGATCCAGCTTCTGCAGCGCTGGCGAAACGAGGCGGTCCAGGCGGGGCGTACGATTAAGCGGCTTGTGGTTGCCTACGAGGCCGGGCGTGATGGCTTCTGGTTAGCGCGGTGGCTGCGGGCACGCGACATCGAAGCCTACGTTATCCACCCGAATAGTGTCGCGGTGTCGCGCGAGCACCGGCGGGCGAAAACCGACCGGCTCGACACCGAACTCCTGAAGCGTGCCTTTCTGGGCTGGCTGCGGGGCGAGGCGGGTCATTGCAGCATGGCTGCGATCCCGACGATTGAGGAAGAGGATGCCCGGCGACCAAACCGCGAGCGTGAGAACTTGGTGGGTGAGCGCACCCGCATTGGGAACCGGATGAAGGCCACGCTCGCCCGCTTTGGGATCCGAAGCTTCAAGTTTACCCTGCGCCATGCGGACGAGCGGCTGAATGACGTGCGCACGGCGGAAGCGGCGTCGTTACCGGCGAATACGCACGCGGAATTGCGCCGAGACCTTGCGCGACTGCGAGTCGTCCGGGACCAAATAAAGGAAATTGAGCAACAGCGTCTGCAGCGGATCGAACAAGCTGCTCCTTCGGAGAAAGGTTCGCATGCGATGGTTCGCTTGCTTGCACGCGTTATTGGCATCGGCGTCGAGACAGCTGACATGCTCGTCAATGAGATACTGTCGCGCCAACTGCGAGATCGAAAAGCGATCGCGCGCTATGCCGGCTTGACCGGGTCGCCGGATGAGAGCGGTAAGCGGCGGCGGGAGAAGGGCCTCTCGCGAGCGGGCAACGCGCGGGTGCGTCGCGGCATGATTCAGCTCGCCTGGCGCTTTTTGATGTTCCAGAAGAACAGTGCATTGGCGCAATGGTACCGCGCTCGAACGGCGGATGGGCGCGGTGGCGCACGCAAGACCATGATCGTCGCGCTTGCACGCAAACTGCTCATCGCGCTGTGGCGCATGGTGACGACCGGCGAAATCCCTGAAGGTATTGCTTTGCGCCCGGCGGTAGCGTGAACAACGAGATGACCAACATGCCAATCGGAGCCTGATGCAGAAAATGTAGCATGGCTTCAAACCGATCCGAGGTGGCGGCCACCCGCCGTATCGCATGGTGCCAACGCCGTAAGGAGAATGGGCCCGCCGCCCCGGAGCTTCGCCGCCGATGCGTATTACTGCATCATGGTTTGGGTCCCGAGGACCTACCGAATACAAGTATGCGGCGCGATGATCCGCGCTGAATGGCGAGCTCCCCCTCGGACCGTATTGCTTCCAACTGCGCTCGACTGCAAGGCCGTCGTCTATGACGAACGATCAGCGCCGAGACGTAAACCCACCATAGGAGAAAAAAATCGAGAAAAAATGGTGTTGACAGAAATCGTCCCATACAAGTGATACGCCGTGACCGACACTAACGTCATCAAGCTCTCTCAGCCAGGGACCTTCACCGATTCGCTCACTGAGATTTTGCGCAACGGGGCGCATGCCCTGCTGACGCAGGCCGTTGAGATGGAAGTCGCTGACTTTCTGGGGCGATATGCCGATCTCAAGACCGAGGCGGGCCACCAGCGCGTCGTGCGTCACGGGCATCTGCCCGAGCGCGAGATCATGACCGGCATCGGATCGGTGGCCGTGCGCCAGCCGCGCGTGCGCGACCGGGAGGCTGTCGGTTGTGAACGGATTCGCTTCAGCCCGACCATTCTGCCGCCCTATGCCCGGCGCACGAAGAGCCTCGAAGTGCTGATCCCTATCCTGTACTTGAAGGGCATCTCCACCGGCGACTTCGAGGAGGCGTTGGCTGCCTTGCTCGGCAAGGACGCCGGCGGGCTATCCGCTTCAACCATTGCACGGCTGAAGGAGGCTTGGGTCGACGAACACGCGCGCTGGCTCGATCGCGACCTGTCCGCCAAGCGCTACGTCTACTTCTGGGTCGACGGCATCCACGTGCAGGCCCGCCTTGAAGATGACGCGCAGTGCCTGCTCGTGATCATCGGCGCGACGCCGGAGGGCAAGAAGGAACTGGTCGGCCTAATCGACGGTGTGCGCGAGAGCGCGCAATCCTGGAAGGAACTCCTGCTCGATCTCAAGCGACGTGGACTTGCGATGGGACCGGAACTCGCGGTCGCCGACGGTGCGCTCGGCTTCTGGAAGGCGCTTCCCGAGGTCTGGCCCAAGACGCGCG
>NZ_JBAVCF010000144.1:0-2271 GCF_049586575.1 Bradyrhizobium sp.
AGCGTGTCGTTCGGCCATGTCGACAAGATCGGCAAGCGCGTGATCGTGCTCGGCGGCGGCAACACCGCGATGGATTGCTGCCGCACCGCACGCCGCCTCGGCGGCGAGGACGTCAAGGTGATCGTGCGCTCCGGCTTCGAGGAGATGAAGGCGTCACCTTGGGAAAAAGAAGACGCCATGCATGAGGACATTCCGATCCTCAATTTCATGGTCCCGGTCGCTTTCACGCACGACAACGGCAAGCTTACCGGCGTCACCTTCCAGAAGGTAAAGGCCGAGTACGACTCTAAAGGCAAGCGCAGCCTGGTGCCTTCAGGCGAAGCTGACGAGACGATCAACTGCGACGACGTGCTGGTCGCGGTCGGCCAGGAGAACGCGTTCCCCTGGATCGAGCGCGATTGCGGCATCGAGTTCGACAAATGGAACATGCCGAAGGTCGATCCCAAGACAATGGGCTCGACGCATCCGAAAGTGTTCTTCGGCGGCGACGCGGCGTTTGGCCCCAAGAACATCATCTGGGCGGTGGCGCACGGCCACGACGCCGCGCTCTCGATCCACAGACTTGTATCCGGTGAAGATGTCCAGGAGCGGCCGCTGCCGGAGGTGCATGTCTCTTCGCAGAAGATGGGCATCCACGAGTGGAGCTACGACAACGACATTTCCGACGACAAGCGCTTCAAGGTGCCGCATCGCGACAAGGTCATCGCGCTAAAGGACATCCGCGCCGAAGTCGAACTCGGCTACGACGTCAAGCTCGCGCTCGGCGAAGCCCAGCGCTGCCTCAACTGCGATGTGCAGACGGTGTTTTCCACCTCACTCTGCATCGAGTGCGACGCCTGCGTCGATATCTGCCCGATGGATTGCATCACCTTCACGGAGAACGGCGAGGAAGCCGATCTGCGGACCCGGTTGAAGGCGCCCTCACCGCACCTGGATCAAGCCCTTTACGTCTCAGACGATCTCAAGACCGGGCGCGTGATGGTGAAAGACGAAGACGTCTGCCTGCATTGCGGGCTGTGCGCCGAGCGTTGCCCCACCGGCGCCTGGGACATGCAGAAATATCTCATCGATATGACCTACGCAGGAACATCATGTCCGACCAAAGCCCGATCAGCAGCGTAAACGACTTCGTCGTCCGCTTCGCCAACGTCAATGGCTCGGGTTCGGCAAGCGCCAACGAACTGTTCGCACGCGCCATCCTGCGCCACGGCGTGCCGGTCTCGCCGCGCAACATCTTCCCCTCCAACATTCAGGGCCTGCCGACCTGGTACGAAGTCCGGGTGACCGAAGACGGCCATCTCGGCGCGCGTGGCGGCGTCGACATGATGGTGGCGATGAACCCACAGACCTGGGACAAGGACTTAGGCTCGATCGAGCCCGGCGGCTATTTGTTCTACGACTCGACCAAGCCGCTGCCGCAGTCGAAATTCCGCGCCGACATCACGGTGATCGGCGTGCCGCTGACCGCGATCACCAATTCCACTTATACCGACCCGCGTCAGCGCCAGTTGTTCAAGAACATCATCTATCTCGGCGCCCTCTGTGCCCTGCTCGACATGGACCCCAAGCTGATCGAGCAGCTGATCGGCGAGCAGTACAAGGGCAAGGAAAAACTGCTGTCGCCGAACATCCACGCGTTGCATCTCGGCCGCGACTGGGCGCTGCAAAACCTCAAATGCCCGATTGGGCTGCGCGTGAAGAAGGCCGACAAGGTCGGCGACCGCATCTTCATCGAAGGCAACAGCGCGGCGGCGTTAGGCGCGGTCTATGGCGGCGCCACCGTTTGCGCCTGGTACCCGATCACGCCGTCGTCGTCGCTGGCGGACGCTTTTGCCAACCACTGCAAGAAGCTGCGGCACGATCCCGCGACCGGCAAGGCGAAATACGCCATTGTCCAGGGCGAGGACGAACTTGCCTCCATCGGCATTGTGATCGGCGCGTCGTGGAACGGCGCGCGCGCCTTCACCGCGACCTCCGGCCCCGGCATCTCCTTGATGACCGAGTTCATCGGGCTTTCGTATTTTGCCGAAATTCCAGCCGTGATCATGAACGTGCAGCGCGCGGGCCCCTCGACAGGCATGCCGACCCGCACCCAGCAATGCGATATCATTGCCTGCGCCTATGCCTCCCACGGTGACACCAAGCACGTGCTGCTGTTTCCGGAAGATCCGGCGGAAGCGTTCGAATTCGCCGCGCAGGCCTTCGATCTCGCCGAGCGGTTACAGACCACGATCTTCGTCATGCTCGATCTCGACATCGGCATGAACCACC
>NZ_JBAVCF010000145.1:0-7670 GCF_049586575.1 Bradyrhizobium sp.
CCTTTTACCAGCCCCTGGGCCTGAACTGCCTGAGGCGTGGCAAGAAGCAGCGCAAGATTTGCTACCATGTACAATCCCGGTAGCAGGCGCGCGGCCGGAGTTGGGCGGATCATTTCAGGCTCCATCTAACTATGGTCTGCTGCGATGGGGGCTTTGAATCGCCCACCGTAGACAACATTATCGTTACCGCGTCGGACGAGTCCACGGCCGCATCGTCGCGCCAGGAGTTGGCGATTTGTTCGGCGAGCAGTTGAGCGGAGGGTCGGTGTGACGCCGCACAGCCAGATTTCGCCCGTTGCGTTTGCAGCGCAACAGGGCACCTTTTATCTGGCCGGATCGTCGACCCCCGACGCCGGGTGCGACGAAACGCAACGATAGTTCTAACGCCGTTCGAAGCCTGATTTCTCGACACCGGCGGCCAATTCTGGTCTGATCTACCGATTAAAATCTTCGCGCCGACCTGCGAATGCAGGGCCTGCCGGTGGCATCGGCCAAACGAAGTGCAAAATAAAAACAAAGCAAAGCAACATATGGAGGGAATGCGATGTCCAGGAGAAGGCTTTCTCGACGGCAGTTCGTGGCCGCCACTGCGTTGTCATCGGCGGCGCTGATTGCGGCGCCCTATATTCGAGCTGCACACGCGGCCGGCAAGCTCTCGATCGGACTCTGGGATCACTGGGTTCCCGGAGCCAACAAAACCTCCACCGCGATCGTGAATGAATGGGCGGCGAAAGAGAAGGTCGAGGTATCCATCGATTACATCACCAGCCAGGGCAACAAGAACCTGATTACCATCGCAGCCGAGGCTCAGGCCAAGTCCGGCCATGACATTCTGGCGATGCCTACCTGGTGGCCGCACGCGAATTCCGACCAGCTCGAACCTATCAACGACGTGATGGAACCGCTGATCAAGCAGAACGGTGCGGTCAACGGAACGGTCCAATATCTCGGACAGCTCGACGGCAAGTGGCTCGGCGTTCCCATCTGCCTCGGCAGCCAGATCAAAGGCCCCTGCTCCCGGATCGACCTGATGAAGAAATATGCCAACATCGACGTGCAGGAGATGTACCCCGCCGGCAGCCCGCCAAAAGCCGACAATTGGACGATGGATACCTTCTTGAAAGCGGCCGAAGCCTGCAAGAAGGGTGGATTTCCCATCGGCATCGGGCTTGGCGAAACCTCCGATTCGGTCGATACGGCCGGCGCGATATTCCAGTCTTTTGGCGCCGAACTCGTCAACGCCAAAGGCGACCTGACCGTAAAAACCGACGATGTCCGGCAGGCTCTCGAATTCTATAAGAAGCTGATCCCGCTTCTTCCGCCGGACGTGGCCGCATGGGACGACGCCTCGAACAACAAATGGCTAATCGCCGGCAAGGGCGCGATGATCCTGAACCCGCCAAGCGCCTGGGCCGTTGCCAAGCGCGATGCGCCGGAAATCGCGGCGCAGTGCTGGACCCACGGGTTCCCGTCGGGACCGAAGGGCCGCTTCGCGCCGTTCCTGCCTTTTTTCCTCGCACTCTGGAATTTTTCCAAGAACAAGGAAGCGGCGAAAAGCCTGCTGACGCATTTGTCGCAGCCGGCATCGATCGAGCGGCTGGTGGGAGCAAGCGGCGGCTACGACCTGCCGGCATTTGAAAAGCTCACGACGCTCAAGGTCTGGGCCGAGCAGGAGCCACCCAAGGGAACACTTTTCCACTATCCCAACCCGTATAACCACCAGAAGCTCTCGATTGCGGCGTCGCCTGCGCCGCCGAAGATCGCGCAGCAGATTTATGCCCAGGCCACATTGACCAAGATGTGCCTCAAATACGCGCAGGGAGCAAAAATGGAAGACACCCTCGCCTGGGCGGAAGGCGAGTGCGAAGGCTTCATGCGAAGCTGAAACCAAGGCGGCCGCGGCGACTGTCTTGCAGCACGCTCGCGGCCGCTTTCTCTTGAGCCGACTATCGGCATGCCGGCTCTCCCGGTGAATGATCCTGCAAAGAAGGCGCACCATGGTCGACGTCGTACTTCAACAGGGCAGTGTTCGGGGCGTCCGGCGCGCTAACACGCGCACGAGATTGCACAACGTGCTGAAGCGGAAGTCGACGGTAGCGTTTTTGATGGCGTTGCCGCTGATCCTGCTCGTCGCCCTCCTGGTGATTTATCCGGCTTTTTATGCGATCCATCTGGCGACGCTGAACAAGTCGATGACCAGGTTCGTCGGCCTGGGCAATTTTCAGTTCCTGTTCAAGCGCAACACGTTCTGGATGGTAGTGGAGCAATCCTGCATCTTCGCCGTCACGGCGGTGGTCTTCAAGGCGCTGATTGGCTTCATCGTCGCTCATTTCGCCCACAACATTCCCTCCAAGAAGCAGCGTAAGTGGCGTGGCATGCTGCTCGTGCCCTGGGTAATCCCGCCGGCCATGAGTACGCTCGCCTGGTTGTGGCTGTTCGACCCCTCTTACAGTGCCTTCAATTATACGCTCGGCTTTTTCGGCATCGGACCGATCTCATGGCTGGGTGAGGCCGGCTGGGCCCGCTTCTCGGTTATTCTGGTCAATGTCTGGTATGGCGCGCCGTTTTTCATGATCATGTACCTCGCCGCGCTGAAATCGGTGCCGGAGCAGCTTTACGAGGCTGCTGCCATCGATGGCGCGAATTGGTGGCAACGCATCTGGTATGTGACGTTACCGATGATGCGTAACATCATTGCGATTACGACGCTGTTTTCGCTGATCGTGACGTTTGCGAATTTCGACATCGTGCGAATCCTGACTGCCGGTGGACCATTGGATCAAACCCATTTGTTTGCGACCTGGGCCTTCAAGATCGGCATCGAAGGCAGCGACATTCCGCTCGGCGCGAGCGTCTCGCTGTTCATGGCGCCGATCCTGGCGGTCGCTGCGTACTTTATCCTGCGCGATGTCTCCAAACGCGGGAACGAAGCCTGATGGACGCGCTTGCGGTCGACAAGGCAGGTCCCCGGCGCAAGGTCAACTATGGCAGTATGAGCCGGGACCGCGTCTGGGCGCTGCGCTGGTCGTATTTCTTCCTCACGCTGTTTGCGGTGATTGCGCTATTGCCGCCGGTCTACATGCTGATCACCTCGCTCAAGAGTAGCGCGGAAATCTCGGCGGCGACCGATCCGTGGTGGGTATTCCATCCGACCCTGTCGAACTACGTCGAGCTGTTGTCTTCGAACCAGTTCCTGCGCTTTTTCTGGAATTCGGCGATAATCTCCGTCGTCGTGGTGGCGGTTACCATGCTGATCAGCGTGCCGGCGGCATTCGCACTGGCTCGGATGAAGTTCTGGGGTTCGGCAACGCTCGCAACGGGCGTGTTCCTGACCTACCTCATTCCGGACAGTCTCTTGTTCATTCCCTTGTTCAAGATGTTCGCGCAGTTCGGGAATTGGACGGGAATCCAGCTGATCAATCGGTGGTACGTGTTGCTGTTCATCTATCCGACCCTGACCGTTCCGTTTTGCACCTGGATCATGATCGGCTATTTCGCTTCGATCCCGAAGGAACTGGACGAGGCGGCGATCATCGATGGCGCCTCGTGGTTTCAGACACTGACCCGCATCTTTATTCCGGTTGCCCTGCCCGGCCTGATTGCCGCAACGATCTTCGCTTTCACCGTCTCATGGGCGCAGTTCCTGTATCCGCTGGTTTTCACCACCTCCACGGATCAGCTGGTTCTGCCCGTCGGAATCATCACGACGCTGATCAAGGGCGACGTCTTCAATTGGGGACAGATCATGACCGGCGCCCTGCTCGGCGCCGCGCCGCCGCTCGTCATCTATGCCTTCCTGATGGACTACTACATTGCCGGCCTCACTGCCGGCGCGACAAAGGGTTGATAAGTCTATGGCCGAAGTGAGCTTGCATAAGGTCATCAAGCGCTACGACGATGTCGAGGCTGTATGTGGCATCGACCTCGACATTTTCGATCACGAATTTGTCGTGCTGGTGGGACCTTCGGGCTGCGGCAAGTCGACCACGCTGCGAATGATCGCAGGGTTGGAGGATATCACTGACGGCGACATCATGATCGGCGGCGATATCGTCAACGATGTGCCGCCAAAGGATCGGGACATCGCGATGGTGTTCCAGAATTACGCGCTCTACCCGCACATGACCGTCGCCGAGAACATGTCATTCGGGTTGCGATTGAAACGTTATCCGAAAGCGGAGATCAAGGCACGGATCGACGAAGCCGCCCGCATGCTGGATATCGTCGAATTGATCGATCGCAAACCCAAGCAGTTATCGGGTGGCCAACGCCAGCGTGTGGCGATGGGGCGCGCGATTGTCCGAAATCCGAAAGTCTTTCTGTTTGACGAACCGCTTTCCAATCTCGACGCCAAGTTGCGGGTGCAGATGCGGATCGAGATCAAGAAGGTTCATCAGAAAGTACGGACGACCACCGTCTACGTTACCCACGACCAGGTTGAAGCGATGACGCTTGCCGACCGGGTCGTGGTCATGAATAAAGGCCGCATCGAGCAAATCGGAACACCGCAGGAACTTTATCACAAGCCGGCCACCCGATTTGTGGCAGCCTTTATCGGTTCGCCCGCGATGAATTTCCTGCCTTGCCGGCTCGAAGAGACTGCCGGGCGGTTGCATATCCGGCTGACGGAGCAGGTTGCTTTTCCGCTGCCGCCAGCACGTGCGGCGCGCTATCAAAATGCCAAGCCGGACCAAAAACTGCTGCTGGGCTTACGGCCTGAGCATATCACGGAGGCGAAAGCCCACGCCGAACCTGGAGTTGAGGCTTTCGATGCCACGCTGGATGTGACCGAACCGATGGGTAGCGAGACGCTGATTTACTTCACCCTTGCGGACAAGCTGGTCTGCGGAAGGGTCAATCCCAATGCTTGTGCCCGCGACGGCGAAGCGCTCCGCTTGGCGGTGGACCTCAACAATATGCATCTGCTAAATGAGGTCACCGGCGCCGTTATTTGATGGTTATACCGCCGGCGGACAAGGCTAGCGGAATGACAACTAACAAAAAGAAAATTTTCATCACCCAAACGATGGCGGCGGGCGGTCGCGCGCTCCTGAGAGAACGGGACGACATCGAGCTCATTGAATTTCCAAATTTGATTTCGGCCACCGATTTCGAGGCGCTGTTGAAGGCGCATGCGCCGGTCCATGGCGTCGCGCTCGGCGCCACCCGTTTTGGCGAGACGGAGCTTGAGGCAGCAAAGGACATGAAGGTCGTCACAAGGATTGGCGTCGGTTTTGACGCAGTCGACGTCCCTGCCCTCAGCCGCCGCAAGATTCCGCTGATGGTGGTTGGAATCGCCAATTCGCCTTCGGTGGCGGAACAAGCCTTGTTCATGATGCTGACGCTTGCCAAGCGCGCCAACGAATTGCATGCGCTGGTCAAGGACGGTCAATGGAGCACGCGGCTGAGCAAATTGCCTTACGATCTCTACGGCAAAACCGTCCTCATTATCGGCTTTGGCCGGATCGGCACGCGCACCGCAAAACGATGCCTCGCCATGGAAATGAACGTGCTGGTTTACGATCCCTATCAGACGGCGGCGGAGATCAGGAATGCCGGTTATGAGGTGGCAGCCGATCTGGATGGGGCGCTGCCGCGGGCGGACTTTGTCAGTATCCACTGCCCGAAGACGCCGGAGACGGTCGGGATGTTCAATGGCGCCAGATTGAAACGCATGAAGCCGTCGGCCTATCTCATCAACACGGCGCGCGGCGGCATTATCGACGAGGCCGCACTCTATGACGCGCTCAGCTCCGGCAAACTGGCAGGCGTCGGTCTTGATGTGTTTGGGCAGGAACCGCCGCCGGTGCCGAACCCGCTCTTTGAATTACCCAACGTGATCATCGCGCCCCACGTTGCGGGCGTCACCTGGGAAGCCGTGGACCGGATGAGCGAACAGACCGCACGCAATATTCTGAGTGCACTGGACGGCGCCCCGATACGGCAGAACGTCATTAATCAAGACGTGCTCGCCTGACCGCCGGAAGGAGATACCTTTCTCGGCCTCACCTGACAAAACTCAGCCTCAATCCGGCGACACAAAGCGCGGCAGGTTCGCGGAATTGGCCGCGTTATCCGGGCTTACGGAGGCTAAGCGATTGACTGAAGGCGACCCCACCGACCACGCGCTTGCGACTATCGCCAGCATCCTCGACCAAACGGCTTCGCCGCGCGAGGCTGCGCGAGCTGTTGCGGATGAGAAAGCGGAAAAGCCAGCGCCGGGCACCGAAGTTGATGGCTATTGGAAAATCGGTCCTGGGCCAATGGAGGCGATCCGCTTCAAGTGGACCGTCCGCCGCGAAGGCGACGATCGATACTTCGTGGACGAAACTATCGGCGACAATTCCCGCTCCATCACGAGCGGGCCGATGTCAGCCGACGCCGCTGTCAGGTTCGTCGACGACCAGGCGAGCGAAGCGCGGCAGCGATTTGAATCGCTCAGGAACGAAATGGCCGGACGCGCAGCCGCAGCCGACATCCTCCGCAAAGGCGGTGGCTGAGACGACTGCCTCTCAAGAAGTCAGGCCCTGCGGACGGCCTGATCCGGCTTACCCAGAAAGTCCCTTTTGGCGAGTTCGACGCCGCAATGGCGGAGGATGTCATAGGCCGTTGTCACGTGAAAAAAGAACTGCGGCACGCTGAAGGTCAGCAGCAACGATTGGCCGGCAAATTGCCGCGTCATGCCGTTACGGAATGTAAAGACGACGTCTTTTTCTTCGGTGCCATCGATTTTCGATCGAGGTATGTTGGCGAGGAACTACTTCACCGTCGCAATGCGCGCTTTCAGTTCGCCAATATCGGGTTCGGTTTCGGGAAAGACCGGCGGATCGGCGTCGGCAAGTAGCGCACAGGCGAGCATGGCGTGTCGGTTGGCTTCGTCCACCTGACGGATAAGATTATACATGTTGGGATAGAGCCGCGCGTTGAGCAAAACGGAGGGGGCAATCTTTCGCTTTTCGGCGTCAGCGGCTGCGAGGTCCAGCAGATCGGACAGGCTGTTCAAAAAATGAGTGAAAACTCCGACCGAAGCCTGGTGCATTGAGATGGTCATGTTCACGATCCCCTTCGCGCTGAGCAACCCGCTGATAGGTGGAATTTCCCCGCAAGTCCATGTGATCACGCATTTGGGCCGCGAGGCCGGATCAAGAGAAGAATGATGATTAGGATTTACTTCTGTCTTGTCGCCGTCGTCGCGCTGCTTGCGCCCTCGGCACAGGCCCAGCAGCTCACGCGGCTTGAGGCGATCGTCAAACGCGGAACGTTGCGCGTCGGGATGACCGGCGACTATGCACCCTTCAGCGCATTTGATCCGGCAACATCGACCTTTCGCGGCTTCGACGTCGACATGGCAGATGGCCTCGGTAAAGCGCTCGGTATCAGGGTTGAGTATGTGCACACGGTGTGGCCGCAACTGAGCCGGGACTTTGAGGCGGATCGTTTCGATGTCGCGATGGGAGGCATCTCGATCACACCGGAACGAGAAAGCAAGGGCAGCTTCTCAGTTCCCATCATGCAGGAAGGCAAAACGCCGATCGCGCGGTGCAAGGATTTCGGCAAATTCCAGACCTTGGCCGACATCGACAGGCCCGGCACACGGGTGATCGTCAATCCCGGGGGCACCAATGAACGATTTACCCGCGCCAACATTAAAAGAGCTCAAATCAGGATTT
>NZ_JBAVCF010000146.1:0-1839 GCF_049586575.1 Bradyrhizobium sp.
TGCGCTGATGGAGCGGGCTGGCAACATGGATACTCATCGGAAACTCCTGTCTGAGGTGAGGTGACGAACACCTCGATCCTCAAGACAGGACGCCCCGTCCGCTACCAATGACCTCGATCTAGATCAGCGGGCCCGAGCTAAACCACCCGCAGCCGCAAACTATCGCGCAGCGATTTAGTGCTCTGGCACAAAGCGGCATTTCGCTGCCGCGCAACAATTCGGTCGCTTTCGGAGTAAAGAAGACGTCGGGTCGAATTTTATGAGTATGCGGCCTAGCACTACTTTGGCAGATTGCTTTTATGCCGCATGCCGTCGAGCGATTTTCGGCAGTGCGGGCATCGCTGCAGTGGTCGGGTGATGAGATTGACGATGGCGTGACGTACGGCCGGCAAGCTTGGTTGAGGCGGTGGACCGTTGATTCTTTTTTCCCCGCTTCGCTTGGGTGAGGCGACGATGTTGAAGGAAGGCGTACGCGATCATTATCATGAGCGCGTGTCGGTGAAGGCCTTGCCAAGATCGGCCCTCGAAATGGTCGAGGCCGAGTTCTTCTTTCATCTGCTGGTGGGCCTGCTCGCAAACCCATCGTGCCTTTAGGATGGCAGCGAGCGTGCGCAGGTTCGTCTCGACGGGCAGGTTGGCGAGATAGTATTTCTTCTCCCCTGACGCACGGTGTTCGCCGATAAGCCAGGCCTCGTCTCCCGGCAGATGTTGCTGACCCTTGTCCCTGATCCGCTGCGCAGCTCCGTCGGCTGTACGCACACGGACCGCGGCAAAACGGGCTTTGAGCTTTCCTTTCGTGCCAGTACGCCAACTGATGTTCCGCCACTTGGCATCGGCCAGCATGTCTTCGGCCGCTATCGACAGAATGTCAGGAATTGAGCGCCGACGCGGACGGCCGCGCTTGGCAATTGGCCAGATCAGTTGCACCCCGACTGGGTACACCTTGAGATGACGAGGGATGCCAACGGCCCAGGCCAAACCGCGCGCCGTCAGCCCTTGCCGGAATGGCGCGCTCAGCCCGTACCCGGCATCCGCGAGCGCACAGCCGAAGCGGACACCGGCTGCAATCATCCGGTCGATCTCAGCGAGCGCGATCTCCGGCTTCGTTCGCGCAGTCCGATGTTCGGCCGGAACGCCAGCCTGCTTCAGACGGGCTCGATCACTCGTCCAGCTCTCAGGCAGGAAGAGGCGCAGAGCGACCGTCACCGGCACCTCGCCGCGCGCCAGCGTCAGCGACACCAGCGTTTGACAATTGGCGGTCTTGCCCAAAGCCGAAGCATATTGCGCCGCCACGCCGACCGAGTGCTTGCCTTTCTTCGGCATGGCCGTGTCGTCGATTACCAACACCGCATCGCTGGCGCCGACGAGCCCGTCAGCTTGGATCAGAAGTTCCGTTTCCAGAGGCGCCGCATCCCAGACTCCAGCAGCAACAAAATGATGCAACTGATCATAATTACCGGGCGCAAATCGCTCGGCCATCGGCGCAACGCTCTTGCGATCACCCGGGCCGATCAGTCCCGCTACATACAGGGGACACATCCGCTGCCGCGCCTTGTGACCCAAACGCTCCAGGAATGGCTTCAGCCACCGCTCAAGCTCGCCTTCCCATCCCGTCCTCGTGTTCGCCATGGTCGGCCCTCCATAAGCCGACCACCCATGAATCACGCAAAAAGCGATTCGGGAATCCCGCGCCGCTAATAATATGCCAAAGTAGTGCTAAGCGGCCCTTCACTTGACTGCCGGCCGCGCCTAGATTGTTGCGACAGACAGTGGAGTGCCTCGATGGCCCAAACCGCAGAACTCGATGTCGCACCGGATACGATCGAAGCGACACTCAAT
>NZ_JBAVCF010000147.1:0-4986 GCF_049586575.1 Bradyrhizobium sp.
GTTCCGCTGTGGCCTTTGGCAAGACGCCGTTTCCATTCAAACCATGATGATCGAGCCACTGCTCGGAGGCGGGCAACACGGCGCGATAGATCTCCCCGCACAGCGCTCGCGCAGCGCTTCCCGGCCAGTACTTTGGCAACAGAGCAGCGGGCAGCAAGGGATCGCGCAACACCACCCTCCGGTAATGATGGATCAGCAGAATCCGTGCGGTGAAGGCTTCCAGCTCCGACAGCCGTGCGCGAGCGCCAAGCCAGCCGCGCAACGGCTCGAATGACTTCATGAATTTCAGATAGGCATCGGCGGTGCGGTCGAGCGGCCAGCTTTCGGAGAGCAGCCGGCGGCCGCTCTCGTCTTCCGCCGATACTTCCAGGCGGATTGCAGAGGCGGCTTCATCCGGGAGCGGAACGCCTGACGGCGCCACCCATACACCCGGGAGCGGGCTTCCGAATCCGGCGTTCCTGAGCGCCTCGCGCGAGGCGTCGCGGTCACCCGCCTTGCCAATCAGCAGGAGTTCGAACCGGCCGCTCCAGTCGGATGGCGGCGGGTCGTAGATGTGCCGCGTTGCCGCTTCGAAGGTACGATGGCCGCTCGCCGCCAAACGATAAAAACTGTTGCGGCCGACTTTCTCGCGCTCCAGCCAGCCGTCGGCTGCGAGACGCGACATCGCGGTGCGCACCACACCCCCATCGACATCGAGCGCTTCGAAGAATTGCAGCAGCGTGCCGAGCCAGACCGAGCCGCCGCGGGGCGCGATTGCGTCGCCAAACACGGTGATCACGATCGAGCCGGTGCGCGAAGGTTCGCGCTTCAGATGATCGACGATCCGGGCAAGCGGCTGCGGCATAGCCAAGGCTTAGCGCGTTTTTCGGATTCTCGAAAATAGGTAAGCAGACCCGCAAGGGGCAGATAAGCGACAGGCGACAGACTTACCGGTTCGGGTCGGGATAAATCAGGCTGCGCCAGCCCGAGCGGTCGAATGGCTTCCATTGGCCTTCGGCTTGCGCGAGGCGATCGGCGACCGCATAGACGACGGCCGGATGGTGCCCCATGCCACAATGGCTGCTCTCAACCTCGATGCTTTCGGCAATCGGAGATGACTGCTCCTTACAGCCCTGCCAGGCGCAGATGCCGTCAGTGCGGCTGAAGACCGCCGTGGTCGGCACGGGTGGCGCTTCCGACAGCGATCCACCGAAACGATGGTCTTCCTCGGCGCGGCGGCCGCTGGCCATTTCATAGACGCGCCAGGCGTTGGTGGCTTTTGGGTGTCCGGCGAACGGACTGCCGAGCGTAATGACCGAGCGCACCCGATCGGGCATCATCTTGGCAAGCTGGCGCGCATAGAGACCGCCGAGGCTCCAGCCGACAAGGCTGATCTTGCGCCGATGCGTGTCGCTGAGTTCGTGCACGAGATCGACCATGCCATCCTGCACCCCATGGCGCAGGCCGAGATTGCGGCCCTGCCGCCAGCCGCTCACGGCATATCCCTTGTTTTGCAGGAAGCTGCGCAGCGGCCGGGTCGAGGTATCGGAAGCGACGAGGCCAGGCAGCACGAGCACGGGATGTCCGTCGCCCCGCGGCGCCAGGCTCAACAGCGGCAAGGCGCCGAGAAAGGCGCCAAACTCATGGATCGCACGTCCCTCGAGAAACATCAGGGTCTTCGACGGTGGGCGCAGCGTTTGGGCAGTCGCGGACATCGTGTTTTCCCTTCGAGCTTCAGCTAACACAGCTATGGGGCCGATTCGGTTCATTCAAGCTACTGCCAGCGGCCCAAACAAGAGTCGCAGTTCACAAAACGACGAAAAATTCACGACAAGGCTCTTCTTGCACGACCGAGAATCCAGGCTTTTCAGGACAGTCGCTTGCAGCGCAAAAAAGAAGGCCCGCCAAAGCGGGCCTTCAAGGGGAACCTTGCTAATACGCTACGAAAAAGAGCGATCAGGCAGTCTTGGTGTAGACCTTGGCGAAGTTGTCCTGCGCGGTCTTGGCACCTTCAGTAACGAGCTTGCCGAGATACTCGGTCGAAGCCTTGGCGCGCGAGACAACCGTTTCGCCATGCGCACGCAGCAAATCCGACTGGATCTGCACGGCTTCGTTGATCGACTTCGCCGAAGCGAGCTTGTCGACGCCGGCGAAGAACGCCTCGGCATCCTGGTAGAGGGCCTGCTGAATGTTGCGGCTGATCTTGACGGCCTCGCTGACCGAACCCGTCACTGCGGATTCAAGCACTTCGGTGGCCTTTTCCGAACCGGCGTAGAAGTCAGCGGCGCGCACCTTGGCGGTCTCGGCCTGCTTCTTCACGAACTCGCGGGCAGCCTCGGGAACTTCGAGGTTCTGGAAGCTCTTGAAAGCTTCGGTCACGGGCGCGAACGCTTCTTTGACGCCGTTCAGCACAGAATTGGTCTCGGTGGTCATGGGGTTTCTCCATCCTCGGTTTGAGCTATGGGCTCACCCCGTCCACTTGGCCCGGGGCAATCTCTATATGGCATAGTTAATGGTGCGCCGCAACATCGATGTTGCGATGCGAAATCACAAACTCGTGATTATAGGAATAAAGCAAAATAACCGGGCGATTTGCCCAGGAAGCGGCCGAATCGGCCGTTCAGGAGGGCCCCACTGCACCCGGCAGCCCGTAGGCTTCCATCTGTGCCCGGACCTGCGCCACGTTGTGTCCGAGGACGACAATGTCGTGCTTCTTGCCGCTCACGTCCCTGACATGGTCGCGCAGCAATGCCTCAGCCTTGAAACCCAAGCTCTCGAAAAGCGCGATCGCCGCCTGCTGGTCGACCGTCATCTGCACCGACAGCTTTTCGAGGCCCGCGCCGAGCGCGAGCGCAAAGGTCTCCTGCGACAGCGCCCGGCCGACCCCTTTTCCGCGCACGTCGAGCGAAACCACCATGCGGATTTCGCCAACATGGGGCGACCAGGAATGCGAGTCCCTCACCAAGGTGCCGCAACCAACCACCTCACCGTTCTTGACGGCCAGCAGGCTCGTGATGTCGCCGCGCTCGATCTCGTTGATCCAGGCTGACAGCACTTTCGGCTGGCTGATGTTGCGCGGCAGGAACAACAGGTCGTGGGTCGGCAGCGCCTTTGCGAACTTCAGTACGGCCGTTTCATCGGCGCGCGTCATCAAACGGAATTCGATTTCGCCGGCTTCCGTGGCTACCCGGCGAGGATAGGAACGTGTCTCACTCATATCGATCTCTCACAGAGCCATGAATCGAGTTTGGGCCACAACCGCCGGACGGCATTGGCACCGGCAACCAGGCTGACATGGCCGCCCTTGAGGATGACCTCTTCCTTGTCGGCCGAGCCGATTTTCGCGATCAGCGGCTTGGCCGCCTCGTAAGGCACGATGTGATCATGTTCGGCAACCGCATGCAGCATCGGCACCTTGATATTGGCAATATCCGCCTTCCGGCCGCCCACCGTCATGGTGTCGTTGTAGAGCTTGTTGTCCCACATCAGGTCTTTGGTGATTGCGCGGAAATATTCGCCGGCCAGCGGCAGCGTATCGGTCGCCCAGCGGTCGAACATCCGGTACGATTTCACGAACTCGTCGTTCCAGATGTTTTCCCACAACTGGATCTGGCTTGCCGCACGCGAGGCCGGACGCAACATCTCGAACGAGGACAGGATCATCTCGGGCGGTACGTTGCCAATGCTGTCGACAAGGCGATCGACGTCGAAATAGCGGCGATCGGAGAAATTCTGAAACAGCTTCATGCCCCGGAAATCGATCGGCGTGGTGAAGCAGATCAGGTTTTTCATCGGCCCGTCGGCAAAGATCGATCCGTAGAGCAACGACAGCACGCCGCCGAAGCAATAGCCGATCACGGTAACATCGTTTTCGCCGGAATCGCGCTGCACTTCCTGCACGCAATGCGGAATGAAATCGAGGACATAGTCCTCCATCCGCAGACTCTTCTCTTCGGGCTTCGGCGCGCTCCAGTCCAGCATGTAGACGTCGTAGCCGCGCTTCAAGAGAAACTCGATGAAGCTCTGGCCCGGCACCATATCGAGGATGTACCCGCGATTGGTTGTCGCCATCACGATCAAAATCGGCACGCGGTAGATTTCATCCGCTACCGTCCGATAGTGATAGAGGTTCATCGTGCCGCGGCTACTGAGAATGTCCTTGGGGGTCGAGCCGAGTGACGGCCCCGATGTCGAGATATATTCGACGCCCTTGATGCTGCGCTGGATCGCGCGCTGAACCTCGGACTGGATCCGCTCCGGGATTGAAGCAAGGTCGAGACCTGCCAGATCTGGAGCGGAAGCCGCTTTCATTTTGGCCCTTCGGCGGCAGGCGGGGGACGCCTGGTGCGCGGCGGCCGTGGAGTTGCTGACGAGCCGGCGGACGGACCAGCCGCATTGCCCTGCAATTGATGGAGCATCGCCTTGATCTCGTTGAGCTGGCCTTCGATCGATTGCAGCCGCTCGGCCATGCCGACCATCTGCGACCGGCTCGGCAGGTTCATGGAGAGAAGATATTTCTCCATGAGCTCACCGAGTTGCTTTTGCGCACCGGCCGTCGCTCCGCCTACCTGATTGACGACCTGGCTGAACTGCGGCGAGGCCATGGCCTGATTGGCGAAGGCGTTAAATCCCTTCTCCATCTCGCCGATCATGTTCTGCCAGAGCGCGACCGGGTCATTGCTCTTGTCCGCCATCGGCATTCTCCAGCATGAGAGCGCATCAACGTCAGTTACGTCGACAAATCGGCGGCCTTATTCAGCCCAACGGGAAAGCCGCCCCAATGATATCGGTCATAGCACACCGTTGTGTGAGGACGGTCAACCGCGCGCCCTCAATTTAATATCTCGCGTGGCGACTCTGACGTTCCTTTCAGGTGCTCCGGCGAGTTCTTAGAAGGAATGTCAGAGTCAAAGCCACACTAGAATCATATAGTTGCCAGTGTCCCTTTGGTTCTGACATTCGTAAAAAAGATGCGAATGTCAGAACCGGGACACTGGTGCCTTCTGC
>NZ_JBAVCF010000148.1:0-34680 GCF_049586575.1 Bradyrhizobium sp.
GCGCCCTTCTGCTCGGGTGGAAATTTCAATACCGGTTCAGCCATAGCGCGATTCTTTCCTTGCATCTTCTTCTGCAGCCGCAATCGCATTGCGGACGTTTTCCTTGATTGCCTCTAACTGGGCGAGAAGCCGGTTCGCGTCCGACGCGCTGATGCCATCAAGCGCAGTTGCGGTCAGCTCGGACTTCAGGCCGGTCAGCTTGGCGAGCAGCGGCCGCGCCGCCTTGCGCAGGTAAAGCCGATTGACGCGGCGATCGCTGTCGTCGCTGCGGCGCTCGATCCAGCCATTGGCGCAGAGCCGGTCGATCAGACGCGTCAGCGTAATCGGCTGCATCTCCATTTGTTCGGCGAGTTCCGTCTGTTTCATACCCTCGAAACGCTCGACCTTGGCCAGCACCGCCCACTGCGCGCGGGTAATGCCGTAGCGCGCGGCCTGCCGGTCGGCATAGGCGCGCACCAGCCGCTGCAACTCGCCGAGCGTAAACAGAAAATTCATATCCACGGGGCCGCGGGGCATGATGGGTTCCATCGATAAGCTTTGGATATAATAAGCTTGCTTATGAATTTTTAAACGGCCGCGCTAATTTTTAATTCCCGGGCTGCTGCGGCCCTGCCCCCTCAAATCGGCATGGCTAAGCAACCTCTAGGGCAGTGTCGCCGCGAGGTTTTCCGCGCTACGGGATTTTGGTTCATCCTGCAAAATGCTAGGTTGGCTCAATGACCTCGGCCAAACCGACATTCCCTGCCCCCGACCATGATCATGGACGCTGCACAGCGGATGCCATGCGGCATGCCGAACGGATATGCGCACGTCACTCGCAGAAGTTCACGCCAATCCGGCGCCATGTACTGGAGGCGCTGTTGTCCAGCCACCGGCCGCTCGGCGCTTATGAAGTCATCGAAGCCTTGGCGAAAACCATGCAGCGTCCGGCCCCGATCACGGTCTATCGCGCGCTCGATTTCCTGATGGAGAACGGACTCGTCCATCGCATCGAAAGCCGCAACGCGTTTCTGGCGTGCGCGCACGACCATGACGAGACCGCGATGGTAGCATTCCTGATATGCGAACGTTGCGGCTTGGTCGGTGAAATACCGGTGGCGCCAATCGCCCAAAGCCTTCAAACCTCGGCGCGCGCGACCGGATTCACGCCGCGGATGTCGATTGTCGAAATAACCGGCGTCTGCGTCCACTGTCAGAATTAACAAGACCTCATGAGTTCAGAAAAATTGCCGACCGGTGGCCCAATTCTAGCATTCGCCCCCCTTTGCAGCGTGCCCTTTTGCGAATGTTGGAATCAAAGGACCACCAGCAAAAAATGGATTCGAGTGGAGTTTCGGATTTGACATTCGCTTATCGGACTCGCGGCTAGATGCCAGCGAATGTCAAATCCACTCCACTCGTATCGGCGGAGCGATCGCTCAGCCCGCACGCAGTTGCATTGATGCTGATGCTGTGCGTGAGCTGGGGATTCAACCAGATCGCCGTCAAGCTGGCGCTGCCCGACATCCCGCCGCTCCTGCAAGGCACGATACGCTCGATCGGCGCCCTGCCCGTGCTGCTGTTGATCGCCCGCTTCCGCGGCGTGAAACTCTTCAGCCATGACGGCACGCTTTGCGCCGGCCTTTTCGCTGGCGTGCTGTTCGGATGCGAATTCGTGCTGATCTATCGCGGGCTGTTGTTGACGTCGGCTTCGCGCGCGGTGGTCTTTCTCTATACCGCGCCGTTTTTTGTCGCGCTGGGTTCGTATCGATGGCTGGGCGAGCGGTTGCGCGCCTCGCAATGGGCAGGGCTCGCCTTGAGTTTTGCAGGCGTTGCGCTCGCAATCGGGGTCCCCCAGGCCAATGTCGATGCCGATGTGCTCTGGGGTGATCTCCTGATCGTCGGCGGCGGCGCGCTGTGGGCGGCTACCACCTTGCTCGTCAAGGCAACCCGGCTGATCGAAGCCCCGCCCGAAAAAGCGCTGATTTATCAAGTGGCCGTATCGATCCCGATCCTGGCCCTGGCCGCCTTTGTTTCCGGCGAAACCATGACCCGCTTTCCCGGCTCCCTAGCGGTCTCGCTGATGGTCTATCAGGCGGCATGGGTGGTGGGATTAACGTTTTTGCTCTGGTTTGGGCTGGTCAAGACCTATTCGGCCAGCAAATTGTCGGCATTTACCTTCATCACCCCTTTGTTTGGCGTCGTGGCTAGCTATTTCATCCTGCATGATACGCTAACCCCGGTATTTGGCGCCGCGGCGCTTCTGGTGATCGCCGGGCTTTACCTCGTTAATCGGCCTAATCCCGGAGTCACGGTTCCCATTGATCCGTTGCTGACTGTCACAAAAACCTGATATTCGAGACCCCATGAACCAGCCCGTAAAACCGCCCGAAAACGACGTCGCCGGCCCCCAGGCGCGGCATCGAACAACGCAAGTCATGGTCGGCAATGTCGCCGTCGGCGGCGGCGCGCCGATCGTCGTGCAGTCGATGACCAATACCGACACCGCCGATATCGAGGGCACCATCGCCCAGGTCGCGGCGCTGTCGCGCGCGGGCTCGGAAATGGTGCGCATCACCGTCGACCGCGAGGAAGCCGCCGCCGCCGTTCCGCATATTCGCGACGGCCTGCGCAAGCGCGGCATCACGACGCCATTGATCGGCGATTTCCATTACATCGGCCACAAGCTGCTCGCGGACTATCCGGCCTGCGCCGAGGCGCTCGACAAGTACCGGATCAATCCCGGTAACGTCGGCTTCAAGAACAAGCGCGACACGCAGTTCGCCGACATCATCGAGATCGCCAACAAGAATAACAAGCCGGTGCGCATCGGCGCCAATTGGGGCTCGCTCGATCAGGAGCTGCTCACCAAGCTGATGGACGAGAACACGGCTTCCGCCAATCCGCGCGATGCGCGCGCGGTGACCCGCGAGGCCATGGTGCAGTCGGCGCTGTTGTCGGCGGGGCGCGCGCAAGAACTCGGCATGCCCAAGAACAAGATGATCCTGTCGGCGAAGGTATCCGCCGTGCAGGATCTGATCGCGGTCTATCAGGAACTCGTCCGCCGCTCGGATTACGCCATCCATCTCGGGCTCACCGAGGCCGGCATGGGCTCGAAGGGCATCGTTGCCTCGTCGGCTGCGCTCGGAATCCTTTTGCAGGAAGGCATCGGCGACACCATCCGGATTTCGCTGACGCCCGAACCCGGCGGCGATCGGACGCTGGAAGTGCAGGTTGCGCAGGAACTGCTGCAGACCATGGGCTTCCGCACCTTCGTGCCGCTGGTCGCGGCCTGTCCCGGCTGCGGCCGCACCACCTCGACCACGTTCCAGGAGCTGGCGCGTTCGATCCAGGATTTCATCCGCGATGAAATGCCGAGCTGGAAAACGCGCTATCCCGGCGTCGAAGAACTCAACGTCGCTGTCATGGGCTGCATCGTCAACGGTCCCGGCGAATCCAAGCATGCCAATATCGGCATCTCGCTGCCCGGCACCGGCGAGGCGCCGGCAGCACCTGTATTCGTTGACGGCAAGAAGTTTCGCACCCTGCGCGGACCGACCATTGCCAACGACTTCAAGGCGCTGGTGATCGACTACATCGATCAGCGTTATGGCGCGGGCGCCAAGCCGACCGCGGCTGCGGAGTAAACTTCGCGCGGCCGGACGCACGGGCGGCGGCGTTCGGGGAGACCAGATGATCAAGCGGCGCGCGTTTCTGGCCGGCGCATGGGTGCGGTAACCTTGGGAATCCGAACAACCAAGGCCGCCGATGCTAGCGACAATTCGCTCTCTGGCACCTTCGCCGAAATCCCCGGCGTAAAACTTTGGTTCACGGACAGCGGCGGCGCAGGCGTCCCGCTCGGTTTGCTACATGCGAACACCGGCACCAGCGCAATTTGGAGCGAGGCCAGTCCTCGACTCCGTCACACCATCATGTGAGGGACGACCGCCCGCAGGGCCAAGAGGCCCGCTACCCCATCTGCGGGTGCAATGGGCACGGGGCATTCCCCACGCCCTCTGTTTTCGGGGGCGGATCCCTCTGTTTCGGGGGCGGGTCGGATCATGCACAACTCGGACGCGGATCGCGCCGCGAGAACAAGTTGCGTTGACGCCTCACCGGTCCTGCGCCAAGCTTGTGCCAAAGCAGATTTCCCGGAGGATCCCCCATGCTCCGCGCGGAAGACAACAGGTTCCTCACCGAAAGCGGCGCGGGAACACCGATGGGCGAACTGCTGCGGCGGTTCTGGCTCCCGGTGTTGCTCTCGAAGGAATTGCCCGAGCCGGATGGCGCCCCGAAAAAGATCGTCGTGATGGGTGAGGAGTTGCTGGCCTTCCGCGACAGCCGGGGCGTGGTCGGTGTCATCGACCAGTATTGCCCGCATCGCGGCGCCAATCTCTGGCTCGGCCGTAACGAGGAATGCGGCATCCGCTGCGTCTATCACGGCTGGAAATTCGACACCGATGGCCGATGCGTTGACATGCCGACCTCCTATCCCGATCTCAACGCCAGGGATTTGATCCGCATCAAGTCCTATCCGGTACGCGAATGGGGCGACATGGTGTGGGCCTATATGGGACCGGCGGGCGCGGTGCCGGAATTGCCAGACCTGGAGATGGCGCTGGTGCCGCCCTCGCACCGCTACGTCACCAAGAAATGGCAGGACTGCAACTGGGTGCAGGCACTCGAGGGCTCGATCGATACCGCGCACTTCACTTTCGCGCACTTAAGCTTCGACAAGGAAGAGAACGAAATCCTCGAAATCAAGAAACACTTCGTCAATCCGCTGGCGCGCATGAACACCGACCAGATGCGCTGGATCGCCGAAGACCCGCGCCCCGTCATCAAGACCGTCGCCCATGACGCAGGACTCGTGATCGCGGGCGGCCGGCTTACCGGCAGCGACAATATCTACTGGCGTATCGCTCAATACCTGATGCCGGTGCATAGCTACGCGCCGAGCTCGATGCCCGGCGAGAATATTTTTGGCCAGAGTTTTATTCCCGTCACCGACACCAATTGCTGGATCTACACCTATGCGTGGAATCCCGAGCGCCCGCTGACGTCAGCCGAGCGCGAAGGCTACACCAACGGTAACGGCGTGATGGCCGTGGTCGACGAGAATTACGTGCCGCTGCGAAACAAGTCCAACGACTATCTGATCGACCGCAAGCTTCAGAAAACCAGGAGCTATACCGGCATCCAGGGCGTCTCGGAGCAGGACGCGGCCGTGCAGGACAGCCAGGGACCGATCGCCGATCGCAGCCGCGAGCATCTCGGGCCGACCGATCTCGGCATCATGCATTTTCGCAAACTGATCATGGATACGGCGCGCGCGCTGCTAGCGGGCACGCCGCCTTCGCATCTGACGCATCAGGATCGCTACGCGGTGCGCTCCGGCGGTTGCGTGACACACAAGGCCAAAGACCTGGCGGCTGTAATGGTGGAGCGATTTGGCGATGCCACCGGTTATGTCGGCCGGCGACGCACTGCGGCTGCGGAATGAAAGTTTTTGGCAAGATGCGCTTGATCCCTCCCCCGCGAAAGCGTCGGGAGGGAAGGCCGAAGCGAAGGCCAGGGTGCGGAACCCGCGCCGACCCTCCCCACAAGGGAGAGGGATAAGAGAGAGCCATATGCAATCGCCTCGGCACGCAACGACTTTTAACAAACAACGGAAAACCCCATGAGCTGGCAGCCCTCCAACGATCCGATCCTTGGCGATCCCCTGTCCTGCGACGCGCTGGAGCTTGTGATCGTGCCGCGCACCCGCGACCTTGGCGACGGATTTGAGGTCCGCCGCGCGTTGCCGCACGGCAAGCGGCAGATGGTCGGCCCCTTCATCTTCTTCGACCATTTCGGACCGGTGCAGTTCATGTCGGGCAAGGGCATGGACGTGCGCCCGCATCCCCACATCGGGCTGGCGACCGTCAGCTATCTGTTCGACGGCAGCATCATGCACCGTGACAGCGAGGGCAATGTCAGGGAAATCCAGCCGGGCGCGATGAACCTGATGACGGCGGGGCGCGGCATCGCCCATTCCGAGCGCACGCCGGACCTGCAACGCCGGACCGGCCAGAAGATGCTCGGATTGCAAAGCTGGATCGCGCTACCGGCTGGCAAGGAAGAAATCGCGCCGACGTTCCAGCATTACGCGGCTGCCGATCTTCCGGTCGTCAGAGATCACGGCGTCACCGCGCGCGTCATCGCAGGCAGTTCGTTCGGCGTCACATCGCCAGTCACGATGGTCTCTCCCTGGTTCTATGTCGAGGTGACGGCGGAGCAAGGCGCCAGCGTGCCGCTCGATGCCGATCACGAAGAGCGCGCCATCTATATCGTCGATGGCGCGGTCGAGATCGCCAATGAGCGCTATGAAGGGCCACGCCTCTTGGTTTTTCGACCCGGCGACCGCATCACGGTCAAGACGTTGAAGCCGACACGCATGATGTTTCTCGGTGGAGATGCCCTCGAGGGGCCGCGTCATATCTGGTGGAATTTCGTGTCATCCAGTAAAGAGCGGATCGAGCAGGCCAAGCAGGACTGGAAGTCCGGCCGCTTTGCTGCCGTCCCCAGCGAGCACGAATTCATTCCGTTGCCGGAGTGAGCCGTCTCGATCCCGATCTTGTAGGCGCGTGTTTCGCGTGTGACCGTCTTCGAAGGTAAGGTTTCATGACCACCATGCTTGCGAGCGACCTGCCCTTGCCACGTATCGGCCGCGGCAAGGTTCGCGATATTTATGCCGTCGGCGACGATCGCGTGCTGCTCCTGACCACCGATCGCATCTCCGCCTTCGACGTGGTGATGGCCGAGACGATCCCGATGAAGGGCGCGGTGCTGACCCAGATCAGCGCCTGGTGGTTCAACCAGCTCGGCTCTGTCGTGCCGCATCACATGATCAGCGCCGACGCCGACGCCATTATCGGCGAAGTCCCGGCGTTGAAAGACCACCGCGCCTCGCTTGAGGGCCGTGCGATGTTGTGCAAGCGCACCACCGTATTTCCGATCGAATGCGTGATCCGCGGCTATCTGTCGGGCTCGGCCTGGAAGGAATATGCCGCGTCCGGCACGCTCGCAGGCGAGAAGCTGCCGTCCGGTTTGCTGGAAAGCGGCAAACTCGAGCCGGCGATCTTCAGCCCGGCCACCAAGGCCGAAACCGGCCACGATGAAAACATCACGGTGGCGCGGATGCGCGAGATCATCGGCGAGGAAGCGACGAATACGCTGGAGCGCATGACGCGCGCGGTCTATTCGCTCGGCGAACGGCTCAGCCGCGAGCACGGCATCATCATCGCCGATACCAAATTCGAATTCGGCCGCGACGCCGATGGCGGTATCATCCTGATTGACGAGGTGATGACTCCCGACAGTTCCCGGTTCTGGGCGGTGGACGTCTATAAGGCAGGTCAACCGCAGCCGAGCTTCGACAAGCAGCCGCTGCGCGACTATCTCGATATCGAACGCCGCGCCGGCCGCTGGAACGGCGAGGCTCCGCCGCCGCCGCTGCCCGCAAGCGTGGTAGACGCGACCAGCCAACGCTATCTCGATGCCTATCGCCGCGTCACCGGCCACGAGTTGAAGAGAGCCCATCGGTGACGACGACGGTCAGGGAGATGACCGATTCCGAATTCGGCATCGTCATCGACTATTTCTTCAAATCGACCCCGGAACATCTGGAAACACTCGGCGTCGACCCCACACGCCTGCCGACCCCGGACAGCTGGCGCGAGCGTTTCCAGCGCGACCGGGCGAGGCCGATCGAACAGCGCGCCTCGCTTGTCGTCATCTGGCTTGGCGATAACCAGCCCCTCGGCTTTTCGACGTCCGACAAGATCGCCTATGGCGAACAAGCCAACATGCACCTGCACGTCGTCGACCCTGAGCGCAGAAACCGGGGCTACGGCGCCGAATGCGTCCGGCAAAGCGCCGACATCTATTTCGAGCGGCTGAAATTGAAGCGCCTGTTCTGCGAACCGAATGCTTTCAATGTCGCGCCGAATCGCACGCTGCAAAAAGCGGGGTTCAAATACCTGAAGACGCACATGACCGTGCCGGGCCCGCTCAATTTTCACCAGGCGGTAACGCGCTGGGTCATGGAGCGCCAGGCTTGCGGCCGCAAAAATTGACCTTGTCTCCACATGTCGCACTCGTCTACGACTGAGGACAGTGTTTCGGGGGAAACGCAGGCGTGACCACTCAGTCGATCAGTCTCCGTCCGAAGCGCGCGCTACGTGCGATGCTGAAGGATATTCTGGGCGGCAGCGCCGCCAGCGTTTTGACCGTCACCTTCGGACTGTCGTATGCGCTCCTGATCTTCGCTGGACCGCTTACGCCTTTTCTATCTTATGGCGTCGCCGCGACGTTCATCTCATCCGCCATCCTCGCCGGTGTGATCGCAGCCGGAAGCTCGCTGCCCTTTGCCGTTTCGGGGCCTGAAAGCTCGACCGCAGCCATGACAGGCATCCTGGCTTCGTCCATGGTGGAGCGCATCGTGGCGGCCGACCCGTCCGCGCCGTTGCTTGCACCGGTCCTGATCACGCTTGCCATGGCGACCATCCTGACCGGCCTCGTGCTGTGCGGCTTCGGAATGACGCGCATGGGCCGCGCGATCCGCTATGTGCCCTATCCGGTGGTCGGCGGGTTTCTCGGCGCAACCGGCTGCCTGATCCTGCTCGGCGCGGTTCGCGTGATCACGGGCTATCGACTGCAATTTGCAACACTCGGTCAGTTCGGAGATCTACTCACGCTGTCCAAGCTCGCGGCCGCCTGTGCCATGGCGCTGATTCTTTATATGACCTGGCACCGCTCTCGCTCGTCGTTTGGGCTGCCGGCCATTCTTATCGGCGGCGTGATCGCGGCCCACGTCGTGTTCCGGCTGGCCGGCCTGTCGCCGGTGGAGGCACAGGCCGCCGGCTGGACCTTTCAGCCGCCACCCGGCGTGACCTTCATGTCACCGTGGAGCGTCGATGCGCTTCGGGCGTATCCCTGGCATCTGCTGCCGGACCTTTCCGGCAATTTGATTGCCGTCATCTTCGTCACGGCATCGAGCACGCTGTTCAATGTCACCGGCATCGAAGTCGCGACACATCGTGAAGCCAACCTGGAGCGCGAGCTCAACATCACCGGCCTTGCCAACATCCTCACCGGCGCTTTCGGAGGCTACCCCGGCTGCGCTTCCATCAGCCGTTCCGTCCTCAACTTCAACAGCGGCGGCACCGGCCCGCTGTCGGGGCTGACGGTAGCGGCGATCTCGCTGCTGATGCTGGTCTTTGCTCCCTCCCTCCTCGGCTATATGCCGAAATTCGTGCTCGGCGGCCTCCTGATCTATCTCGGCGCCGACGGGCTCCACAAATGGATCATTCAGTCGCGGCGGCGGCTTTCCTTCACCGAATATCTGTCGCTGCTGGCGATCATCGTCATCATCGTGCAATGGGGTTTCATTGCCGGCATCCTGATCGGCGTCGTCATCGGCTGCGCGACCTTTGCCTTGAGCGCCTCGCGCATCGATTCCATCAAATTCAGTTTCGATGGTTCCGAATACCGAAGTTCGCTCGATCGCTCCCGCGAGGAGCTGACGGTGCTGTCGGCGCATGGCGGCAGCATCCAGGGCCTGAACCTGCAAAGCTATCTGTTCTTCGGCTCGGCCAATCGGCTCTATCAGCATGTCAAGGCGCTGCTGGCGCGTCACCCGGAATGCCGCTTCCTGCTGTTCGACTTCAAGCTGGTGACCGGTATCGACTCCTCCGCGGCCTATAGTTTCGCGCAGATCAAGCGCACGGCGAGTGACCGCGGCATCAGGCTGGTTCTGGTCAACCTTCAGGCGTCGACGGAAAAGACGCTGCGTTCGAGCGAGTTCGTCTCGCCGGACGTCAGCATCGTGCCGGAGCTAGATCACGCCCTGGAGTGGTGCGAGAACGAGATCATTGCGCAGCATGAAGGCCGCGACGACGAGGAAGCCTCATTGCGCGACTGGTTTGTGCGCATTCTCGGATCCGAGGAAGGCGCGATGGAACTGATCCATCGTTGCGAGCGCCTGGAGGTCCGCGCCGGCGAGATTATCGTCAACGCCGGCGATGCCGCCAATTCCATGCATTTCATTCTCGACGGGCGCGTTGGCGTCATGATCCCGGCGGGCGACGGCGGCCTGACGCGAGTGCGAAGTCTCGGCCGTTACACCACCGTCGGCGAGATGGGCCTCGTGGCCCGCGCCCCGCGCAACGCCACCATCCAGGCCGAGGTCGCAAGCGTACTTTATGTCCTGAGCGTCGACCAGTTCGAGGCGATCAAGACCGAAAACCCGGCGCTCAGCCAGAAACTGCTGACATATTTCGTTCTGGTGATGGCCGAGCGGTTGACCTTTGCCAATCGCCTGATCGGCGTCCTACGCCGGTAGGTCGCGTCTATTATGATCAAAAACATCCGAGCCTGCGCGTTGAGAACGCGGCCGTTACGGCTTATTATCGCTGGACGTATCCGGGTCAAATTCACGCTCTCTCCGGAACACGGGGGAACATCATGCGCGAATTTTGGTTTGCCGCAACCCTTGCCGCCAGCGCGACGTTCGGAGCCTGCTCGCCCGCACTGGCGCAAGACGAAGCGGACCAGAAGCTGGGCAAGGTGCATTTCGCGACAACCTGCAACGAGGTCGCGCAGCGGCGGTTCGACCGCGCCATGCGTTACCAGCATTCGTTCTGGTATGCCCAGTCGAAGGAGATTTACGAGGAGGCGATCAAGGCTGACCCCGATTGCGCCATCGCCTATTGGGGCATCGCGCTGTCGCTGCTGAACAATCCGCACAGCGCAATTCCCGCGCCCAATCTCCCGCTCGGGCTCGCGGCAATCGATAAAGCCAAAGAGACCGGCGCGAAAAGCGAGCGCGAGCGCGATTATATCGATGCGCTGTCGGTGATGTATGTCGACTACGACAAGGTCCCGCAGCAGACGCGCGTGCAGTCATACTTGAAGAAAATGGAAGCGCTCGCCGCGAAATATCCCGACGACGACGAGGCGCAGATCTTCTATGCCATCACGCTGAATGTAGCCGCCTCACCTGCCGACAAGACCTACGCCAACCAGCTCAAGGGCGCCGCGATTCTCGAACCGATCTGGCAGCGCCAGCCGCTGCATCCGGGCATAGCCCACTATCTGATCCACCTTTACGATTATCCACCGATCGCGGCCAAAGGACTGCCGGCGGCGCTCCGCTACGCCAAAATTGCGCCGCAGGCGCCGCATGCTCAACACATGCCGTCGCATATTTTCACACGCGTCGGCTACTGGAAAGAATCGATTGCGGCCAATCGTGCTTCGGTGCGCGCGGCCCAGGCAACCCACGAAGCCGGCGAGCAACTGCATGCCGGGGATTATCTGGTCTACGCCTATCTGCAACTTGGACAGGACCGGGAGGCACGTAGCGCCGTCGATCAAATCGAGACCACAAACGTAAGTGCCGATTCCTTTGGGGGCGCTTTTTCTCATGCCGCTGCCCCTGCCCGCTATATGATCGAACGGGGCGACTGGAAGGGTGCAGCCCAGCTCGACGTCATCCAGAGCAAGTTTCCTCAGGTGATGGCGATCACTTACTTCGCGCGCGCAATCGGCGCGGCCCGCTCCGGCGACGTTACGGCTGCGCGAGCCGACCTCGCCAAGCTTGTCGAACTTCGCGATCGCTTGCGCGCGGCCAAGAGCGATTATTGGGCGACGCAGGTCGATGTCGAGCAGCAGATCGCAAACGCCTGGATCCTCTACGCCGACGGCAAATATGATGACGCGCTGAAGGCCATGGCAGCAGCGGCGGACGCCGAGGACAACAAGACCGAAAAAGCGCCGGTCACGCCCGGGCCCTTGGCGCCGGCGCGTGAGTTGTATGGCTTCATGCTGCTCGACCGCGGCATGGCCAAGGAAGCGCTTGCCGCTTTCGAGGCGACAAAAGCCAAGGAGCCGAACCGTTTCAATGGCTATCTCGGTGCGGCCAAAGCAGCACAGGCACTTGGCGACACGGCGACCGCGAAGACCAATTATGAAAAGTTGGTTGCGCTTGCATCAGGTTCGGATTCCGACCGGCCAACGCTTGCCGCGGCGCGGGCTTTCGTCGCAAGCAACTAGAGCTCCGATTCCGAAGTTCGCACGGTATCGCGGCAACCTCCGATGCGAGCTTCGGAATCAAAGGAGCTCTAGTAACTTATTGGTTCTAGTGCGGCCTTGAATTTGAAGTTCCTCTAAAGCGATTGCCGCAACACTGATAGGAACTTCAAATTCGCCGCACTAGTGGAGTGGATTTGACATTCGCTACCCATCCGGGTGCGAGCTCTTCAGGCGAATGTCCAATCCGAAACTGCACTAGAAAACTTATATTTGCTAGTGGTCCTTTTGATTCTAACATTCGCAAAAGTGACCGCTGAGAAGGGATGCGAATGTTAGAATTGGACCACTAGCGCATGAGCGGAAGCCGAACCACCGCTGTTGCCGTAATCCTGGGCCTTACGCTCGGTGCGTTCGCGGGCCTGTCGGCATTTTTTGGCTGGCCGATGCTGGTTCAGAGCAAGGCACTGACACCCCCGAGCCATCCGAAGTTCACGGAAATTCGGTGGCCGTTTCCAACCGACGAGTGGGGCGAGGGCAAAGCCTTTCGTTGCGGGTCCGCCGATTGCGGCGTCGAGGTCGACGTCTACATCCGCCCCAAGATCGGCTTTTGCAATTGCCTGACCGGCGTCTCGGATGACAACGAACTCGACCGCCTGAGCGACTTCAACCTGATGGGCGACAAGCCTGCCGTCCTGGGTCCCGGCCACGAGATCAAGATTGCATGGATGAAGGGCCGCAGCCGCGCCTACACCGTCACCGAGCCCTATCACGCCGCAAGTTCGGTCTTGGCGATTGCGTTCAACGATCGCTGCGATGCCATTGTCGCAACCGCAACCATTGCGCATGACGGCCCCAAGGCGCTTGAGCCCAGTGTCATCGCATTCCTCAACAGCGAGGTTATCGTGCACTGGGCCGAAGTGACGCTGGGGCTTTAGGGCTTTGATCCTGACGCAGCCTCGTTGCCGGCGAACGCCGTCAGATGCCCGCCATCATCACATATTTGATCTCGAGATATTCTTCCATGCCGTGGTGCGAGCCCTCGCGGCCGAGGCCGGATTCCTTGACGCCACCGAACGGCGCGACCTCGGTCGTGATCAAACCAGAGTTGACGCCGACCATGCCGGACTCCAACGCTTCCGCCACCCGCCAAACGCGGCCGAGATCACGGGCGTAGAAATAGGAGGCGAGCCCGAACGGCGATTTGTTGCACATCGCAATCACGTCGGCTTCTTCCTTGAAGCGGATCACCGGTGCGACCGGCCCGAAGGTTTCCTCGCGCGACACCAGCGCATCCGCCTTCACGTCGGCGAGCACAGTGGGCTCGAAGAAGGTACGGCCGAGCGAGTGGCGCTTGCCGCCGGTCACGACCTTGGCGCCGCCTTTGACGGCGTCCGCGATATGCCGCTCGACCTTGTCTATCGCTTCCATGTTGATCAGAGGCCCTTGGGTGACGCCCTGTTCGGCACCGTCGCCGATCTTCATCGCCGCGACCTTCTTCGAGAGTTTCTCGACGAACTGATCGTAGATCTTGTCCTGGGCGTAGATGCGATTGGCGCAGACGCAGGTCTGGCCCATGTTGCGATACTTCGAGACCATCGCGCCTTCGACCGCGGCATCGATATCGGCGTCGTCAAACACCACGAACGGCGCGTTGCCGCCAAGCTCGAGCCCGAGCTTCTTCACCCCGACCGAAGCCTGCTTGTAGAGAATCTTGCCGACCTCGGTCGACCCGGTGAAGCCGACGAAACGCACCGCGGGGTGCTCGCAGAGCACGAGCCCGATCGGCGGCGCATCGCCGGTGATGACGTTGAAGACGCCCTTTGGCACGCCTGCTTTTTCGGCCAACGCCACCAGCGCCAATGCGGAAAGCGGCGTTTCATTGGCAGGCTTGAGCACCACGGTGCAGCCGGCCGCAAGCGCCGGCGAAACCTTGCGGGTGATCATCGAGCTCGGGAAATTCCAGGGCGTGATCGCGCCACACACACCGATCGGCTGCTTGATCGCGATCAGTCGCGCATCGCTCTTCTGGGTCGGAATGGTCTCGCCGTAGACGCGGCGCGCTTCCTCCGCAAAAAACTCGACATAGGCGCCGCCGATATCGACCTCGCCAAGCGATTCGAACAATGGCTTACCCTGCTCCGAGGTCAGGATCAGCGCCAGATCCTCGCGATTGGCGACGATCAGCTCGAACCATTTGCGCAGGATATTCGACCGCTGCTTGGCCGTGAGCTTCGCCCAGGCCGGGAACGCTCGCTCAGCAGCCTCAACCGCGCGGGTCGCGTCGGCGGCGCCTAACTGGGCGATTTTCGCAAGCTCGACGCCGGTGGCGGGATTGATCACCGGGAATTCGGGCTGCCCGACCCAGGTGCCATCGATGTAGCACTGCTCGCGCAGCAACGAGGGATCCTTCAGACGATCCCGCAACGTCCGGGCGGAGGATTGGGACGCGCGTGCAGCGGCGGTCGGGGTCATGGCGCAACTCCTCAAATTTTCTGATATTGGCTTTCACGCGGGGATATAGGCCGAAAACAGCCGCGATGCACCGCCCGCGCTTAGACAAACGCTATCAAACAAATTTGCAAGGCAAGGAACGAGGGGTCGCGAGGCGGCTTATTGGCCGCAATCAGGCAGCGCCGCTCATATAGGTTTCGCGTCGGCCGATCATGCGGTCCGCCGCTGCCTTGGCGTCCGCCTTGGTGGACGTTGCGCAGGTGCGATATTCGAGATCTGGCGTTTTCGCAGGTCCACGGCGGCTGAACCACGATCTGGAACCGGCAGGCAACAGCGCCAACGCCTGGGCAACGTTATCGGCGGCGCCAAAAGAGTGCAGCGCGCCGGTTGCGGCAAAGCGAACTTCGTAAATTCCGGGCGAGATCGGAGCTTCGAGGTTTTCGCCGCGCCCAACGCGCGGGTATCGTTTCCATTCGCTCCAGGTCGAGATCATCACGTTTCCTTTTACGCACCCACCCCCGGTTCATTTGATCCAATCGAGGGCTAGATGCAACATTCATGCTGCATTTTTGCTTTGATCTGAACGCATTACTGGGAAGTTGGTTGCGCGCCCCGTCGCTTCGATGGCGGCATTGAACCTGATGCCGCCATCAATGCGGCGAGATTCGTCGAAAATTATGGCGGTTTTGCCTTGATCCACAGGCTGATTGAGCGCCGATCACGAGATCGCGACCCGCTCTTGCGGCATGGAACCCGCGGGAGGAAGATTAACCGCTTCAAAAAATAACCTGGAGGAACCCCATGCACAGCAAAGCCCAGATCGACCAGATCTTGCGCCAGAAAAGCGATGCCTTGGAAATTCCCGGCGTCGTCGCCGTAGCCGCCACCGGCAAGGAGGTCATTTATCAAGGCGCGTTCGGCAAGCGCGACCTGTCCAAGCCCGACAACATGACGACGGACAGCGTGTTCTGGATCGCCTCGATGACCAAGGCAGTCACGACCGCGGCTGCGATGCAGCTCGTCGAGCAAGGCAAGCTCTCCCTTGAGGCGCCGATCGGCAAGCTGCTGCCCGATCTTGCCGCGCCGCAAGTGCTAGAGGGGTTCGACGCCAAGGGCGAACCGAAGCTACGCGCCGCCAAAAGCCCCATCACCCTGCGCCAACTGATGACCCACACCGCCGGCTTCTGCTACGACATGTGGAACGGCGACATGGGGACGTATCTTGCGAAGACCGGCATCCCCGGCATCATCACCTGCCAGAATGCCGCGTTGAAAACGCCGATCGCCTCGGACCCCGGCACACGCTGGGAATACGGCACCAATATCGATTTTGTCGGCAAAGCGGTGGAAGCCATCAGCGGGAAAAAGCTGGACGCTTATTTGCGCGACCATCTGTTTGCGCCACTCGGCATGAACGACACCGGCTTCAAGTTGACGGATTCCATGCGCAGGCGGCTCGTGGGCATGCATGCGCGCGCGGCGGACGGAAAGCTTGAGACTTTCCCGTTTGAGCTCGAACAAAATCCGGAATTCCACATGGGGGGCGGCGGCCTTTACGGCACCGCGGGTGATTACATCAAGTTCACCCAGATGATCCTCAACAAGGGCCGAGGCAACGGCAATCAGGTACTCAAGCCTGAAACCGTGGCCACCATGAGCCAGAACCATATCGGCGATCTCGTTGTGACCAAGATGGTTTCGGCGGCGCCTCCTTACACCAACGACGTCGATCTTTATCCAGGCATGGTCAAGAAATGGGGGCTTTCATTCCTGATCAACACCGCCAAAACACCCGAAGGCCGCAGCGCGGGCAGCCTAGCCTGGGCGGGTCTTGCCAATACCTATTTCTGGATTGATCCGGCGCGCGACATCGCCGGCGTCATCCTGATGCAGGTGTTGCCGTTTGCTGACGGAAAATGCCTGGAGGCCTTTGCAGGATTCGAACGTGGCGTCTATGCGGGGCTCGATGCCGCAGGCCAAAAGGCGGCGTGACTTCATTGTTCCTCTCCCCGCTCTCAAGCGGGGGAGAGGAAATATTGCATCAAACCGGCAGGCCGTATTGCCGCGCCAGTTCCTTCAACGAGACCTGCGGCCGAGCGCCGATATGCTGAATGACTTCGGCCGCGGCGAGCGCGCCGAGGCGCCCGGCATTCTCATGGCCGACGTCGCGCGAAAGGCCGAACAGGAAGCCCGCCGCGAACAGATCGCCAGCACCCGTGGTATCGACGATTTTTGTGATTGGAAACGCCGGCACCGCCATCACGCCTTCCTTTGAAGCGATGACGCAACCCTTTTCGCTTCGCGTCACCGCTGCAAGACCGATGTCGCTGCGCAACTGCTTCAGCGCGGTTTCGAAATCAGACGTTTGGTACAAGGAATGCAGCTCGGCCTCATTGGCGAACACCAGATCGACCGTGCCGTTGCGCATAAGCTCGAGAAACTCGCCGCGATAGCGGTCGACGCAAAACGAATCCGAAAGCGTGAGCGCGACCCGGCGGTTTGCCTTGTGCGCAATCGCCGCGGCCTTCACAAAGGCTTCTTTGGCGCTCTTGGGGTCCCATAAATAGCCTTCGAGATAGACAAACGCTGAAGCGGCGATCTGATCGGCGTCGATATCGGCCGGTATCAATTCCTGCGCCGCACCGAGATGGGTGTTCATCGTGCGCTCGCCGTCGGGCGTCACCAGAATGTAGGAGCAGCCGGTGGCGGGGCCGTTCGTTGCGGGCCTGGTCTCGAAGGCGACGCCGGCGGCGCGGATATCGTGGGTGTACAAACGGCCGATTTCATCGTCCCTGACCTTGCCGACGTACGCGGCGCGGGCGCCCAGGCTTGCGATACCGACAATAGTGTTCGCCGCCGAGCCGCCCGACATCTGGGTCGCCGGTCCCATGTCGCCATAAATCGCGGACGCGCGATTCTCGTCGATCAGCGACATGCCACCCTTTGTCATGCCATGACGGCTCAGGAAACCTTCATCGGTCTGCACCAGGACATCGAAAATGGCATTGCCGATCCCGAGTACGTCGTATTTCGCTGCGGTCATGTATCTGTCCTGAGGAGGCGTTCAAACCGGTTGATAGGTGGTAAGCCGCCTATCACGATCCCCGCGCCCATAGCAAACTCAAATCCACGGCTCTGCTATAGAGAATCCGATGATTCGATCATTCGTCACGGTATCGACGGGGACGCTGGCCTCGCGCCTGCTCGGCTTCGCGCGCGACGCGATGGTCGCAGGCTTGCTTGGCGCGGGTCCGGTCGCCGATGCGTTTCTGATCGCGTTTCAACTCGTCAACGTCGCGCGCAGGCTGTTGACGGAAGGCGCCTTGAATAATGCGCTGGTGCCGATCTGGCTTGCTGTGAGGGAGACCAAGGGCCTGGCGGCAGCTAGCGCCTTTGCCGGCCGCGTGCTCGGCACCATCAGCGCAGCGCTGATTGTGGCGACCGCGGCGGCTGGCCTTTTGATGCCTTGGATCATCACGGCATTAGCGCCCGGTTTTGCCGGAGAAGCGACGTTGCATCTTGCGGTGGATGACGCCCGCATGATGTTGCCCTATCTGGCCTTCGCGGGGCCAGCGACGGTGACGATGGCGCTGTTGAACGCGCAAGGCCGCTTCGCGCTGACGGCGTTCGCGCCGCTGTTGTTCAATGGTGTCCTGATCGCCGTGATGATCGTCCTGGTTCTCAAGCGATGGGATGCATCTGACGCGGCGCTCGCGATCGCCGCCACCGTCGGCATCGCGGGATTGCTGCAATTGTTCATCCTGATCCTTCGATCGCGCGGCAGTCATTTCGCAACACCGCTACGCGTGGCCTTCGATTCCGAGATGCGCGGCTTTCTCGCCAGGGCCATCCCCGGCATGGTCGCCGGCGCCGGGCCGCAATTGCTCATTGTTGCCGGCGCCATCGTAGCATCAGGCTCGCCCTCGGCGGTGTCGTGGCTTTATTTCGCCAATCGCCTGATCGAACTTCCGCTCGGCATCGTCGGTGTCGCCGTCGGCGCCGTGTTGGTGCCGGAACTGGCTCGCGCTGTGCAGACCGGCGATGGGGATGCGACGCACGCCCAATCGCGTGGTCTCGAACTCGCGGTAGGCCTCGCTCTCCCGGCGACGCTCGGGTTGATGGCGCTGAGCGCGCCGGTGGTGCGGCTTCTGTTCGAACACGGCGCCTTTGCCGCAACGGATACCGCGGGCACCGCCCAAGCGCTGGTGTGGCTGGCGCTCGGCCTGCCGGCCCAGGTGCTGATCAAGGCGCTATCGCCGGCATTCTTCGCCCGCGGCGACACCGTCACTCCGTTATGGGCAACCCTCAAGGGCCTTGCGGTAACGGTCGTCCTGGCGATCGTGCTCGGCCGATTGTTCGATGTCCGGGGTATCGCGGTCGCAATCGCGCTAGGCGCCTGGAGCAGCGCGCTAGTGTTGATCCGGCACGGCCTCCGGACGTCAGGCTTCCCGATCGATACCGCGGCGCGAAGCCGGCTGCCGCGCATCGTGGCGGCCGCGCTTGCGATGGGCGGCCTGCTCTGGCTCTCGGCCCCGTTGGCGCTGGCATCGACGGCAAATGCGTCCGCACTTTTGCATCTCATCGTGGTGGCCGCGCTGATTGCAGGCGGAATGGCGATTTATGGCCTGTTTCTGGCTCTATTCGGTGTGATCCGCTGGGTTGACGCGATCAATTCGCTCCGCCAAACCGGGGCCTGAAAGCTTGCGCGGCTGAGACTTGCATGGCAATGGACGGCGCCGAGCGCGCTTCCGGCGGTAACCGGCGCGATGTCGATACAAAGGCTTTCGGAAACTGGCCATGACGATTGTTGAACGTGTTTTCTCAGGCGTGCAGCCGACCGGTAATCTGCATCTCGGCAATTACCTCGGCGCGATCGTCAATTTCGTGAAATTGCAGGAGACTTATAACTGTCTCTACTGCGTCGTCGATCTGCACGCGATCACGCAAGGCATCGACGTCTGGGGCGGCCCGGCGGAGCTTGCGCGCAACACCCGCGAGGTCACCGCGGCCTTCATTGCCGCAGGCATCGATCCGAAGAAGCACATCGTGTTCAACCAGAGCCAGGTCACCGGCCACGCCGAGCTCGCCTGGATTTTCAATTGCGTCGCGCGCGTCGGCTGGCTCAACCGCATGACCCAGTTCAAGGAGAAAGCCGGTAAGGACCGCGAGAACGCTTCCGTTGGACTTTACGATTATCCGGTGCTGATGGCCGCGGACATTCTTCTGTATCGCGCCACCCATGTACCCGTCGGCGAGGACCAGAAGCAGCACCTCGAACTTTCGCGCGATATCGCGCAGAAGTTCAACAACGACTTCGGCGACTCGATCCGCGGCCACGGCTTCAATGAAGGTTCGTTCTTTCCGCAACCCGAACCGCTGATCACGGGTCCGGCGACACGGGTAATGAGCTTGCGCGACGGCACCAAGAAGATGTCAAAGTCCGACGCGTCGGATAATTCTCGCATCAACCTCACCGACGATGCCGACACGATCGCGCAGAAGATCCGTAAAGCGAAGACCGACCCCGAACCGCTGCCGTCGGAAGAAAAAGGCCTGGAGAGCCGGCCCGAGGCGGACAACCTGGTGGGAATCTATGCCGCGATGGCGGGCCGCACCAAGGCCGACGTCCTCGGCGAATTCGGCGGCGGACAGTTTTCCAGCTTCAAGAATTCGCTGGTCGAGCTCTGCGTTGCAAAGCTATCGCCGATCGCTTCCGACATGAAACGGCTGGTGGCGGACCCCGGTTATGTCGACAGCATCCTGGTCGACGGCGCCGACCGCGCGCGGGCCATCGCCGACGAAACCATGAAGCTCACACGAGACATCGTCGGCTTCGTCCGGAAGCATTAGTTCGATAATCGTAATTCAAAATGCCGCGGCGCACCCTAGTGGATGCGGACTTCTGAACCGCCACGTCAGGCGCCGCGGCGACCAACAAATCCGCTTTTTAGCCAAACGTCGTCGTCGCCCCCGCTTGTCGGGAATGGCCACGCCGTGGCAGCATGTGCCCCGCTTGTTGCAGCTTCGGAACATGCATGACCACCCAGCGACGTAGCTACGAGACGGGTCACAAGCCAAAATGTTTGGTCATCGTTGACGACACCGCCGAATGGGATCGCGCGGTCTATTATGCGAGCCGCTGGGCGATACGGGCCGCTGGCGGCGTGGTGGTACTCCGCATCGTCGAGGTCGAAGACCAAAATCAGCAATGGTTGGGGGTCGCCGATATCATGCGCGCCGAGGCGATGGAGGACGCCAACGCAGCGCTCGATCGCGCTTCCGGCCGTGCCAACGGCATTGCCGCGATCACGCCCGAGCGGGTGATCCGCGAAGGCGATCCGACCGAACAGGTGATCGACGTGATCGAAAAGGATGTCGATATCGCGATGCTGGTTCTGGCCGCCAATCCCGGCCCCGAGGGCCCGGGACCGCTCATCAGCGCGATGGCCAATGCCGTCGGCACCTTCCCGATCCCCATCGTGATCGTTCCCGGCGACCTCAGCGACGCGGAAATCGACGCGCTTTCGTAAAAATTCAGCCGGTCGAAAGCCCTGACAAGCCTCGATTTTCTCCCTTGACCGTGCCTTTCCCGTCGCCATCTGATAGACAGACCTCACCCGCCGGCCTTTAACCGGCGATGCCGGAGAAAACGATGTTTATTCAGACTGAAGCCACGCCGAATCCCGCTACCCTGAAGTTCATTCCGGGGCGCACCGTGCTCGACAACGGCACCATGGAATTTTCCACCCGCGAAGCAGCCAGCCGCTCGCCTCTCGCTGAAAGGCTGTTCAGCGTGCCGGGGGTGACGAGCGTTTTTTACGGCTCCGACTTCGTCACCGTGACCAAGGACGACAGCGACTGGCAGCACCTCAAGCCGGCGATCCTCGGCGCGATCATGGAACACTATATGTCGGGTGCGTCATTGCTCGCCGACGGCAGCGCCGGCAGCGACGAGGCAACCGATGAGGCGGACGAGTTTTTCAATGAGGCCGATGCCGAGACGGTCGGAATGATCAAGGACCTGATCGAAACGCGGGTGCGGCCGGCGGTCGCCAATGACGGTGGCGACATCACTTTCCGCGGCTTCAAGGACGGCATCGTCTATCTCAACATGAAGGGGTCGTGCGCGGGCTGTCCTTCCTCCACGGCGACCTTGCAGCATGGCATACAGAACCTGTTGCGGCACTTCGTGCCCGAGGTGACCGAAGTACGGCCGATGTGAGGGGGCGAATGGCGAACAGGGAATGGCGAATGAAGGTCTTCTCGCGATTTCTATTCGCTCATCGCTATTCACCATTCGCTAGCCCATGCTGATCCTCGCCATCGACACGGCGCTTGATGCCTGCGCCGCCGGGGTGCTCGACACCGAGGCGGGCGAACTGATCGCGCAGGAATCGCAAGCCATGAAGCGCGGCCACGCCGAAGCGCTGATGCCGCTGATTGGACGGGTGGTCGCAGCGTCGGGAAAGGCTTTCGCAAGCCTCGACCGCATTGCGGTCACGACAGGCCCCGGGAGTTTTACCGGGCTTCGGGTTGGTCTGTCAGCCGCCCGCGGCATTGCGCTCGCCGCCAACATTCCCGTGGTCGGCGTCACGACGCTTGCCGCCTATGCGGCCCCCGTCGTCAGTGAGAACGCCGAATATCCGGTGGTTTCCGCGATCGACGCCCGGCATGATCACGTCTATCTCCAGGTCGTTAGCGGCAATGGCAGTGCGCTGGTCCGGCCGCGCGTTGCGCCCATTGAAGAAGCCCTCGACGCCTGGCGGTTCGGCGCACCCGTTCTGGTGGGCAATGCCGCGGGCCTGCTCGCCGAGCGGTGGCCTTCGCACGCAGTTCCGCCGGTCACGGTCGATACGCAACCGGCCCCGGGCATTTCCTGGGTCGGATGGCTTGGCGCCGCGGTCAGCCCGAACACGGCGCCTGCCCGCCCGTTTTACCTGCGCGCCCCCGATGCCAAGCCGGCCAGGGAGCAGCTCGCCGGCGCTGCACCACCCGCCTCCCCATGAGGTCATGGCTCGCCGGACTGTGGGGCGGCAAACCGGCCGTAGTCGAACCCGCTGGGCCACGCGATGCGGCGGCGCTCGCTGCAATCCATGGCGCCTCCTTTCGTCGCGGCTGGGGCGAAGACGAATTCGAGCGGATGTTGACCGAGCGCAACACACTGGTCCATCGCCTGAGAATGGGCCGGAAGATCATCGGCTTTTCGGTGTCCCGGATCGCGGCCGACGAGGCCGAGATCCTGTCGATTGCGGTGACCGGAACCCACCGTGGCCGCGGGCTCTCCAATGCCCTGCTCTTGACCCATCTTGGCCACCTCGCCGGCCGGGGGATCCGGACGGTGTTTCTTGAAGTGGAAGAAAATAACCAGCCGGCCCGACGGCTCTATCAGCGTGCCGGATTTAGCGTGGTCGGACGCCGCGAGCGCTATTACCAGCAAAGCGGCGGGGAGGCCCTGAATGCGCTCCTGATGCGGCGTGACTTGTCGTGACATTTGCGCGATGGCAGAACGTGTTATGATCAGCGCCAACCACTCAAAATACCCCGGTGACCTCCCGAAATGACCGCGCTCAAATCCAATCCTGCGCTCAGCGCTACCGGCATCGAAGCGCGTTGTGCGGCGACGGGCATGCGCATGACCGAGCAGCGCCGTGTCATTGCGCGGGTGCTGGCGAAAGCCGAGGATCATCCCGACGTCGAGGAACTGTACCGCCGCTGTGTCGCCGTCGACGACAAGATCTCGATCTCGACGGTTTACCGAACGGTCAAACTGTTCGAGGACGCCGGCATTATCGAGCGTCACGATTTTCGCGAGGGCCGCGCCCGCTACGAGCAGATGCGCGACAGCCACCACGACCATCTCATCAACCTGCGCGACGGCAAGGTGATCGAATTCACCTCCGAGGAGATCGAGAAATTGCAGGCCGAAATCGCCCGCAAGCTCGGCTACAAGCTGGTCGATCACCGGCTCGAGCTCTACTGCGTCCCGCTGGACGACGAAAAATCCTGAAACGGCGATAGCGACGCCGTTCCAATCAACATTTCGGATTGCATGAAACCGCCCCGCAAACTCCATATCAAGTCGTATGGTTGTCAGATGAACGTCTACGATGCGCAGCGCATGGTGGACACGCTGGCGCGCGAGGGTTTCGTCGAGACCGCCAATGTCGATGACGCGGATCTCGTCATCCTCAACACCTGTCACATCCGCGAGAAGGCTTCCGAGAAAGTCTACTCCGAACTCGGTCGGCTCCGCGTCGCAAAAGACGAAGCCGCGCGCAACGGCCGCCGCATGAATATCGCCGTCGCCGGCTGCGTAGCGCAAGCCGAAGGCAATGAGATCATCAACCGCGCGCCGGTTGTCGATGTCGTAGTCGGACCGCAGAGCTATCACCATCTGCCGGAGTTGCTCGCTCGCGCTGAGAAGAACGGCCACGCGCTCGAGACCGAGTTTCCCGCCGAAGACAAATTCGCTTTTCTGCCACCGCCGAAGCCGGCCGTCATTCGCGCACGCGGCATATCGTCTTTCGTCACCATCCAGGAAGGCTGCGACAAGTTCTGCACCTTCTGCGTGGTGCCCTATACGCGCGGCGCCGAAGTCTCGCGGCCGGTGGCGAAAATCATCGACGACGTGAAGCGGCTCGCCGATCACGGCGTGCGCGAAATCACCCTGATCGGCCAGAACGTCAACGCCTATCACGGCGAGGGACCGGACGGCGGGGCATGGCCGCTCGGCAGGCTGCTGCATCGGCTGGCGAAGATTCCCGGCATCGTCCGCCTTCGCTACTCGACAAGCCATCCCCGCGATATCGACGAGACGTTGATCGAGGCGCATCGCGACATTCCGGCGGTCATGCCGTTCGTGCACTTGCCGGTGCAATCGGGCTCGGATCGGGTACTGGCGGCCATGAATCGCAAACATACCGCCGGAGATTACCGGCGCGCCATCGACCGGTTTCGCGCCGTTCGCCAAGACATTGCATTTTCATCGGATTTTATCGTTGGCTTCCCCGGCGAGACCGAAGAAGATTTTCGGGCCACCCTCGCTCTGGTCACACAAATCGGATACGCTGGCGCCTATTCGTTCAAGTATTCGCCGCGGCCCGGCACGCCGGCGGCGGAAATGCAGGAGATGGTGTCAGCGGAAGAGATGGACCAGCGATTGGCGCGGCTACAGGAATTGATCGACAGCCAGCAATCGGCCTTCAACAAGGCTTCGATTGGGACCACCGTCGACGTGTTGTTCGAGCGCTCGGCCCGCAACCCCGGCCAGATCGTCGGCCGTACCGCCTATCTTCAGCCGGCGCATGTGATGGCTCCGGAAACCATCATCGGACAGGTCCTGCCGGTGAGAATCGAAAGCCTCGAGCGCTACAGCCTGCTCGGCGAGCTTGCGGCGCCTGTGCCAACGCTGGCTACCGCGCCCGGCACCCAGCCCATCGTCAATTCATCTGAACCGCGAATGGGAGCCTGAGCCCTTGCCAAAAAGCGCATCGGATTCGCCTTCGCTCGTTCCCAACCGCAGCCGCGACATGCAAGTTCCGCCCGAGACTCAATTCGTCATCGACTTCGATGACAATCGCGCCGCTTCGGCGCTGGTCGGGCCTTACGGACAAAACCTCGCACTGATCGAGCGGCGGCTGGGCGTCGTCGTGGATTCGCGCGGCAACCACATCACCGTCGCCGGTTCGCGCGATGGCTGCGATGCTGCGCGGCGCGTGCTGGAAACGCTTTATGGCCAGGCGATCAAGGGGCAAGATATCGCGCAAGGCGACGTCGAAGGCGCGATCCGCGCCGTGATCGCCCAAGGCTCGCTGTTCGAGTTCGATCCGAAGGCCGCCAAATCGTCGTTCGAGACGATCAACCTGCGCAAACGTCCGGTGCGGGCGCGTACGGCCGCGCAGGATTCGTATATCCGCGCGCTCAAGCGCCACGAACTGGTGTTCGGCATTGGCCCGGCGGGCACCGGCAAGACCTGGCTCGCGGTCGCTTATGCCGCGCAGCTGTTCGAACGCAAGGAAGTCGATCGCATCATCCTGTCGCGTCCTGCGGTCGAAGCCGGCGAACGATTGGGCTTCCTGCCCGGCGATCTGCGCGAGAAGGTCGATCCGTACTTGCGGCCGATTTACGACGCGCTCTACGACCTGATGGATTCGCGCATCGTCGAGCGCGCGCTGCAGACCGGTGAAATCGAAATCGCGCCGCTCGCTTTCATGCGCGGCCGCACGCTGACCAACGCCGTCATCATTCTCGACGAGGCGCAGAACACGACCTCCATGCAGATGAAGATGTTCCTGACGCGGCTCGGAGAAAACAGCCGCATGATCGTCACCGGCGATCCGTCCCAGGTCGACCTGCCGAACGGTCAGACCTCCGGGCTTGCCGAGGCCGGCAGGCTGCTCGACGGGGTCACGGGCATCGCCCAGGTCCATTTCACCGCCGAAGATGTGATCCGCCACGAACTGGTGGCACGGATCGTGGCGGCCTATGAAGGAAAGCCGCAACGGCCGGCGGCCGGCAAGACGTGACGAACGCGCGGCTTAAAACTACCGTCACATACAGAATTCCGAACTGATGACACCGTCTGCGCTTCCGACCACCGAGATTCTTGTCGTCGCCGACTGCTGGCACGCCGAACCTGAAGCCGAGGCCACGATCGATCGCGCGATTGCGGCCGCGGCCGAGTTCGTCACGGCCGACATCGGCGACAGCGAGCTCGCAATCATGCTGACCGACGACGCCGGCATCCGGACGCTGAACCGCAACTGGCGCGGGATCGACAAGCCGACCAACGTGCTGTCGTTTCCGGCCTTGCAGCCGCGCGGCCCGCGCGAGGTGGACGACGCGCCGCGCATGCTCGGCGATATCGCGATTGCCTATGAGACGACCCGCAAGGAGGCTGATGAGGAGCAGAAGCCGTTCGAGCATCATCTCAGCCATCTTGCGGTTCACGGTTTCCTGCACCTGATCGGCCACGATCACGAAAAGGACCAGGAAGCCGAGACCATGGAATCGCTGGAGCGGCAGATCCTGTCGCAGCTCGGCATTCCCGATCCCTATGCGGAACGGGCGGATTGAGACATGCCGGACTCCGATCCGATCCACGATAACCCGCGCAACACGCGCAACCTGCCCGCCGTGGTGCAGGAGGGCGAGGTCATGCGCCCCACCGCGGAGAACTGGCTGACACGCGCGATCCGCACGCTGTTCGGCTGGAAGCCGGGATCGGTCCGCGACGATCTGCAAGTCGTGCTCGATACCTCGACGCCCGACGAGGTCGGCTTCTCCGCTATCGAGCGCACCATGCTGCGCAACATCCTTTCCCTGCATGAACGGCGGATCGCGGACGTCATGATCCATCGCGCCGACATCGTTGCGGTCAAGCGCGACATTCCGCTCGGCGACTTGATGAGCCTGTTCGAAAGCGCCGCCCATTCGCGGCTTGTGGTTTACAACGAAACCCTCGACGACCCCGAAGGCATCGTCCACATCCGCGATCTTCTCGCGTTCATGACGGCGCGGGCGGCAAAGCCCAAGAGCAAGGCCAAGACCAAGAAGCCGCTTCCCGCCGGTCTCGATCTGCGCGCGGTCGACCTGGCGTTGCCGCTGTCGGAGGCGAACATCATCCGCAAATTGCTGTTCGTGCCGCCGTCGATGCGGGCGATCGACTTGCTTGCGCAGATGCAGGCCTCGCGTATCCATCTGGCGCTCGTCGTCGACGAATATGGCGGGACCGACGGACTGGTCTCGATCGAGGACATTGTCGAGCAGATCGTCGGCGAGATCGACGACGAACACGACAGCGATGAACCGCCCGCGATCGTACGGCAGGCGGACAATTCCTTCATTGCGGACGCCCGCGCCAGCCTCGACGATGTTCGCTCCGTGATCGGCGAAGATTTCGTGACCGGAGAGGCCGGCGAAGAAGTCGAAACGCTCGGCGGCTTTCTGGTCACCCACGTCGGCCGCCTGCCGGTACGCGGCGAAGTCATTTCCGGACCCGGCAATTTCGAAATCGAGGTGCTCGATGCGGATCCGCGGCGCGTGAAGCGCCTGCGCATCGCCACGCGCAAGGAACGCACACCGGTGCGAACCCAGCGCGAAAGCCGCCGCCGCGAGACTACATCCGACGGCGTGCAGCCAAACGACCCGACCAATCCGCCCGGCGATGGAGCTGCCTCTTCGTGACGATTTCAAGCAGACTTCGCGCGGTTGGTCTCTCGATCATCCTGGCATGGGGATGGAAGCGCGCCGCGATCGCGCTCGCCGCGGGCGCGCTTTCCTCGCTCGCGATGGCGCCGTTCAACGCCTGGCCCATTCTGTTTCTGACATTCCCGGTCGCGGTCTGGCAGATCGACGGCGCGGGCGCCGGACGGTGGCGCGGCGTGCCGGCCGCCGCCATGACCGGCTGGTGGTTCGGCCTCGGCTATTTCGTGCCCGGACTTTACTGGATCGGTTACGCCTTTCTGGTCGATGCCTCGACCTTCGCCTGGTTGCTACCTTTCGCCATCCTGGGGCTGCCGGCCTATCTCGCGCTGTTCACGGCGTTGGGCTTTGCGCTGGCGCGGTTGTTCTGGACGCGGGATGCTTCGCGTGTGATCGCGCTCGCCGCCAGCCTCACGATGAGCGAATGGCTGCGCGGCCACGCGCTCACAGGCTTTCCCTGGAATACGCTCGGCTACGCGCTGACCGAGCCGTTGGCGCTGGCGCAGACGGCGTCGTTGATCGGCCTGTGGGGCCTGACATTTCTGGCGGTTGCCATTTTCGCAAGTCCCGCGGTCCTGATCGACGGCACGTCCCGCGGACGAAAGCCGTGGATGGCGCCGGCACTGGCGCTCGTCGTGCTGCTCGCCATGACCATTTTCGGCGCGGTACGTCTCGCCCGGCAGCCGACGGTCATGCTCAATACCAAACTGCGGATCATGCAGCCGAACCTCGAGCAGGATGCGAGGTTCAATTACTCCGCCAAGGCGGAGGTGATGAAGAAATATCTGACGTTGTCTGATCGCGCGTCGGGTCCGCAATCGACCGGCGTGCGCGACGTCAATATCCTGATCTGGCCGGAATCGGCGTTTCCGTTTTTCCTGACCCGTGAAGCCGACGCGATGGCGCAGATCGCCGATCTGTTGCCCAAGGGAACGGTTTTGATCACCGGCTCGGTCCGCGCGCCCGACGTGCCGCCGGGCACGCGGATCAGGCGCGCTTATAATTCGATCTATGTCATCGACCATGATGGCAACGTGCTGTCGGTCTACGACAAGCTGCATCTGGTGCCGTTTGGCGAATTTCTTCCCTTCCAGGACTGGATGGAAAAAATCGGCCTTGAACAACTGACCAAGGTTCGGGGCGGATTCATTCCGGGCACGCACCGGCGCAGCATGGAAGTGCCGAATGCGCCGCGGATGCTACCTCTGATATGCTATGAGGCTGTATTTCCCGGTGATGTTGTCCAGCGCAACGATCGGCCGGGCTGGATCGTCAACCTCACCAATGACGGCTGGTTTGGAATTTCCACCGGTCCCTATCAACATCTGCAGCAGGCGCGGCTGCGCGCTGTCGAGCAAGGACTGCCGCTGGTTCGGGCTGCGAATACAGGCATCTCCGCGGTGATCGACCCGTTAGGGCGCGTGGTCGCGCGACTGGGACTTGGGCTGGAAGGCGTGCTGGATTCAAATTTGCCCGCCGCGATCCCACCGACGCCTTATGCGCGCGCGGGCGATCTTCCAGCGATGATCATCCTTGCGGCCGCATGGCTGTTCGTGATCCGGCGTCGCACCGCAAAATAAGGCAGCAGCGTCATTTCGTCCGAGACATCGACCCGCGCAGGGTTTGACGGGATCGGGGCGTGAGGCATAATCCGGTCCTTGCCGTACCGTGGTTATGAGGAGCGTTGGCGATGTCGACCAAAGCGCCCAACCCTGTTGACAAATATGTTGGCAGCCGGGTGCGCATGCGGCGCATCATGCTCGGCATGAGCCAGGAAAAACTCGGCGAAGCCCTCGGCCTTACCTTCCAGCAGGTGCAGAAATACGAGAAGGGTACCAATCGCGTCGGTGCCAGCCGCATCCAGCAGATATCCGAAATCCTTCAGATCCCGGTATCGTTCTTGTTCGAGGGCGGCCCGAGCGGCACGGCGAACGCGGCGGGCATGACCGAAGGCCCGTCTCCATCCTACGTCTCCGATTTTCTGGCGACGTCGGAGGGCCTGGCGCTGACGCGCGCCTTCACGCGCATCGGCGACGCCAAGCTCCGGCGTAGCATTGTCGAACTGGTCGAGCAGATCGCCGCCCACGAGACTGCGGACAAGCGCTGAAGCGCAGCCGGCCGCCTTGCACTTTAATTCGGCAAGTCCGCGATCGAGTTGGACCATTGCTCCACAGAGCATTGATGCTATTGAACCGGATCCCACCGCGCCAACGCGCAAATGGTTTAAAGAAAAAGACAGCAACATGCCGACGGTGTCCGATCACCCCTTCGATACCAATGTGATCCTTGATGGCATCCGCCGCTGGGTCGAGATCGAGACGCCGACCGACGCGCCCGATCAGGTCAACAAACTTGCGACTTTGGTGGCCGACGGCTATCGCGGTTTGCCCGCAAACATCGAGCGCGTCCCCGGACATTCCGGATGTGGCGACCACATCGTGGCGCGATCGTCGTGGGGCCAGGAGAATCCCGGAATTCTCGTGTTGAGCCATCTCGATACAGTGCACCCGATTGGGTTCATCGAACGGCTGCCGTTTCATGTCGAAAGCGATAGCGCCTTCGGTCCGGGCATTTACGACATGAAGGGCGGCGCCTATCTGGCGTTTCATGCGTTCCGCGAACTCTGCGCCGGCGGCGGACATTCGCCGCTCGGCATAACCCATCTTTACGTCTCCGATGAAGAGATCGGCAGCCCCACCTCGCGCGCGCTGATCGAGGCCGAAGGACGCAAGGCAAAATATGTTCTGGTGACGGAGCCGGCGCGCGATGGCGGCAAGATCGTCACCAGCCGCAAGGGCGTTGCGCGTTTCGAAGTGTTTATCAAAGGCGTCCCGTCGCACGCCGGCACCCGGCCTGCCGATGGCCGCAGCGCGATCCGCGAACTCGCCAACATCATTCAAACGCTCGAGGCGATGAACGATCTTGCGCGGGGCGTGACGGTGAACGTGGGCGTCGTCAGAGGCGGCACCAAGCCGAACGTCATTCCCGAGGACGCCTATGCCGAAGTCGATATGCGCGTCCCGACCCTTGCCGACGCCGACGAACTGGTGCCCAGAATATTAGGCCTGACGTCGCGGACCGATGGGGTCAGCGTCAAGGTCACGGGTGAATTGAATCGCCCGCCCTATGAGAAAAGCAAGACGGGCGCCACGCTGTTCGAGCACGCCAGGAGTCTCGCCGCCCAGATCGGCTTTGAACTCATCGACAGCTATACCGGCGGCGGTTCCGACGGCAATTTCACCGCGCCCTTTACCGCAACCCTCGATGGCCTCGGTGTCGATGGCGAGGGCGCGCATACCCACTACGAGCAAATGTATATCTCATCGATCGAGCCGCGCACGCGGCTGCTGCATCGGCTCTATCAGACGCTGCGATGATCGAACGAAACGGCGATTATGAAAACCGCAAAGCGCGCTCGGTCGAGGCGGCCACTCAGGGGCGGCGCGCCTTTTTCGGCCGCCGCAAGGGCCACAAGCTGCGGGCGCATCAGGCCGATCTGATTGCTCAGTTGCTGCCGCGGCTTGCACTCGAGATCGCTGGGCCGCCAGCGAAGGATCTAACAAAACTGTTCGACGTGCCCGTCGATAATATCCGTCTCGAAATCGGCTTCGGCGGCGGCGAACACCTGATCGCGGAAGCGCGAGCTTTTCCGAATACCGGCTTCATCGGTTGCGAGCCCTATGTCAACGGAATGGCGAAAATCCTCGCGCTGATCGAGGCGGCTGAAATCCACAACATCCGGCTGTTCGCGGGCGATGCCTCCGAATTGCTGGCCTTCCTGCCGGCGCAGTCACTAACGCGGATCGATCTCATCCACCCCGATCCGTGGCCGAAACGGCGGCACTGGAAACGGCGCTTCGTGCAGGATGCGACCATTGCCGCGATGGCGCGCACCCTGAAGCTGGACGGCGAGTTTCGCTTTGTCAGCGATATCAGCGACTACTGCGCCTGGACGCTCGCCCGTTTCATGCGCGCGCCCGACTTTCGCTGGACCGCGGAGCGCGCGTCGGATTGGCGCGAGCCCTGGCCCGGCTACACGATGACGCGGTATGGCCGCAAGGCCGAACGCGAAGGCCGCAACGCCGCGTATCTGATTTTCAAGAAGATCAGCGAGAGCGGATCAGCGCGAGCGCGAGATCGCTAAAGGTGGAAAAGCCGCCAAAGCCGGAAGTCACGCCGTTTCGCGCGTCCGCCAGAAGCTCACCACGCGCTCCGCGGTCGATGGCATCAGCCGCGTGAAGTTCGATCGCACATTCTCGATGTCGGTCGCGCCCGGCATTCGCGCCGGCCCGAGCCGCAACAGAACCAGCGCGCGCACGGTCGACCATTCCAGCCCGATCGCTTTCGCAATGATCAGGACCGGATCATGGCGATCGCCCGCCATCAGCCGGTCGACTACCGAGATGGGAACGCCTGACATCGCCGACAGCGCCGCAACGGCTTCGGTGTATCGGTAGGCCTTTGCAAAACCGAGCAACGCGGACTCGTCGAGATCGCCGGCCCGGTACAGGTTAAGGATCGTGCGTTGCGCCGGCGCAAAATCCCGCTGCTTGTCGGGCGGCTGCCGCCTGGCGGAAATCTCGCTCATGGCTCGCGCAACCGCGGCCTGCCTCGTGGGGTCCGCCATGTCGAACAGCCGGCGCCGCACGACATCGACCGATCCCGTCAACAGCTCCTTTAGCAGCCGATCGGGCAGATCGTTGCGCTGCCCGACGGTGACCGTCAGAACGCCGTCTCGGGCGGCGCGTTTGACCAGCGCCGAATAGCCCACTGTCGAAAACATCGCGCCCTTGTTGGCGGCCGCGCGCCTGATCACGTCACGCTCGCCCCTGCGCACCATGACATCGGTCAGATCGGGGGAGAGTTTCGGCCGCTCGGTCATCGCGAGCAGATGATCCTGACCTTTTGCCCGCGCTATTTCGACAAGCGCCTGATCTTCCAGCACAGGCGAGCGGCGCAGGATGGGACCCGCAACGGAGATATCGTCTTCCCGCGCGAGCCGCCCGATCAACGTCGGCGGTGCGTTGGCGATAGCGGACATGCGCTCCGCAAGATCGGCGCGGGCCGCTATTTCCGTTTGCGGGACGATCCCGGTCAGTAGATGATCGAACAGCTCGACATGTGCGGGCTTGAAATTCGCCGCGCCCTGCACGAACAGCTCCGCGATGCCACGCGTGACTTCCGCGAGGCGCTTGGGATCGCCGCGCTTGACGATCTCGTCAAGACTGGTGCCCACTTTCCGAAGTTCGTGTTTCACCTCAGCACCCGCCGTTCACGAACTTCGGAAAGTCAGGCACTAGCAACCCGATAAATCTAGTGCCGCCTTTCCATTTGAAGTTTCTGAATGGAGTTTGCCGCTTGTAGTGCAGGAACTTCAAATGGGCCGCACTTGGGATCAACGAGATGGCGGCTGTCATCGAACTCACTTACCTGCCAGGCGCGGCTGCCCGGCCATTTAATGTTCTGATGGTGAAGGAAGGGTTAGGCCAGGCACGGTTCGGCGCCCTTGCAAAATTAGCCGCATCCAGCATGGCGGGTCTTGCCGGATCGGCGGAAAACCGCTATATCCCGCCCAACTTACGGTTCTCATATACGATCGCGTATTGAGAGTGGGCCCCTCCGGGACCCGCTCTTTTTTATTACCTGAACGGCCCTGGCGAGATGCGATCGCACGGACCGGCCAGGATAGACCGGTCGGACGGACAGCTTGACCCGCCGGCCGCCTGGAACAGCGCAAGCAAGACCGCCCAAAAGGCCTCTTTTGACCCTGGATATGACCGATCCGACGCCTGGTTCCGTTGAAACCGACCTGCTCGCCGAGCCGCGCCTCGTCGTCGAGCCGGGCGCAGCCGCCCGCGTGTCCGCGGCCGCAGCCCCGGTCTTGCAGGGCATGGGCTACCGGCTGGTTCGGATCAAGATTTCGGGCGAAGCCGGCTGCACCGTGCAGATCATGGCGGAACGGCCCGACGGTTCGATGCAGATTGAGGATTGCGAGGCGATCTCACGTGCGCTCTCGCCGGTACTCGATATCGCCGACCCGATCGATCGCGCCTACCGGCTGGAGATTTCTTCGCCCGGGATCGACCGTCCGCTGGTGCGCCGCTCGGACTTCGAGCGTTTTACCGGTCACCTCGTCAAAATCGAGATGGCGGTTCCCCATCAGGGTCGCAAACGGTTCCGTGGAACGCTTGCAGGCGTCGAAGGCGATGCGGTGCGTGTCACCCGCGACGACGTCAAGGCGGACGAAGATCGAAACGCGCTGCTCGTGATGGAGGACATCGCGGAGGCACGGCTCGTGCTGACCGACGAATTGATCGCGGAGTCGATGCGGCGCGGCAAGGCTGCCGAGCGCGAATTAAAGCGCAGCCTCGGTCTCGAACCGCCGCCCGCGCCCCACGCCACCAGCTCCAAAACGAAGCCGTCAAAGAAGCCGGCGCCAAAGAACACCAAACAGCATCGCCTCGCCGCCAAACAGACGCGTCGAGGTGACATCGATCCTGATAGAGGAGACTAAGCCATGGCCGTCAGCGCCAATAAGCTCGAATTGCTGCAAATCGCGGACGCGGTTGCGCGGGAGAAATCGATCGACCGCAGCATCGTCATCTCGGCGATGGAAGATGCGATCGCCAAGGCCGCACGCGCCCGTTACGGCAGCGAAACCGACGTTCACGCCGAGATCGACGCCAAGAAGGGCGAACTGCGGCTGTCCCGCCACATGCTGGTGGTCGAGCAGGTCGAAAATTCGTCGAACCAGATTTCGCTGGAGGATGCCCGCCGCGCCAACCCGGGCGCGCAGATCGGCGACACCATCGCCGACACGCTTCCGCCGCTGGAATACGGCCGCATCGCGGCGCAATCGGCCAAGCAGGTAATCGTGCAGAAGGTGCGCGAGGCCGAACGCGACCGGCAGTATCAGGAATTCAAGGACCGCATCGGCGATATCGTCAACGGCATCGTCAAGCGCGTCGAATA
>NZ_JBAVCF010000149.1:0-18659 GCF_049586575.1 Bradyrhizobium sp.
CTTCTTGGAAGTGTCGCCCTTGACCGCGACCACCGCGCAGTTGATCAACTGCGCCGCGTCATAGGCCTGCGCGCCGAAATAGGTCGGGAGCGCGGGCGCATATTTCTTGCGGTAATCCGCGACGAACTTCTTGTTCTGCTCGTTCGGCAGGTCGTTCACCCACTCCTGCGCACCGGGAATGCCGAGCGCATTGTCCTTCTGCAAGGGCAGCGACAATTCGTCGACGGTGAAGGCGGTATAAAGCGGCATCTGCTGCTTGAGACCGGCCTGCACATATTGATTGAGGAACTGCACCCCGGCCGCGCCCGGATAGAACACGAAGATCGACTCCGCCTTCGAGTTGCGCGCCTTGGTCAATTCAGCCGAGAAGTCGAGCTGGCTCGGCCACACCGTATATTCCTCACCCAGCACCTGGCCCTTGAACGTGCTCTTGACGCCCGCCAGCATGTCCTTGCCCGCGGCATAGTTGGGCCCGATCAGGAACACCGATTTGACGCCCTTCTGGTTCATATAAAGACCCATCGCCGCCGGCGTCTGGTCGTTCTGCCAGGAGGTCGAGAACACATAAGGCGAACACAGTTCACCCGCGAGCTGGTTGGGGCCGGCGTTCGCGCTGATCAAGAAAGTCTGCGAATCCACCGCGGTCTTGAGCGAAGCGAGCAGCACGTTCGACCAGATATAGCCGGCGATGAAGTCGACATGATCGGACTGCACCAGCTTTTCGGTCTTCTGCTTGCCGATATCCGGCTTCTGCTGGTCGTCCTCATAGATCACTTCGACCGGCTTGCCGCCCATCTTGCGGCCGAGATGGTCGAGCGCGAGCTCGAAGGAATTGCGCATGTCGTTACCGATGACAGCGGTCGGACCGCTGAACGTCGAGACAAAACCGATCTTGATCGTGTCCCCTGCCACCGCGGGTTGAGCCAAAGCAAGCGCAGCTACGCCCGCAAGCCAGAATGCCATTCTCATGTGATGTCCCTCCTCCGTACTCTTTTTCTGCCCACTTGTTCCTGCCCAGGTGGCCAGCCGTTAGCGCCGCGCTGTTTGAGCCAGCGCTTTCCACGCCTTTGAATGCCTTGTTTTGTGCGCGAAATCGCGGGCCCACAGCAAGCACGAACCGACGGCTCCCTCTTTGAACCTTCGGACCATACCGCAGCCGCATGCACCATAATTCGCCGCGGTCGCCGGAGGCAAGAATTATAGTGCTGGTTTTCGGGTTCGGTTTCGGTCGTTCGGCTAGCGAACAATCGGCTTTCGCAATCGGCCCATCGGAAATCCGGCCTTGAGCGGGGCCGCCGAACGCTTACACAGAGAGGAGAGCCGTTCGAACGTGGGGCGCCATGAATTCTCCAGCACTTGATCGGAAAGACGCGCATTGCGTGGTGATCGTGGGCGCCGGCTTCGGCGGGCTGGAATGCGCGTTGAGGCTAAAGGGCGCACCGGTCAAGATCACGCTGATCGATCGACGGAACCACCACCTGTTTCAACCGCTGCTGTATCAGGTTGCGACCGCTTCGCTCGCCACGTCCGAAATCGCCTGGCCGGTCCGACATCTGATGCGAGACAGGAGCGAGGTCACTACCCTGTTCGCAACAGTCAGCGGCGTCGATGCCGACAACAAGCGCGTGCTGTTCGAGGATGGCGATACGCTCCCTTACGACACGCTGGTGCTCGCGACCGGCGCGCGCCACGCCTATTTCGGCCACGACGAATGGGAGCCGTTCGCGCCCGGACTGAAAACACTCGAAGACGCCACCACCTTGCGGCGACGAATCCTGGTCGCCTTCGAACGCGCCGAACGCGAAACCGATCCCGAGAAGCGCGCCGCGCTTCTGACCTTTGTCATTATCGGCGCCGGCCCGACCGGCGTCGAGCTCGCCGGCACCATCGCCGAACTGGCACGCGACACGCTGCGGCCCGAGTTTCGCAATATCGACACCCGTCAGGCGCGCGTGGTGCTGATCGAGGCTGGGCCGCGCGTGCTGGCGGGCTTTGCCGACGATCTCTCGGCCTACGCGCAAGCCTCGCTGGAAAGTATCGGCGTCGAGGTGATGCTGGGACAGGCCGTCACCGAATGCTCCGCCGACGGCGTCATCTATGACGGCAAGCGCCTTCAAGCGCGGACCTTGATCTGGGCTGCCGGCGTGCGCGCTTCTCCTGCCGCCGAATGGCTGCATGCGGCGGCCGACCGCGCGGGACGGTTGCAGGTCTTGCCTGACCTTACCGTACCCGGCCATCCCGATATCTTCGCGGTTGGGGACACCATCGCGATCGCAGACCGGGAGGGAAAGCCGGTGCCGGGCATCGCGCCCGCTGCCAAACAGCAGGGGCGTCATGTCGCCGCATCGATCAAGGCCCGGCTTTCAGGACAAACGTCCATGCCGTTTCGCTACAGCCATGCGGGCAGCCTGGCCCAGATCGGCAAGCGCAAGGCGGTGATCGATTTCGGCACGATCAAGCTGCGCGGGACCTTGGCGTGGTGGATCTGGGGTATTGCCCATATCTATTTCCTGATCGGCCTGCGCAACCGGCTCGCCGTCGCCATCAGCTGGCTCTGGAGTCACGCGCGCAACCAGCGCGCCGCGCGCTTGATTACGCAAGGCTCCAGCAAGGTGGGACGCTAGAGGGACGGCGGGCAAAACGCTGCCCATAAAACCGGCAGCGAGCCATGCGAAAGCAGCGCTTCCGATAGCGTGGCATTCCTTCAAACACTTGATATGACTGAGCCATCGCCGGAGATGAGCCGACCCAACCAACGTACACAATGGCACACCAATTGCTTCAAAACGGAAGACATCTCTACGTCTTCAGAACCCGGTCCGTCATGATGCTTCCGCCCTCATCCACCGGGATTCAAACCGCCCGCACGCCGCGTCGGGGCGAAGCGTGACCGAGACCGTCGCTGCCATCGTTGCTGCGCATCGCGCAGGGAGCCAGTCGCCGGCGCAGACCGTCGCGCGCAGTTTCAAGCGCATCCGCGAACACAACGACCCCGCCATCTTCATCAGCCTGCGTGACGAGAAAGACGCGATTGCGGAAGCGGAGCGGCTGGCCGCAAAGGATGCCGGCGCACTTCCACTGCTCGGTATTCCGGTCGCGGTGAAGGACAATATCGATGTCGCGGGATTGCCGACGACGGCGGCGTGCCCGGCCTATGCCTACACGCCGACGCGCGACGCCACCGTGGTGGCGCGGCTGCGCCAGGCCGGCGCCATCATCATCGGCAAAACCAATCTCGACCAATTCGCGACCGGCCTGGTCGGCGTGCGCTCTCCTTACGGCATTCCGACCAATCCGATGCGCGCCGATCTCATTCCGGGCGGATCGAGTTCGGGATCGGCGGTCGCCGTCTCAGCCGGGCTGGTGCCGCTCTCACTCGGTACCGATACGGCGGGAAGCGGCCGGGTGCCGGCGATGCTCAACAATATCGTCGGGTTGAAGCCGAGCCTCGGCCTGGTTCCGACCACGGGCGTCGTGCCGGCCTGCCGTACCCTCGATTGCGTGTCGGTGTTTTCGCTCACCGTCGACGACGCGATGTCGGCGCTCTCGGTGATGGCTGGCCCCGACCCATCAGATCCTTTTTCGCGTCACCGGACGCTTTCGAGACTGAGTCCGTTTCCGCAAGGCCTGCGGCTCGGCGTGCCGCACGACGGCCAGCTCATCTTCTTCGGCGACAAGGCGCAGGAAGCAGCCTACGCAGCGGCGCTGGAACGATGGCGTTCGCTCGGAGCCACCCTGGTCGACTTCGATCTCGGGCCGTTCTATGAAACCGCGCGGCTGCTCTATGAAGGGCCGTGGGTAGCCGAGCGCTATCTCGTGATCCGCAATCTTCTGGCGTCTTCGCCCGATGCGATTCATCCGGTGACGCGGGAGATCACAATTGCCGGTAGCCGGATTTCGGCCGCCGACACGTTCGCCGCACTTTATCGCTTGCAGGCGCTGCGGCGCACCGCCGAGCACGCCTACGCCAATATCGACGCGCTGGTATTGCCGACCGCGCCGACCTCCTATTCGACAGCGCAGGTGCTGGCCAACCCGATCGAACTCAACTCAAGGCTTGGAACCTATACCAACTTCGTCAACCTGCTCGACCTCTGCGGCCTCGCTCTGCCGTCGGCGATCCGCACCGACGAGATTCCTTTCGGCATCACGCTGCTGGCGCCCGCCGGCCAGGACGCGCAGCTCGCCAGCATCGGCCGCGTCTTTCAGGCGCACACGAAACTGACGTTGGGCGCCAAGGGCGTGGCGGCACCGTCGCTGGCCGACCTTGACCAGACCTTGACCGGCGACGAAATCCCGATTGCCGTGGTTGGCGCGCATCTTTCCGGAATGGCGCTGAACGGTGAATTGAAGGAGCTTGACGGCCGGCTGGTCGAGGCGACTTCAACCGCGCCGGATTACCGGCTCTATGCGCTAGCCACCACGCCGCCAAAACCGGGACTGCTGCGCGTCGAAGCCGGCGCCGGCGTGTCGATCGAACTTGAGGTGTGGGCGCTGCCGGCCGTGGCGTTTGCGAAGTTTGTCGCCGCGATCCCACCGCCGCTATCGATCGGCACGGTGCGCCTGAAGGACGGCCGTGGCGTGAAGGGCTTTATCGTGGAAGCTGCCGGTATTGCCGGTGCGCGGGATATTTCCGAGTTTGGCGGTTGGCGCAGCTTCATGACGAAGGCGGCGGGATAGACCGCGAAAGATGTCTTACACCGAAACCGCGTAAAGCTCGTATTCGCCGTGCACCCGCTCGATATGTGCGCGCATCGCGCTTGCCGCGCCGTTGCGGTCGCCACGCAGAATAGCCACCACGACGCGGTCGTGCTCGGCATGCGATTGGGCAAGCCGTCCGAGATTGCGGAATTGGGCGCGGCGGAATGGCTGCACGCGTTTGCGCGTCGCCAGTGTGATCTCGGCAATATGGCCGTTCTGCGCGCCGGCATAGATCGCATTGTGAAAGTGCTCGTTGATCGCGTGAAAGCGATCGGGATTGCCGGCATGGCTCAGCACCCGCAATTCCTCGTGGATAGCCTCGAGCCGGTGGCGTTCGGCCGGCGTCATTCGCTCTGCGGCGAGACCCGCACACAGCGCCTCAAGCTCCGCCATCGCCTCGAACATTCCGCCGAGGCGTTCGATCGACGGCTGGGCGACCACCGCGCCGCGATGGGCACGCGCCTCGATCAGCCCTGAAGCCGCCAATTGCCGCAACGCTTCACGCACCGGCGTGCGCGACACGTTGAAGCGCCGCGCGATCTCGGTCTCGTCCAGTGCCGCGCCCGGCGCCAACGCGCCGCGCACGATCTCGTCGGCCAGTTGCAGGCGCAATTCCTCGGCACGCGTCAGCTTGTCGGCGCGTACGCCCGGGCCACCGGGACGAACGGTCGTTTTGGCTGCCCCGATGGAGCGAAGCAGCGCGCGATCTGGAATATCCTCAAGGCTCATGCCTTTTGATCCCGTGGCTCATCGATCACGCTGACATGCGCGGCCACGATTCTCCACCCTTGCGGAAACCGCACCCACGTCTGCATCTGCCGTCCGGCCTTGCCTGGCGCCGTGTCGCGATAGAACAAGGTCGAGGCGACCGCCATGTCGCGGCCGTAGGTCGTGATCACGGTGCGCTCGATCCGCCGCATCAGGCCGACCGCCGGGCGGCCCGCACGAAACGCCCTGATCTCCCGATAGCCGTAGAGGTTTTCGCCACCGCCATAGCGAAGCGTGCGCGGGTCGTCGTGGAACAGTTCGTCGAGCACCGCAACGTCGTTGCTCACCAGCGCCTTTTCATAACGCGCAAATTGCGCAGTCACCTCAGCGAGCACATCGGGAAGATCGACCTGCATCTCAAATCCCCCTCAAATGTCCCTTTGGTCGTGGCGCGGACACCACCCCTTCGCGCTCCAGCGCGGATGCGACCCGAAACGCGATATCCTCCCGCCATGGCGCGGCGATGATCTGCACGCCGATCGGCATCGGCTCCAGCGGGACCGGGACCGCGATCACCGGAAGGCCGATGAAGGAGATCGGCTGGGTGTGGATGCCGATATTGGCGCGTACCGGCATTTCGACTCCGTCGAGGGTGAAATTCACCTGACCAAGCTTTGGCGCGACGCAAGGCGTCGCCGGCGCCAGAATGACGTCGACCGATTTGAACAGCTCAAGGACCTGCGTACGATACCAGCGGCGAAATTTTTGCGCGCGATCGACCATCGGGGCCGGGATCATCGCACCCGCGATAAGACGGTCACGAACGGCGGGATCGAAATCCTCCGGCCGTGTGCGCAGCCGATCGAGATGAAGCGAGGCGCCTTCGCACGTCGAAATGACATAGGCGGCAGCGCGGGCGCGGGCGGCTTCCGGGAATTCCACCATGCGGTTCACGCCGAGTGCCTTCGCGACCCGGCCTACCGCCTCGATCGCTTCTGGAAAGACATTTTTCCGGAAATAGCCGCCGGCGGTTGCGATGCGCAGATCGCCGATGCCCTGGGCGAGCGACGAAGAGACCGGTTCCGGCGGCAGCGTCGTGCAGGCAGCATCGGCAGTATCCGGTCCCTGCATCGCGTCATAGGCGAGCGCGAGGTCGCCGACCGAGCGCGCAAGCGGGCCGACGTGATCGAAGCTGAAGACAAACGGAAACGAGCGCGCACGGGAGAGCCGGCCGTAGGTCGGCTTCAATCCAAAGATTCCGCAAAACGACGACGGCACCCGGATCGAACCGTTGGTGTCCGAGCCGAGCGCCAGCGGCACCAGCGCGCCGCCGACTGCGGCACCGGAGCCGCCCGACGAACCGCCGGTCATGCGCGTTACATCATGCGGATTGCGCGACGGACCATCGTGGATGTTTTCGCCGGTGAAGTCATAGGCGTATTCGCCCATGTTGAGCGCGCCGACCAGCACGGCGCCGGCGGCTTCGAGCCGCTCGATCAGTGTGGCATCGCGAGTGGCAGCGGGAAGATCGCGGTTGATCTTCGATCCAGCGCGGGTCGACAGACCTCTTACGTCGAACAGGTTCTTTACGGCAAACGGCACGCCGGCAAGCGGTCCGGGATTTTTTCCGGCCGCGAGCGCGGCATCGACTTCACGAGCCTTCGCCCGCGCGCGTTCAGCGGTAACGTCGGTAAATGAATTCAGAACTGAATCGTGCTTGGCGATCCGTGCCAACGCCGCTTCGATGGCATCGAGGGCTGAAAACTTCTTGTCCTTGACCGCCTGCGCGATGTCGAGCGCAGACATCCCGTCTCCGGCGCCTGTCATCGCGTCACGCTGTGAAGACATCGGCGGGCTCGGCGTCGTCAGGTAACGCAAACTCGTCGACCAGTCGCGCCAATCTCATGGACACTTCGAGATTGGCCCGCACCGCAGGTTTCCAGGCCTCCTTGACCGGAAGCCTCAGCGCCTTCGAGGCGGCATCGATATAATCATCCAGCGAATCTTCAGCCATTTCAACCTTTGTTCTTTCGTTCTTCCGTAACCTGAGCGGCAGCGCGGATGGGGAAATAGTCGTCAGCAATCCCTTTGTATAGGCATTCTACGCGTCGCCCAAGATCCGGTCCGCAGCGTCCCACCTGCGATCCTCCGGTTCGTGGATGCTCGAATAGCCGCACGATCTTCAACTCCAGACAGCCGGTTCGTCGCGCTTCAGGCATCGCTCCCGGATGGCGCCGTCCGACGCGAACGATGCTGTCCTCGACGACATCAGACAGCTCCTTGTCGGGCAACGAGCCGGCCTTCATCTGCGCCACTACTCCAAGACGTATCGCGGGGTGCCCGCACCACCGCGCCGACGGCGTTGCTCGATACGGGTTTGAGAAAACCGCAGCGCCTTCTGGAACGGATGTCGCAAGGTTCGTGCCAAGGCCTAGGGCTTCGTTAACTACCGTTAAATCACTGATTTTATTAGCGGATCGTGAGCCGACTCCGCGCGAGGCGGCGATATGGGCGCAAAAACCCGTTGGTGCAAAGCGATAAACTTGCTGAACAAATGAGCAGATGCCGGCCGCTCGCCGCCTCACTGTTGGCCGGCGATGGCCGGTTCGAAAGGCGGGCCGCACGTGGCCGTCACGCGCCCACAGCGCGGCGGCTTGAGCGAATTTATGCTCTAAAATCCAACGTGAGATCGTGTTGAACCTTTTTTCTCCGCCATCGACCTTATTACGAGGGGGTAAGTTGCCTCTGTTCATCGGCGCCGGCATTTCACGGACCACCGCGATCATGGCCGCGCTGCTTCTGACCGCGGTCACGATGACTGCGCCGGCACGCGAATTTCGCGCCGCCCCAGAACGGGGACTACCCGACCGTCGAGGCGCTTCGCTTCATGGGCCGGCTGATCGAGGAGAAAACCGGAGGGCGATTGCAGATTCGCGTGTTTCATTCGCGCCAGCTTGGCGAGGAGAAGGAAACGATCGAACAGACCCGCGCTGGCGCAATCGATCTCAATCGCACCAACGTGGCGCTGATCGGAACCTTTGTACCGGCCATGAATGTGTTGGCAATGCCGTTTTTGTTTCGCTCCATCGAGCATTTGCAGAAAGTCCTGGATGGCCCGATCGGCGACGAAATCCTGGGCAGCTTCGAGCCCTATGGATTCGTCGGCCTCGCTTTCTACGATTCCGGGGCAAGGTCGATCTACAACCGCGTCAGGCCGATCCGCACGATCGCCGACATGAAGGGCTTGAGGCTTCGCGTGCAGCAATCGGAGTTGATGTCCGACATGATCAGGGCACTCGGCGCCGTGCCGATTGAGCTACCGTATGGTCAGGTGCGAACTGGCTTTGCCACCAAGCTGATCGATGGCGCGGAACCAGGCGGCCGGTGTGACAATCGTCAGTGACTTCGACCGCAAGCCGTTCGAAGCGGCCATGGCCGGCATCTACGCCAAGGCCCTGCACGATCCGGCCGCAACCGCGCTGATCGAGCGAATTTGCAAGGTCGACTGAATTGGATCAGACCAACAACCAGCACGGGACCATGGATGCGCCGGCGGGTTTCGCGGGGCGCGGCCATTCGCGGCTGGTCGCGCTGGTCCGGGCGGTGCCAATCCGCTGGCGCATCCTGTCGATCGCGGCGCTGAACTCGGCGGTCGTCGTGGTGCTGGTGGCGCTGATCTGGAACGGCGTCCAGGTGCTGGGGTCGGCCTGGGACGATGTGCGGCAGGTGCGGGAATCCGACAAGATCCTGGCCACGCTCGAGAGTGAAACCGGCCATCTGCAAAACCTGATCCATCGCTACATCAACCAGCCAAGCCCTGAGACGTTCGCCGAGATCTCACATTCGCGCGAAACCGTGCTGGGCACCCTGAAGACACGGGCCTCGACCGACCCGATGCTGTCGGGGTCGGTCGAGCGGTTTGAGCATGTCACCGAACGCTTTCTCAACGGCTTCAGCCAGCTGCGCGCGGTACAGGCGACGATATCGAAGACCTATGAAGACGAGGTCCTCACGCCGGCCCGCGACATGGCCGGGCTTTATTCGATCATCGAGGGCGCAACCGGCCATCGCGATGCGCTGATCTGGCCGTCGCTTGGCAAATCGCGCGAGGCCTTCACCGCGATGCTGGTCGCCGCCAATTCCTATTACCTCTCGCTTGCGACTGCCTCGGCCGAAGAAGCCAGCCGCAACACCGAGACCATCCGGCAGACTATTCCCGTGATGATCGACCTTGCGGACAACGATCTGCAACGGATGGCGCTGCAGCGTCTGGATACGCGCGCCAAGGCGCTCAGCGAAGGGCTCACCAAACTGTCGTCGCAACTCACGAGCCGCACCGAATTGCTGAGCGACGCGATCGATGCCAGCCAGGTGAAGGCGTCCGACATCATCGACGAGCTATCCGTCAAAATGAGACAGCGCGAGCAGAAGGCGCAGGAAACCTTCGACCAGACGCTGGCCGATATTTCCCGAAAAGTGCTCTCGATCGCCGTGATCTTCCTAGGGATCATCATCACTGCCGGCGTGTTGATCGCGCTCTCGATCCGTCTACCGCTGCAGCAGATCATGACCGCGATGCACGCGATCACGTCGGGCGACTTTAACCGCAAGGTCCAGGGCACCGGCGCCAAGGATGAGGTAGGCGAGATGGCGCGCGCGGTAGAAGTGTTCCGCGAGAACGCCATTGCCAAGCGCAAGACCGAGGACGAGTTGCGCGCGTCCAAGGAAAAGGCGGAAAACGCGTTGCACGAACTGAATGCCGCCCAGCAAAACCTGATCGACGCCGAACGCCTGGCCGCGCTCGGCGGCCTGGTCGCCGGCGTCGCGCACGAGGTGAACAACCCGATCGGCATCAGCCTGACGGTTGCTTCGAGTTTCGCCCGCCGCGCTGAGGCCTTCGAGGCCGAGCTGAGCAGCGGTAACGGGTTGCGGCGCTCGCAGCTCGACGAATTCGTCAAGACCTCGCGCGATGCCGCCCAGCAGCTCGTGGGCAATCTGCATCGCGCCGGCGAACTCATTCAGTCCTTCAAGCAGGTGGCGGTGGACCGCTCCCACGCCGAGCGGCGGACGTTCAGCCTCGCCGAGGCGACCGACCAGATCATCGCAAGCCTGCGCCCCGCGCTGAAGAAGGCGTCGATTGCGCTGTCGGTCGAGATGCCCGAAAACCTCGTCATCGACGGCTATCCCGGCTCCTACGGCCAGATCCTGACCAACCTGTTCCTCAACGCCGCCAACCATGCCTTCCCCGACGGGCGCTCCGGCACCATCACGATCTCGGCCAAGCCGCGCGGCAGCGACGATGTCGAGATCATATTTGCCGACGACGGCGCCGGCATGACCCCCGACGTTCAGCGGCAGGCGTTCGATCCGTTCTTCACCACGCGCCGCAACGAGGGCGGGACCGGACTTGGCCTGCACATCGTGTACAATCTCGTCACCCAGCAGCTGGGTGGCCGGATGATGCTGGAGTCAAGGCCGGGACAAGGCACCACGTTTCGCATTATCATGCCTAAAGCTGCCAAGGGCGGTCAGCCCATCGAAACCCAGGATCGCGACAGGACCTCTTCATGGCCGAACAGGACGATGTCCTCCACCTGATCGACGATTCCGGCGCCGAACCGGAAGTCCCGGGCGCGCGCAAATGGAAAATCGCGGTCATCGACGACGATCAGGCGGTGCACGAGGGCACGCGGTTTGCGCTGAGCGACTACAGCCTCAACGGACAAGGCCTCGAAATCCTGTCGGCCTATTCCGGCAGCGAGGGCCGCGCGCTCATGCGCGCGCATCCCGATATCGCCGCCGTGCTGCTCGACGTCATCATGGAGACCGACGCCGCCGGCCTCGACCTCGTGGAATATATCCGCAACGAACTTCGCAACGAGACGGTCCGCATTATCCTGCGCACCGGACAGCCCGGACAGGCTCCGGAACGTCGCGTCATCGTCCAGTACGACATCAACGACTACAAGGCGAAGACCGAGCTCACGGCCGACAAGCTGTTTACCTCGCTCACGGCGGCGTTGCGCAGCTACCAGCAGCTCGAGCGCATGGTCCAGACCCGGCGCGGGCTTGAGATCATTATCGACGCCGCCTCGACGCTGTACGATTTCAAATCGATGCAACGCCTCGCCGAAGGCGTGCTGACGCAGATCGCCTCGCTCCTCAATGTCGATTGCGCCGGCATTCTGGTGCTGCGCGACGGCGGTGATATCGGTGGCGATTTCTCCGTGCTGGCCGGTTCGGGCTGCTACAGCCGCTTCATCGGCACCTCGGGCGCCCAATCACTCGACACCGATTTGCGCTCGATGGTTGAGGCCGCCTTCCGGCGGCGCAAGCATGAATTCGTCGATCACCGCACCGTGCTCTACGTTCGCACCGGCAGCGGACGCGAAGTCGTGGTGCTGCTTCAGGCCGAGCGGCCATTGTCGGAGACCGACCGCTCGCTGGTCGAGATTTTCGGCAGCCGGCTTTCGATCGCGTTCGACAATGTCATCCTCTACCAGCAGCTTCAGCAGGCCAACACCCAGCTCGAGGACCGCGTGGCGCAACGAACCCGCGCGCTGATGCAGGCCAATCGCCGGTTGTCGGCGCAATGGCTGCGGCTGCAACGCGCCAACGGCTTCAAGAACGAAATTCTCGGCACCGTCGCCCACGACCTGAAGAATCCGCTGAGCGTCATTCTCGGCCGCACCGAAATGCTGACCGAGCTGATCGCCGCCGGGTCCTCGCGCGACAACGTCAATGCCCAGGTCGATCACATTCGCGACGCGACCAAGCGCCTGACCTCGATGGTCGATCACCTGATCTCGGACGCAATGGCGGACGCCTTCGACATCACGATCCGCCGCGAGCCAGTCGACATCGCCGCTTTGGTCGGCGAAGTCACCGACGCCAACCAGCCGTTGGCCGTCAACAAGCAGCAATCGATTACGGTTTCGGCCGCGCCTAACCTGATCACGGCGTGCGACGTGGACCGGATCCGCGAAGCCATCGACAACCTCATCAGCAATGCCATCAAGTACAGCCCCGTCGGCGGCAACATTTCGGTGCAGGTCGACCAGGATTCGAATAACACCGTGATTCGCGTTGTCGACGAAGGCGCCGGGCTGTCGCCGGAGGATATCGGCCGGCTGTTCGGCCGTTTCCAGCGGTTGTCCGCCAAGCCCACGGCGGGCGAAAGCTCGACGGGCCTCGGCCTGTCGATCGTCAAACGCATTGTTGACATGCATGGCGGCGAAGTTACAGCCAACAGCGCCGGACCCGGACAGGGCTCGACGTTCACCATCACCTTGCCCGCGGAAGCGTAATCCCATGAGCCAAAGTCCGCACATCATCATTGTCGACGACGAGGCGCCGGCCCGCGAGATGGTCGGCGACTACCTCAAGATGCACGGTTTTACCGTAACGCTTTGCGACGGCGGCAAGAGTCTGCGCGGCGCTATCGAGGCTGGCGTGCCTGATTTGGTGGTGCTCGACCTGAACATGCCGGAAGAAGACGGCCTCTCGATCATTCGAGACCTGAAGAGCCGCACCAACGTACCGGTGATCATGCTGACGGCCACCGCAAGCCCGATCGACCGTGTGGTTGGACTCGAACTTGGCGCCGACGACTACGTCGCAAAGCCCTGCGAATTGCGCGAACTCATGGCGCGTATCCGCTCCGTCTTGCGGCGAAGCACGCCGGCCCGGACACAAGCCGATGCCGGGGGCGCGAAGGCGAAGGATGCGCTGGTCCGATTCGGAACCAAATGGCTCGATCTTCAGGCGCAGGCGCTGCGCGACGATGAAGGCAACGAGCACCCGCTGACGGCTTCCGAATTCGGGCTGCTCAAGGTGTTTGCGGCCAATCCGAAGCGCGTGCTGTCGCGCGAGCGGCTGCTGGAGCTTGCCAACGCCCGCGACAGCGAAGCTTTCGATCGCGCCGTTGACCTTCGCATCATGCGAATTCGCCGCAAGATCGAGATCGATCCGACCAAGCCGGCCGTCATAAGGACGATTCGCGGCGGCGGATACCTGTTCTCACCCGCCGGCGACAAGACCTGAACGGTTGTCGCTTCAAACACGCGCTGAGCGCCCTGTGGGAAAGCCGCTTTTCCCACACAACGGCTCTGGAAAAAGCGTTCGCGCGAGGATCATACTTAAACCATAAGCTCATTCACGATGGCGATCCGGCTTCTGGCCCAGAGCGCCTTCGCGCCTGTCATTCGCGGCAGGCGCCGCGTTGTACGTCAAGGACTGCCGTTCCGATGCTTTCTCTGTTCCGTGCCATTTTCCGCTCTTCGAATACGTGCCTGCTCCTGGTGCTGACGGCGATCAGCATGGCTCAGACAGCGGCAGCAGCCCCCGCGCACAAGAAGGTCTATCTGCTACGCGGATTGACCAACGTTCTGTCACCGGGGATCGACCAACTCAACGAAGAGCTCCAGCACCGAAACATCGACGTGACCATCGCCAATCACGCATTTTCGGATGCGCTGGCCCACGAAGCCATCGAGGACTGCAAGAGCGGGCGGATCAGTTCTGTCGTACTGGTCGGTCATTCCCTCGGCGCGAGCGCGGCCGTAAGCATGGCCGAGCAGATGCGGCAGGCCGGTCTTCACGTCGCCCTGATCGTGACGATCGACCCCGTCATCAAGACGGTCGCCCCCGATAATGTCCACCTTCTGAAGAATTTCTACCTTTCCACCGGGGTCGGCACCGCGGTGGAACGCGACGGACACTTCCACGGCACGCTGCAAAACGTCGACATGGGAAAAACCAGTTACGGACATGTCTCCCTGACGGCCGCGCCGGCGATCCAGAGCCAGGTGATGCACGACATCCTCACCGCCAATTCGAGCTGCCGCTGACGATTCGACGCCGAAAACGACCGGCCGGGGGTCGCCGGCTATCTTTGCAGGCTTTTGTTCCCTGTAGCCCGTGACCACTGCCGTCCCGGCCAATAAAAATTTATCTTCTTAAATTTGCTGGCTTTTTTCCGCCGATTGTTTCGTCGCAGGCGTTGCGACGAAACAATTTTCCCGCCCACGAAACCATTTTCCCCTTTTCGTGCAGACGTCCCGAAACTTTCGCTGACTACCAATGGGTCAACAAAGCGCCGCCACAGGGCGACACCGGGAGAGCGTCATGCCGAAAGTCGTTGCCATCAATGCCGCAGTTCAAAGGGGCATCATCGCCGCTCAGGCGACGTCCGACGAGGCGCTGCTTGAAAGCATTGCCGAGGGCGGTCCTACCGCGATGCATACGCTTTATTCCCGCCATCACGTGCGGGTTTATCGCTTCATCCTGCGAATGGTGCGGGACACCACTACCGCTGAGGATTTGACCAGCCAGGTTTTCCTCGACGTGTGGCGTACCGCAAGCCAGTTTCAGGGGCGATCCCAGGTATCGACCTGGCTCCTGTCCATCGCCCGTTTCAAGGCGCTGACCGCGCTGCGTCAGCGCCGGCACGAGGACATCGATCAGGAGGAAATGCTTGAGATTGCCGACGAGGGCGAGACACCGGAAGCCTGCCTCGACCGCTCTACCACAAGCGCCATCCTGCGCGCCTGCGTGGCAAAACTGTCGCCGGCGCACCGGGAGATCATCAACCTCGTCTACTATCATGAGAAGTCAGTCGAGGAAGCCGGCCTTATCATCGGCATTCCCCCGAGCACGGTGAAGACCCGAATGTTCTATGCCCGCAAGCAGCTTGGCGACCTGCTCAAGGTAGCCGGCGTGGAAAGTCTGGCCGCTTAAGCCGCCCCACCGCGTCATCGCGCATGACAGAATCCGCGCCGCAACCGCGGCGTCGGATCACTGTCATATTCAAGCGCCCGATGCTGCAGCCCTTGCCCAAACCGCCTTGAAAGGTTGCTTTTTGAAAACAGCCGCCTTGCCTGTAAACAAGGTGCGGGACCGGGATGTCCGGCTTGCTTGCCATTATGCCGCCCCTGAGATTTGATGGGAAGCAATTGGCATCATCGTTGTACCGGCCCGGCGACTCCGGCGACCGAGCGGTGGGGAGAGCTTGAATGACAAAATTTCGTCACCTGATCTGCATGACGATTGCGGCGGCAGGCCTGATGCTTTCAACCTCGCACAGTTTTGCGCAACAGGCCGATCCCGGCGACCAACCCGGCCTGATCGCCGATGATTCCTACGAGCTCAATCCGGAGTGGCAGAAGCAGATGGTGTATTACCGCACCACCGAGCCCCCGGGCACCATCATCATCTCGACGGCTGAGCGGCATCTCTATCTGGTGCAGCCGGGCGGACGCGCGCTGCGTTATGGCATCGGTGTCGGCCGCGACGGGTTTCAGTGGCAGGGCTTGTTGACCATTACCCGCAAGGCCGAATGGCCTGACTGGGTGCCGCCGCCGGAAATGATCGAGCGCCAGCCTTACCTGCCACGTTTCATGGCCGGCGGACCAGGCAATCCGCTCGGGGCGCGTGCGATGTATCTGGGGTCCACGGTCTATCGCATTCACGGCACCAATCGTCCGGATACGATCGGCACCAAGATATCGTCCGGTTGCTTCCGGCTGGTCAACGCCGACGTCGCCGATCTCTATGACCGGGTCCCGGTGGGCACCAAGGTCGTGGTGCGGCAAAGGCCGGAACTGTGATTCCAGCATATTTCTAAAAAGCCATTTCAACTTCCCGACGGGGCGAGGGACAGATCATGCGGACATTCCGAGGCGGCCTGCTGATTGGGCTATTGGTCGCCGTTGCGGTCGCGGCTGTTGCCGTCACCTACGAGTTCTATGACACGCGCACGCTGAAGCGGACCGTTCGCCGCGGCGAAGTGCTGTGCGGCGTCAACAAGGGGCTGCCTGGCTTCTCGATTCCCGACGACCAGGGCAACTGGACCGGGTTCGACGTCGACTTCTGCCGCGCGGTCGCATCCGCCATCTTCGACGACCCGAAGAAAGCGAAATTCATTCCGCTCGATGCCAACGAGCGATTCCGGGAATTGCAAAATCGCAAAGTGGACATTCTCTCGCGCAACTCGACCTGGAGCCTGTCGCGCGAGACCGCCTACGACCTCTATTTCCCGGCTGTCGCCTATTATGACGGCCAGGGCTTCATGCTACCCCGCTCGCGCAACATCGATTCCGCACTCGACCTCAATGGCAGCAAGGTTTGCGTGCAGGACGGCACCACGACCGTACTCAACCTCGCCGACTACTTCCGCGCCAACAACATGAAGTACGAGGAGAAGAAGTTCGGCAAACTGGACGACGTCGTCAAAGCTTATGAATCCGGCCAGTGCGACACGCTGACGGCCGACGTATCCCAGCTTTATGCGTTGCGGCTCAACTTCGCCAAGCCGGGCGAGCACACGATCCTGCCCGACGTGATCTCGAAGGAGCCGTTGGCGCCAGTGGTACGGGAGCGCGACGACGATTGGATGCTGATCGTGAAGTGGACGCTTTATGCCATGATCAACGCCGAGGAGCTTGGCGTCACCTCCAAGAACATCGACGAGGCGCTCAAGTCCAAAAAGCCTGACGTGATGCGGCTGGTCGGGACCGAAGGCAACTACGGCGAGGAATTGGGCCTGACAAAGGACTGGGCGGTTCGCATCATCAGGCATGTCGGCAACTACGGTGAAGTCTATGAGCGCAATGTCGGCTCGGAATCCAGGCTGAAGATCCCGCGCGGACTTAACCAGCTCTGGAGCGCCGGCGGCATTCAATACGCGCCGCCGATCCGGTAGTCCTCTCGCCATTGCGAGGAGCGTGAGCTTCGAGCATCCAGAATAAATCCTCTGCCAGGACTGGATCGCTTCGCTGGCGCTCGCGATGACGATCGTCAGCAACGCGGCAATCAAAGAACAAGGAGAAAAAGATGCGGCTGAAATTGCTTTCGCCCGGGGAAATGAGCGCCGAGCAGAAACAGACCTACGACGAAGCGATCGCCGGCAAGCGCGGCAGGCCGCCGGCCCCGATGATGGCCTGGCTCAATAGTCCGGAGATGGCGCGTCACGCCACGAGGCTTGGCGAGGTGTTGCGCTTCGACACGATATTTCCGGCCAAATTGTCCGAGATAGCCATCCTCGTCACGGCGCGGTACTGGACCTCGCATTACGAGTGGTTCGCCCACAAGCGCCTCGCGCTCGCGGGCGGGATGGATCCCCAGATCGCCGACGACATCCGCGATCGCCGTACGCCCACATTCGACGATCCCAAGGCGAAGATGATCTACGACGTCGCCAAATCGCTGCACGAGGGTCACGGACTGGCCCGCCCACTCTATGACGAAGCCGTCAACGTTCTCTCCGAGCGCGGGGTCGTGGAGGTCATCGGCCTTTGCGGCTATTACACCCTGGTCTCGATGACGCTGAACACCTTCGAATTCGGCCTGCCCGACGGACAAATGTCCGAGCTTGCGTGAGCTTTGGCCGCTCCCTAAATGCTAGCAGTCACCCAGGGGAGTAGCCATGTCGCAAAATCCGCCCATCGTCGCCGGCACGAAGATCGGCCATGTTCATTTGAAGGTCGCCGATCTCGATCGCGCGCTGGGCTTCTATTGCGGCATCCTTGGCTTCGAGCTGATGCAACGCTATGGCACCGACGCCGCCTTCATCTCGGCGGGCGGGTATCACCACCACATCGGGCTGAACACCTGGGAAAGCAAAGGCGGCCATCCGCCTGCGCCGGGAACGACCGGGCTGTTTCACACCGCGATCCTGTATCCGACCCGCCCGGCGCTGGCAGATGCACTGTATCGCGTCACCAGCGCCGGCATCCCGCTCGACGGCGCCAGCGACCATGGCGTGAGCCAGGCACTTTATTTGCGTGACCCCGACGAAAACGGCGTCGAACTTTATTGGGACCGGCCGCAAGCCGAGTGGCCGCGCGCGGCGGACGGTTCGCTCGCGATGTTTACGAAACGACTGGATATCGAAGACCTGATGCGGCAGCGCGTCGCCTAGCTCTGATGCGTCATGCGGGCCTTCGGCGGAGCATGATGATGGCGGCCGCCATCAATTCGAGCGCAATGCAGCCGTAAAACGGCAACGTGTAGGACCCCGACAAGTCGCGCAGCGCGCCGATAACGCCTGGCCCAAAGGCATAGGTCACCTGTGTGACCGCGGTCAGCAGGCTGATCAACACGCCAAACGAACGGGCATCGAACTCGCGCTGCACGATTAACGACGGCAGCGTGATCAGGTTGCCGACTGAAAACCCGAACACAGCGCAGGCGGCGATCAACACCGTTTCATTGCGACAATTGATAACGACTGCAAGCGCCAGCGCCTGGCT
>NZ_JBAVCF010000150.1:0-10389 GCF_049586575.1 Bradyrhizobium sp.
GTATGGGTCCCTGCGTTCGCAGGGACGACACCTTGAGCTTTGGGCCACAGTAGATCTGGATCATCGACTCACGCCGCTTTCGCGGTCTGCGTGAGCGAACCGAACGTCTTCCCCTCGGCGGCGAGCCGCTTGAGCAACGGCGCGGGCTCCAGCGACGGATCGTTGGTTTCCTTGGCGTAGAAGGCCAGGCGCTCGGCAACGTGCTTCAGACCGATCTGATCGGCGTAGAACATCGGGCCGCCGCGATAGACCGACCAGCCATAGCCGTAGAGCCAGATCACATCGATATCGCTCGGGCGCGCGGCGACCTTCTCTTCGAGAATCCGCGCGCCCTCGTTGATCATCGGGTACATCATGCGCTCGAGGATTTCCTCGTCGCTGACGACGCGGCGCTTGCGCCCGAGACGTTGCAGCGTCTCGTCGATCAGTTTCTCGACTTCGGGGTCGGGCAATGGCGCCCGCGAGCCGGCTTCGTATTTGTAGTAACCCTTGCCGGTCTTCTGGCCGAAACGCCCCGCCTCGCACAACGCGTCCGCGATTTCCGACTTGATGCCGCGATCTTTTCGCGAGCGCCAGCCGATATCGAGGCCGGCGAGGTCTCCCATGGCGAACGGCCCCATCGGCATGCCGAATTTGGTGACGACGGCATCGACCTGCTGCGGCAAGGCGCCCTCGAACAACAGCTTCTCGGCCTGCTTGCCGCGCTGCGCCAGCATGCGGTTGCCGACAAAGCCGTCGCAGACACCGACGACCGCCGGCACCTTTGCAATCTTGCGCGCAACGGCGACCGCGGTCGCCAGCGCATCCGGCGCGGTCTTGGCCGCGCGCACGATTTCGCACAGCTTCATCACGTTGGCCGGCGAGAAGAAGTGCATGCCGAGCACGTCCTGAGGGCGCCTGGTTTCCTTCGCGATCTCGTCGATATTGAGATAGGAAGTGTTGGAGGCGAGCACTGCACCGGGCTTGGCGTATTTGTCGAGCGCGCCGAAAACTTCCTTCTTGATCGCCATGGTTTCGAACACGGCTTCGATCACGAGGTCGGCATCCCTGACGTTCTCAAGCCCGACGACGCCCTTGATCAGCGCCATCCGCTTGGCGGGCGCATCGGCCGGAATGCCGCCGCGCGCCGCTGTCGCCTCGTAATTCTTCTGCATCACGCCCATGCCGCGCTTGAGCTGCTCTTCCCCGGTCTCGATCAGCGTGACGGGAATGCCGGCATTGGCAAACGACATCGCGATGCCGCCGCCCATGGTGCCGGCGCCGATGATGGCGACGCGCTCCACGTTGCGCGGCTTGGTGCCTTCGGGAACGCCGGCGATTTTCGCCGCCTCGCGTTCGGAGAAGAAGGCGTAACGCTGCGCCTTGGACTGATCGCCCGAAACCAGCTTGAGGAAGCCCTCGCGCTCCTTCTTCAATCCCTCCTCGAAGGGAAAATCGATCGCCGCGCCGACCGCGTCCGCAGCCGCAAATGGAGCCTCCAGGCCACGGGCTTTCTTGGTCATCGCAGCAACCGCATTGGTGAAAATCGAGCGGTCGGCCTTGGCGGCCTTAAGCTTGCTGTCGTCGTCGCGCAGTTTTCTCAAAGGCCGTTTTTCCGCCACGACCTTGCGAGCAAAGGCTTCGCCACCGGCGGCGGGACCTTCGACGATGTCGTCGATCAGGCCGCTCTTCAGGGCATCGGAGGCCGAAATCGGATCGCCGCCGACGATCATCTTGACCGCAAGCTCAGGGCCGACCGCGCGCGGCAGGCGCTGCGTGCCGCCCGCGCCCGGCAACAACCCAAGCTTCACTTCGGGTAGCCCCAACCGGGCTTCCTTGACCGCGACGCGGTAATGACAGGCGAGCGCGACCTCGAGCCCACCGCCTAGCGCGGTGCCATGAATGGCGGCGATCACCGGCTTGGGCGAATTTTCGATCTCGTCGAGCACTTCATGAAGGCCCGGGGATTTCGGCGGCTTGCCGAACTCGGTGATATCGGCTCCGGCGATGAAGGTGCGCCCGGCGCAGGTCAGAACAATCGCTTTTGCTTCCGGATCGGCAATAGCACGCTTGACGCAATCCATGATGCCAGCGCGCACCGCGGCGCTCAGGGCATTCACCGGGGGACTGTTGACCGTGACGACCGCAACCACATCATGACGTTCAAGACTGACCACTTCACTCACGGAACTCTCCCTGGATATCCTGTTCTTGCATAGCTTATTTCGAGTATGTCTATCTATTCCGCATCGCGGAATTGAATTCCGCATCTTGACAGGGAGGGTTATTTTGAAGCACGTCCCTTGTCAACAAAGCCCTTCTCGGAGCGTGAAACTCGCGGGTACGTCGGTACGAACATCAAATCTGATCCACTGGCAGGCGAGCGTCGGCAGCAGAGCATGAAGCGTCAAGGCAAGAAAGTCGCGACTGATCGCAGTTTTGTCGTCGCACTTTCCCGCGGTCTCGATGTGTTGCGCGCATTCCAGGCCAACGACGGTCTGCTCGGCAATCAGGAGATCGCGGCCCGCACCAATCTGCCGAAGCCGACCGTTTCCCGTCTGACCTACACCCTCACCAAGCTCGGTTACCTTACGCCGGTTCCGCGGTTTGAGAAATACCAGCTCGCACCGGCAGCCATGGCGCTCGGTTATGCCGCGCTCGCCAATCTCGGCGTCCGTCATCTCTCGGAACCCTACCGCGAAGAATTGATGCGCGAGACCGGCGGTGCGGTTGCCGTCGGCGGCCGCGACCGCTTCAGCATGGTCTATTTCGGCCAGAGCCGCGGCATGACCATCGGCGTTCAGCTCGACGTCGGCTCGCGAGTTCCGATCGCAACCACGGCGATGGGACGCGCTTATCTCTGGGCGCTGCCCGAAGAGGAGCGAAACACGCTGCTGCGCGACCTGCGCGAACATTACGGCGCCCGCTGGGCCAAAATGCGCGACGGCATCGAGCGCGCCGGAGAGACCGTGGCCAAATATGGCTTCGTGATCTCGGCCGGTGAATGGCATGACGACATCGCAGCCGCCGGCGTAGCACTAAAGCTTAATGACGGAACGGGTCCTTATGCGTTTAACTGTGGGGCGCCGGCGTTTCGCTTCACCGAGGAACGGCTGCGCAACGATATTGGCCCGCGTTTGCTGACCATGGTCAGGAACATCGAAGCCGCACTCGGCGGAATAGCGCCGCAAATAAAAAAACAAGAAGGCAGGAAGTTGAGAGCAGGAGGGAAGGTTGCACGTGTGGTTGAGGGGATCGGGTAGGCTTTGCAGCGCTAGCCCAATGGCCTGCCTGTGCGGTGATCGATGAGTGCTGTCCAGACGGCGCAGGCGGCATCGCCGCTGCTCGCGGTTTGCGACGTCAGTGTCGTGTTCGGCGGCATCGTCGCCTTGAATGGCGTCTCGTTCGACATGCACGAGGGTCAGATCCTGGGCCTGATCGGACCGAACGGCGCCGGCAAAACCACGCTTTTCAACTGCCTGAGCCGGCTCTATCAGCCGAGCGCTGGCGACATCCTGCTGGAGGGAGCGAGCATCCTGAAGCGCCCGCCGCACCGGATCGCCGAAATCGGCATCGGCCGCACGTTTCAGAACGTCGCGCTGTTTGCCAACCTGTCGGTGCTCGACAATGTCCGGGTCGGCGCGCACGCGCGAACCAATAGCGACATCCTCAGCGACTCGCTGAAGCTTCCCAGGGTCCGCCGCAACGAGGCCGCGCTCAACATACGCGTTCACGAAATCCTCAACTACCTCGAACTGGAAGACGTCGCCCACCTCACCGTTTCAGGATTGCCGTTCGGCACGCAGAAACGCGTCGAACTGGCGCGCGCGCTCGCGTCCGAGCCCAAGATCCTGCTGCTCGACGAGCCTGCGGGCGGCCTCAACCATGAGGAGGTTCATGTGCTCGGCGACCTGATCCGGCGCATTCGCAACGACCGCAAGGTCACGGTGCTGCTGGTCGAACATCACATGGGCCTCGTGATGTCGATTGCCGACCATGTGGTCGCGTTGAATTTCGGCCGCAAGCTCGCCGAGGGCACGCCCGCCGCCGTACAATCCGACCCCGACGTGATCAAGGCCTATCTCGGGAGCAAGGACCAATGACGGCGCTTTTGAACATCAAGGCGCTGAATGCCTATTATGGCCAGGTTCAGGCGTTGCACGGTCTCGAATTCTCGTTGAACGAAGGCAGCGTCACCACGCTGTTGGGGGCGAACGGCGCCGGCAAGACCACAACGCTGCGCGCGATCTGCAACATGGTCCGGACGTCAGGTGCGATCGAGTTCGATGGCGCGTCGCTGTCGAGCCGCTCGACCGAATACATCGTCCGCCTCGGTATCGCCCACGTGCCGCAGGGCCGCGGCACCTTCACCACCATGACGGTGGAGGAGAACCTCCAGCTCGGTGCGATCACGCGCGGCGACAGGGCCGGCGTGGCGTCCGATATCGAGCGCATGTATACGCACTTTCCCGTCCTCAAGCAGCGGCACGTCCAGCAGGCCGGCACGCTGTCGGGCGGCGAACAACAGATGCTGGCAGTGGCCCGCGCGCTGATGCTGCGGCCGCGGCTGATGCTGCTCGATGAGCCTTCGTTCGGCCTGGCGCCGCTGGTCGTGCGCGACCTCTTCAAGATTCTCGGCAAGATCAACCGGGAAGACAAGGTCACGATCCTGGTGGTCGAACAAAATGCGCAACTGGCGCTGGAAATCGCCGATCAGGCCTATGTGATCGAAACCGGCCGCATCGTGATGTCCGGCATGGCGAACGAGATCGCGGACAATGAAGACGTCCGCCGATCCTATCTCGGCTATTAGGGAACGGCCCATGGAGCTTTTCATCAACCAGGTCCTGGCCGGCATCGCCACCGGCGCGATCTATGCCTGCATGGCGCTTGCCGTCGTCATGATCTATCAGGCGATCGACCATCTCAATTTCGCGCAAGGCGAAATGGCGATGTTCTCGACTTTCATTTCCTGGCAGTTGATGCAGTGGGGCGTGCCCTACTGGGGAGCCTTTCTGCTCACGCTGATCTTCTCGTTTTTCGGCGGCATCCTGATCGAGCGGCTGCTGTTCAAGCCGCTGGCGAAAGCGCCGATTCTTACCAACGTGGCCGGCTTCATCGCGCTGTTTGCTATCATCAACAGCTCCGCCGGCCTGATCTGGGACTTCACCATCAAGGAATATCCGACGCCGTTCGGCTCCTCGCCGTTCCTCGGCAGCCAGCTGATCTCGACCCATCAGGCCGGCATGATCGGCGTCACCATACTGCTCCTCATCGGCCTCTACGTCTTCTTCCGCTTCACCCGGATTGGACTCGCGATGCGCGCGGCCGCCTCTGTGCCTGAGTCGGCCCGGCTGGTCGGCATCAATACATCGTGGATGATCGCGCTGGGCTGGGGCATGGCGGCGGCGATCGGTTCGATTGCCGGCATGTTGATCGCGCCCGTCGTGTTTCTCGAACCCAACATGATGGTCAGCATCCTGCTCTACGGCTTTGCCGCCGCTGTGCTCGGCGGCCTGACCAGCCCGTTCGGCGCCGTGATCGGCGGATTTCTGGTCGGCATCATCGAAAATCTCGCCGGGACCTATATTCCCGGCGTCGGCAATGAATTGAAGCTGCCGATCGCGCTGGCGCTCATCGTTGTTGTTCTGGTTGTCAAACCGGCCGGGCTGTTCGGCCGGCCAATCGTGAAGCGAGTTTAGGCATGAGCGCCGTGCAGGAAGTCGTTACCGGGGTACCCGCCATCGAAGCCGTTCCGAAGCGGGCGATGACGCTCGGCGCCGGCGCCTCGCTCGTCATGCTGGCGTTGCTGATCCTCGTGCCGTTCTTTGTAAAGAACTTCATCATCTTCCAGCTGACCATGCTGCTGGTCTATGGGCTCGCGGTCCTGGCGTTGAACATCCTGACCGGCGGCAGCGGCCAGTTCTCGCTCGGGCAGAGCGCCTTCTATGCGGTCGGCGCCTATACCTCGGCGATCCTGATGGAACACGCCGACATCAATTACCTGTTGACGCTGCCGGTCGCGGGCCTGATCTGCTTCCTGTTCGGATTCCTGTTTGGCCTGCCGGCGCTGCGGCTTTCCGGCGTCTATCTGGCGCTCGCGACGTTCGCGCTCGCCGCCGCGATGCCGCAGTTCCTCAAGCTCGGTTATTTCGAATACTGGACCGGCGGGGTGCAGGGCCTCGTGGTGACCAAGCCCGACCCGCCCGAGGTGCTGCAAACCATACTGTCATGGTTCCACCTCAAAATGTCGCAGGACATGTGGTTCTACTACGTCACGCTCGTGGTCACGATTGCGATCTACATTTTCGCCGTGAACCTGTTGCGGTCGCGTTCGGGCCGCGCCTTCATGGCCATCCGGGATAACGAAATCGCGGCATCCGCGATGGGCATCAACGTGGCGCTCTACAAAACACTGGCGTTCGGCGTCTCGGCGGGCATCACCGGCATTGCCGGCGGGCTCGGCGCGATCGCCGTGCAGTTTGTCGCGCCCGACGGCTACACCATCACGCTCGCGATCTCGCTGTTTCTCGGCATGGTGGTCGGCGGCGTCGGCTGGCTTCCCGGCTCGATCGTCGGCTCGGCGTTCATCATCTTCGTGCCGAACATCGCGGAAGGCATTTCGAAAGGCCTTTCCGGCGCGGTGTTCGGCGTCATTCTGTTTTTCGTCATCTTCCTGGTGCCGCACGGCGCGAGGCAGGTCGCCATGGTTGCCCAGCAACTGCTGGGCCGCTTCAAGAAACGCTAAAAATAGCCTGAGGAGAAAATGATGCCTTCTAGACGGAATCTACTGATTGCCGCGATCGCCACCGGCGCCATCGCGTTCGCTTCGACCGGCAGCGCACTGGCACAGAAGAAATACGATACCGGCGCGACCGATACCGAAATCAAGATCGGCAACATCATGCCTTATAGCGGCCCCGCTTCCGCCTACGGCGTGATCGGCAAGACCGAGGCGGCCTATTTCAACAAGATCAACGCCGAGGGCGGCATCAACGGCCGCAAGATCAACTTCATCAGCTATGACGACAGCTACAGCCCGCCGAAGGCCGTCGAGCAGGCGCGCAAGCTCGTCGAAAGCGATGAAGTGCTGTTGATCTTCAACTCGCTCGGTACGCCGTCGAACAGCGCGATCGAGAAATACATGAACGCCAAGAAGGTGCCGCAGCTCTTTGTCGCCACCGGCGCCACCAAGTGGGACGAGCCAAAGGAGTTTCCGTGGACCATGGGCTGGCAGCCCAGCTATCAGAGCGAGGCGCGGATTTACGCCAAATATCTGATGAAGGAAAAGCCCGCCGGCAAGATCGGGGTGCTGTACCAGAATGACGATTTCGGCAAGGATTACCTGAAGGGCCTGAAGGACGGGCTCGGCGCCAAGTCGTCGATGATCGTCGCCGAGGAAGGCTACGAGACATCCGAGCCCTCGATCGACGGCCACATCGTCAAGCTCAAGGCTTCCGGCGCGGATGTCTTCATCAGCATCACCACACCGAAGTTTGCAGCGCAGGCGATCAAGAAGCTCGCCGAAATGAACTGGACGCCGCTCCATATCGTGTCCAACGTCTCGAGCTCGGTCGGCAGCGTATTGAAGCCGGCGGGATTTGAGAATTCGCAGGGCATCCTTTCGGCGTCCTACGGCAAGGACGCGGCCGACCCGCAGTGGAACAGCGATCCCGGCATGAAGAAGTTTTTCGACTTCCTCGCGAAATACTATCCGGATGCCAACAAGCTCGACGCCTCGGTGGTGTACGGCTACGGCGTTGCGCAAACCATGGTCAAGGTGCTGCAGATGTGCGGCGACGATCTCACTCGGGCGAACGTGATGAAGCAGGCCGCGAGCCTGAAGAACTTCTCGCCCGACACGATATTGCCCGGCATCACCATCAACACCTCGGCGACCGATTTCGCCCCCATCAAGCAGCTTCAGATGGAGCGGTTCAAGGGTGAAAAGTGGGAGTTGTTCGGCGACATCATCTCCAGCGAATTAAGCAATTAACATTCCGCACGGTGAAATCACCGCGCGTCTCTAACGTCTACTAAAGAAGCAGCCCTCCGCACCTTGTGCGGAGGGCTTTTTCTTGTGAGCAACCCGGTAAAATGATACGCATGGAGCAACTCACCGAGAGCTTTCGTTCAAGAAAGCCACGCCAGACACAGCCATCAGACACTGGACGAGAGGGAGAACGTCATGACTGTTTTCGCGAACAGAATTGCGATCGCATCCGTTGCTGCGGTCTCGCTGCTTGCCGTATCGAGCAGCGGCGCGCTCGCGCAGAAGAAATACGACACCGGCGCGACCGATACCGAAATCAAGATCGGCAATATCATGCCCTACAGCGGTCCCGCTTCCGCTTACGGCGTGATCGGCAAGACCGAAGCCGCCTACTTCAAGATGATCAACGACGCCGGCGGCATCAACGGCCGCAAGATCAACTTCATCAGCTATGACGACGGCTATAGCCCGCCCAAGACGGTCGAGCAGGCGCGCAAACTCGTGGAGAGCGACGAAGTTCTCTTCATCTTCAATTCGCTGGGCACGCCGCCGAATTCGGCGATCCACAAGTACATGAACGCGAAAAAGGTGCCGCAGCTGTTCGTCGCCACCGGCGCCACCAAGTGGAACGACCCGAAGGACTTCCCATGGACCATGGGCTGGCAGCCAAGCTACCAGAGCGAAGCGCGTATCTACGCCAAATATATTCTTAAAGAGAAGCCCAACGCCAAGATCGCCGTGCTCTATCAGAACGACGATTACGGCAAGGACTACCTGAAAGGCTTGAAGGACGGTCTCGGCAGCAAGGCCGCTTCCATGATCATCGCCGAGGAAAGCTACGAAACCACCGAACCCACCGTCGACAATCATATCGTCAAGCTCAAGGCTTCCGGCGCAGACATCTTCATTGACATCACGACGCCGAAATTCGCGGCGCAGGCGATCAAGAAGATCGCGGAAGTTGACTGGAAACCGCTTCACTTTCTCAATAACGTTTCCGCCAACGTCGGCGCCGTCCTCAAGCCGGCCGGCTACGAAAACTCGCAGGGCATTATTTCCGCGGCCTATGTGAAGGACGTCACCGACCCGCAATGGAACAATGATCCCGGCATGAAGCAATTCCTGGCATTTCTCGCCAAGGATTTCCCCGAAGCCAACAAGCTCGACGGCTCGGTCATCGTCGGTTACGCCTTCGCGCAAACCATGGTGCAGGTGCTCAAGCAGTGCGGCGACAACCTCACCCGCGAAAACATCATGAAGCAGGCGGCGAGCCTGAAGGACTTCCGTACTGAAGTGCTGCTGCCCGGCATCAAGATCAACACTTCGCCGACCAATTTCGCGCCGGTCAACCAGCTCCAGCTGGAAGTGTTCAAGGGCGAACGCTGGGTGCTGTTCGGCGATGTCATCAGCGGAGATCTCAACGGCTGACGCTTCGTGAGTCATAAAATCCGGCACCCCCCCGCTGAGCACTTCAGCGGGGGGTTTTCTTTTGCCAGAATGAGGTGGATAACGGCGCTTCGAATTCAAGTCCGATAAACGAAGCCATGCCGCCATGACCGACAGACGCCTTCTCCTGCGCGCGATTTTCGATGCGGCGGTCGCCGCCGCGCATCCCGACGTCGTGCTGTCGGCTCACTTGCGGCCGGTTCCCAAAGGCAAAATCATTTGTCTTGCCGCCGGCAAGGGCGCCGCCGCGATGGCCGCAGCGGCGGAACGGCACTATCTCGATGACATCGAACTCGATCCGGCGCGGCTATCAGGGATCGCCACCACGCGCCACGGCCATGGCGTGCCGACACGGCGGATCAAGGTGATCGAGGCCGGCCATCCCGTTCCCGACGAGGCCGGATTGAAAGCCGCGGACGAAACACTTGCACTGGCGCAAACGGCCGGTCCCGACGACCTGCTGCTGGTGCTGTTGTCGGGCGGCGGTTCGGCGAACTGGATCGCGCCGGCCAACGGGGTGACCTTCACGCAAAAGCAGCAGGTGAACCGTGCGCTGTTGCGATCGGGCGCGCCGATCGGCGAGATCAACACCGTTCGCAAGCATCTGTCGCGGATCAAGGGCGGCCGGCTCGCGCGCGCGGGGCAGCGTGCCGAAATCGTCACGCTCGCGATCTCGGATGTGCCGCATGACGATCCATCCGCGATTGCATCCGGACCGACCGTGCCGGATCCGACGACGTTATCGGATGCGCGCGCGATCGTCGCCAAGTACCGGCTCGAGGTCGACGATGCCGTTCGCCGCGCGCTCGACGATCCGAAGAATGAGAGCTGCAAACCGGGCGATGCCGCCTTTGCCCGTGCGCGATTCGAATTGATCGCGCGCCCCAAAGCCTCGCTCGACGCCGCCGTCAAGGTCGCCGCTGACGCCGGTTATGCCACGATCGATCTCGGCGCCGATCTCGAAGGCGAGG
>NZ_JBAVCF010000151.1:0-7355 GCF_049586575.1 Bradyrhizobium sp.
GGACAGCAGCGGTCAGAAAGCAAACACCGCCGTTGGCTACGTGAGAAGAAGCATCAACGGTACCAGCAACGGCCGTGCCGGCAGACGCGCTCGTGCCGGTAGATAAAGCTGGGACCCAAGCAATAACGATACCAATGATAACCAGTTTCGCCCAATCGGTAGCAGCCAGCCTAGGCATAGCTGGGCAGAACGGTCCCGATAGACAGGATCGCCGCGACGATGGCAAACAAAGCCGACCTGCGCATATAATCTCTCCTCTCAAGGCGAGTGAAAAACGCGATCATACTTCGTCAGGTGCCGCTAGCGATCCTTGTGCTAGATCAACCTGAAGCCAGTACGGTTTGATTTCGTTGCTTCATTGCACACGGAATTGCTGCCATGACAAACAAACCACCGCCTGCTGTCGAGAAAAAATTGCCGACAAACACATCGGAATGAAGGGGGGCCGGCTTGGCCATAATCTGATGAGCGCGCAGGGCAGCCTCTTTTTGTTCAATGGGACATCAGCGTCGGGATCGTCATGGTCCGCAGCATTTCGCGGGTGACGCCGCCTAGAAGTCCTTCTTGCAACGGTGAGTGCCCATAGGCCCCCATCACCAGCATATCGAGATTCTCGTCGGCGGCCAGAGACAGGATAGAAGGCTGGATATCGGCGTGTTTTGCTGGAAGGTCGATCAACTTGACCGGTAGGCCGGCGTCGCCCAGATGCTCGGCAAGTTTTTGTGGCGATGCATCCGCCGGCGGGCCTTCGACGCCGTTAATTGAAATCGCGTACAGCGCGTCCGCCTGCGCGAGAAAGGGTCTCGCATCCTTGAGTGCGCGGGCGGCAAGCCGGCTATCGTCCCAACAGATACCTATCCGTTTTGCCTTAAACGCGCCTCGAAAGATGTGGGGTATCATTAGAACGGGTCCGCCCGCTTGCAGCACTATCTCCGTTGAGATCATGTTGTCCGAAGTTTGTCGGCCCAGATCGGGTTGCAGGACAACTGACAGATCATAGAGCCGTGAGGCGGCAGCGATCGAAGCGGCGGCCTCGATCGGAATGTCGGCAATAGCACGGAGGTCGTAAGAAACACCTGCGTGACGCGCTTCAGTCTCAAAGACCGTTAGCGCCGCCACGGCACGCTGGTCGGCTTCCTGTTGCGCGTTCTCGAAGACCGCCGCGACGGCGGCAGCGGCGGCTCCGGCCACCATGTAGGTGGCTCCCGTCGATACGTACGCGGTTGCCAGCGCATCAAGACGTGCCTTGAAGGCCGAAGCCAACGATATCGACGCATCGAGGACCGGCCGAATCGGCCGTTCGGTCGGAATATGCACCAGAATATCCTTGATCATTTCCCTTCTCCTCAAAATGCGAGGATATTTCCTTCTCAGGGAACACTGCGTTGACTTGAATCAAGAGCTATCCGCCATTTTTAAGCGCGGCTTTCTCAGTGAGGGATGCCTGGAGGCCCGGACTTTTTAAGTTCGGCAACTTGAACGCGATTGCGGGGTCGCGATGCTTTCAAGGCGATCCAGTAGTGGCTCCTGGCTGGCCAATATCTTCTTTCGCGCGAGCGGAAGATCCAGCCACGCCGCGCGATCGATCTCGGGAACGCGGATGGTGTGACCACTTCGTGGCGGCCATTCGAGGACGATAGTGTTGCTGCGAATGGCGCTCGCTTCGATATCGCCGTTGAGCGCAAAGGCGCGAACGATTTTTCCGGACCGTTGACGTATCTCACCGAGTAAACGCAGCGCTCCGACCGCTTCAATGCCGAGTTCTTCTTTGAATTCGCGCCTCGCTGCCGCCTCTGCACCTTCTCCCTTGTTCAATTCGCCCTTCGGAACTGACCAGGCTCCGAGGTCGCGGTTACGCCAATACGGTCCGCCCGGGTGCACAAGAAGAACAGACAGCCCAGTAGCGCCGTAGCGGTACATCAGAATGCCGGCACTGATGTTCGCCATTTCGTCGATCCATGAGCTGCGCCCTGGTAAATATGACGCTGAAGTAACGTCAACTGCTTAGATCGAAAGATTGACCTGCATCAAGATAAATGGGCCGCCTGTTCGCGATAGTGAAGACCGTCCACGGCTATGGAGGCATACCATGAACGAGCTGAAATTGCGCGACGATATCCTTGATGAGCTTGCTTATGAGCCCATCGTCGATGCAGCCCATATCGGGGTTGCCGTCGATCAGAACGTCGTGACGCTTAGCGGACATGTCAGCAGCTATGCACAAAAGCTTGCGGCTGTAGCCGCGGCGCGCCGGGTTTCAGGAGTGCACGGCATCGCGGATGAGATCGAAGTCGCCGGTTTCGAGCAGGCCCGGACGTCTGATAGCGATCTCGTCAAACGTGCGGTTAATATGCTGTCGTGGGACAGCGTTGTTCCCGCGGAAGCCATTCAGGTGACCGTTCATAACGGCATTGTTACGCTGACCGGCAAAGTCAACTGGCAATATCAAAAAAGCAGCGCCGAACGCGGCGTCCGAAGGTTGGCGGGTGTGCGGGCCATTATCAACAATATCGAGATCGAGCCTCATGCAAAAGCCGAGAATGTGAAAGGCAAGATCGAAGCAGCCTTGAAGCGGCACGCTGAGGTGGAAGCGGGGGATATCCGTGTCACTGTGCGAGATAACAGCGATGTCCTGCTGGAAGGCATAGTGCAGAGTTGGAATGAGAAGGTTGCAGCCGGGAAGGCAGCATGGTCGGCTCCCGGCGTGAAGAACGTCAGAGACCGGCTCGTGATAGTCTCCTAGCAACTTGCCGCATGGTTTGCTGCTTCTCATAAGATACCGAAGCTCCGGTTGAGCAGATCGAATTACATTGGAGGATCCATGGATCTCAAGATTCCGCACAACGCATTTGTGCTCGTGGGCGACGGCCGAAAAGCGATCTTCTTTCGTAACGAAGGCGATGCAGTATTCCCGAATTTGAAGACTAGTGAGGTCTTCGTCGACGAAAATCCGCCTAGCCATGAGCAGGGAACCGAGCGACCGGGACGCATCAGTAAGGGTTCGCGGACCGGCGGAAGAAGTGCCGTGGAGCCGACAGACTGGCACTTGCTCGAGGAACAGCACTTCGTTCGTATGGTCGCTGCGGCGATGGAACGGCTTGTCCGGGTCAGCAAGGTGAAGAAGCTGGTTGTCGTTGCTCCGCCGCGGACCCTTGCGGAATTGCGAGCGGCTTTCCATCCAGATGTAAAGGCCTGCATCGTCGCGGAGGTGAACAAGGATTTGACCAAGCATCCGGTAGGTGAAATCGAAAAGCATCTCACAGGCGGTATTATTTCCCAATGATGGACGTGCGATTCACTTGGCTCATGACGCCGGAGCTTACCAGGGAACGCCAATCAAATGGAGCGATATCCAGCAGATCAATTCCCATACGCGGCGTTCTTCTGGCCGGCGATCCTCGCTTCTTCAGCGGGAAGGACGGCCTCGTCCATGGCGGCATATCTTCTTGGACTCTCAGATGAGGCTGGCGACCGCGCTCCAAACGAACCGGAACGGGCGACGTCAAGCAGAATTGCGCTCGAGTTGCAAACGGTTCGGCTCCATGACTTCAGCATAGTCAAGGATGGTGTTCCCATGCTGCTGTGCACGCCGCTCGCGCTCCATGGAACGGCCATTGCCGACCTTGCGGCGGAGCATAGTCTTGTCGCTACCCTCTGCGGCGCCGGGATCGAGCGGTTGTTCATGATCGATTGGCGCTCAGCCAGCGCCGAGATGCGATTTCTCGGAATTGACGATTATCTTGCCGATCTTAATGTCCTGGTCGATCAGCTCGGCGGCCGGGTCGATCTTGTGGGGCTATGCCAGGGAGGCTGGTTGTCGCTGGTGTATGCCGCACGTTTCCCAACCAAGGTACGCAGGCTTGTTATGGCCGGCGCGCCAGTTGACATTGCGGCGCGGCAATCCGGATTGTCAGCAATCGCCGAGGCCACGGCTCTGGCCGTGTTTCAGAGCCTCGTTGATCTCGGCGACGGTCGCGTCATGGGCAGCGACGTTGCAAAGTTTTGGGGAAATGCCGCTGACCCTGATGGTATCCGCGAAGCTCTTCAGACAAAGCATCTGATCGGTTCACCTGATTTCGCGCGGCTTGAAGCGGCCTTCAAGAACTGGAACTCGTGGACGATTGATATTCCTGGCACATACTATCTCGAAGTTGTCGAGAAGCTATACAAGCGCAATGAACTCGCCACCGGAAGCTTTGTCGCCCTGGGACAAAAAATCGAGCTTTCGCGCCTGCGGATTCCAATCTATCTCCTTGCCGGAAGCGATGACGATGTGGTTGCACCGGAGCAATTGTTTGCGGTGGAACGGCTGGTAGGAACGCAGCCCGATCACCTGCGCCACGAGGTGGCCCCTTGCAATCATCTAGGTTTGTTCATGGGAAAGCTAACGCTCGACGAATATTGGCCGCGCATTGCGCGTTGGACGAAGGAGTTGGGTGGGTGAAGCTTTGCGGTTTTTTCACTAATCTTCAATTGCGAGGCCTCTTGCAGGCATCGACATCCACCATAGTGGATACACAAAGTCAGGACGTCTGCGGCGCGAATGTCCTGCTGCGCTTTCACGACGTCGGCACGGGCCGGCTCCTCCGCACTAGCGGGCAGGAGCTCCTGTCCAAGTAAGAATGGGCGCATCTGTGTGCGCCTCCGCGAGACGTTTCTTGAACAGGAGCAGATTCTTCTCGTGAATGAACCTTTCCGTCGAAGGCCTCCTGGCGGGATGCTTTTAGGCGGAGCATCTGCAACCGATCTGCGCTGGCAGAAAAATTCCATCGTAAACTTGGGCCAACCCGGCTGTCTCCCGGCTTACCGGTACAAGTCTTCGCCAGCACGAGTTTTTCGGAACTCGCCACCAGACCGCGCGCCGCTGGTTGCGAATGTCGGGTACCAGACAGATAATCAATTCATGTGGAAGGATATTTCGAGCGCCATTCGATCGCGATGTGCGCTTAGCCCTTATCGACGAGGAAGGCGTGCATGCTTTGGTATTTGGCCGCCGATGCATTCCCGGCGGCGGCTGGATTAATCAAGAACTGCGGAGGAGGTTGATGTCCATCCCTCGCATTGGACGGAGTGGCAGCAAGCCGAATAGACCTGCGAGAGTTTCAACCCTGTAAGGTCGATGCCGCTCGAATTGCGAAGTAGCACTCGCACGTCGCCCGTTCCAATCCGGGCCGGTCAATAATCTGGATGTTTCCGCGAATGTAGCGAATGAAACCCGCGGCCTGAAGCTTGCTTGCGACTTCGCTGACCGAGCCTCGCGTCACTCCCAGCATCTGCGACAGAAGTTCCTGTGTCAGCGGAATCTCGTCGCCGCGCGTGCGATCACTTGACTGCAAGATCCAGCGCGCGAGCCGCGCCTCGATGGGATGCAGTGCGTTGCACGCGGCAGTGATCTGAACCTGACCGAGAAGCGCATCGTTTGCTTGCACGATCAAGTTTCGGATTGACTCGTGGGATCGCACCACTTCGCGAAATGCCGCCGCGGAAATTCGAGAGGCAACCAGCGGCAGCTGGACGACAGCCCTGGTGAGAGCTTTATGCAGGCCAAGGCCCGCCATGCCGCCCACGACGCCTTCGTGCCCGACGGTCGCCGTTTCGACTGCTCTGCCGTCTGCCATGACGGCGAGCAGCGAAACCATGCCCTCCTGGGGAAACCAGACTTGTTCGACTTCATCGCCGGGGCGGTGAATAACAACCCCCTGGTCCAGCGATATCGTGGTCATCAGCGGGCTCATGTCCAAAAAGTCGGAACGAGTCAGCATTGCCAGCAGACGATTGGCATGCGGTTCAGAAGTTTGGAATGTCAAAGCGGTTTCCTCTGCCCGATCGGTCGGGCCGATAACCGCAGAAATTTCACTATGCGCTCCGAGTGCGCGCCGCGGACACCACTTTTACATAGATACTCTTGGCCCATTTGTCTGCCGGATACGCGACCAACTTCCTTCTTGTGCAGTGGTATCAGAAGAAAGATGTGCAAAGGCAATGTCTTAGGTGTCTATCTGGCAGGTTGAGAATATTCGTTGGAAGAGTTCATATGCATGGTATCGGACATACTATCCGGACCCGTACCGGGCCGCAGCGGGGAAAAGGTATTCACGCTGCCTCAACGTATCTGTCGACTAACCGGCATATAGACAACTCGGCGCGGTGACGGCGGCTTCAATTTGATTTTTCGGGCGGTCCCAAGGCTTGATAACCTTGCATCGGATCAAGGAAGTGCCGCGCCCAGAGTCGGCTACGACCAGCGTCGGCCAGGTCATGCTTCCGTTGGAACAGTTGAAATGTGTCGAGCCCGAAACCGAGTTGTGGTCCGCCCTCGAGTTGATGGACCGGAATGGTTTCAACCGAATGCCTGTCATTAGGGATCAGCATGTGATCGGCGTGCTGAGCCGGGAAGATGCCATTTCTTTCCTGGCCACGCTCCAGAAATTTGGAACTCCACGGGTAAAGTAGATCACTGAAATGCGCGGGACCTAATCGATTTCGAGTTGGGGGCGGGGTGATCTGGCGATGTCGATGAAAGAACTTCCGTTGGCCAAGGTCTATCAGTTGATCGAACCGGGCCCGGTAGTCCTGCTGACCACCGCGCGCAACGGCCAGCCCAACGTCATGACGATGTCCTGGCACATGATGGTCGAATTTGAGCCACCGCTTGTTGCCTGTGTCGTCAGCGAGAACGATTACAGCTTTGCGGCGCTGCGGGCGACGAAGGAGTGTGTCATCGCCATTCCCGCCGCGCATCTGGCGCAAAATATCGTGGATGTCGGTAATTGCTCGGCCGTGACGTTCCGAAATTTGAAAGGTTTGGACTGTCGGCGATACCAGCCACACGGGTTGTGGCGCCATTGATCGCCGAGTGTTTTGCCAATCTCGAATGCAGAGTCATCGATAGCCGTCTGGTGAATAGATACAACCTGTTCGTCCTGGAGGTGTTGAAGGCCTGGGTCGATCCAGCGCAAGAGAGCCCGAAGACCATCCATCATCACGGATACGGCAAGTTCGTCATCGATGGCAAAATAATCAAACTCAAGTCCAAAATGCGCTAGTCGCCATCAACCGGGCCGGGTTTTCTCACGGGCTGCGGCGCTCAGTCTTGGGTAACGATCAAGAGAAGCCATCGGAAAAGCTCCCAGCCGGCGGCGACTAATAGAGTGGCGATAATCAAGAGCCGGCCATACCATGACACCGAAGCTCGGTTCAGGCTGCCTTTCCGCTTGTCGTTCGTCTCCTTCGCCAGTTGATGCTTCTGCATTTCGTCATTCATTTTGGCCGTTCGTGAAGATTCGGGCGAAGGCGAATTCCGTAAAAGGCCTCGGCCGGAAGCGGACCGGTGCGCGGTAAAAGCTGCCTTGAAT
>NZ_JBAVCF010000152.1:0-2484 GCF_049586575.1 Bradyrhizobium sp.
CTGGACGCTCGCAAGCATCATCCTCCTGTTCAGTGGCGCGGTGACGCCGAACCTCTTGGGCGAAGCCGCGATTGCCGCGCAGGCCATCGCGACCGGCACGCTGGCCGAACTGCAATATATCGGCTTGCGCCGAAGCCGCGACACGGTCGCCGCTTAAGTCAAATCCACTCCACTCGCCTTACGCCGAGGCCTGTTTTGCCTCGTCCACGGCATGATCCACGGTCGCCGCCGGCATTGCGAGGTTTGAGGCCTGAAAGATGGTCGTAGCCTCGCCTGTCGCGGCGATCGGTTGCTCGACGGCAACCATCGTCGTCGCCGACTTGGGTCGCCTCGGCCGGCTCCGCGTGCCGCTGCTCAACTGAAGGCCGTTTGCAACCTTGCGCTTGACCGGCCGGCTTCCGGTCTTGAGGCGAACGGCCGATGCCTTGCTATCGAGCTTGCGCTTGCGGTCGGGTTTGAGTTCGACCTTTGCCTTGGTTTTGGCGCGCGCCTTGGCGCGTTCGGCCGCCTTTTTCTCAGCCTCTTTTTTGGCCTTGCGCTCGGCTTTGGCCTTCAACCGGACCCGCTCGGCCCTGGCTTCGGCGCGCTTCTTCTTGCGCTTTTTCTCGCAGGCGTCGCATTTGCAGCCGATCGGCTTCAGATAGGCTTTGAAATAATCGGTGCCGTAATCGTAGTTGATCTCTTCGCCGGGCTCGATGTTCTTGATCGCGCGGATGAAAACCTTTCGCTTGCGCGGTTTGACGTCGCTTTCCGCATTCGGCTTGCAGGCATGGTTGACGTAGCGGGCGATGTTCTCGCGGACCGAACCGTCGATGGTCCAGCGGTTGTTCAGTTCGAACAGGTATTTGTTCTCGATCGCGTCGTCTTTTTTCTTTTTAGAATCCAGGAGTGGCCCAAAATAGCGAACGATTCTGGTGCCCTTCTTGATCTTTTTGGTGGCGAAAAGGCCAAGTCCGGTGCGGGAACGGCCGACGCGATAGGGTTTCTTCGGGGAAATCGTGGGCATGACGATGAGGCAACTACAACGCTGATGATCGCAAGGAGTGAGGTTCTAGGACGATTCCATGCAAAAGTCAGGCCCCTCGCGCAGTTTGTATCAACCGTCCCCAGCTTGCGCGGTTCCTCGATGACACGGCCGCGAGTACTTCATGATGGCGGCGGCCGAAGCACGGACGTCCTGAGCATGGCGTCCGGCAGCGTTGCCACATCCGCGCCCTCAGGCAACCGCCGCAGAATATCGGCAAGCCGGCCATCGAGCAGCAGCATGGTGAAGCCGTGGACCAGCGACCAGGCCCGCACGATCGCCGCCGCCTGATCGAGCGACAACGCCTCGGCCGCAATGTCACGAGCCGCCTGCGCGCTCGCGCCGTTAGCACTTGAAAACTTGGGTCCGGAGATTGGGCATCGGCTGCGAGATGCGCTATACCGTTCGTGAGCGGATACACTCTTCAGGAGACACAGATGGCCGTGGACGGAAACTGGAACATCACCATGAGTACGCCGATGGGCGATCGCGAGGCCACGCTGAGCGTCAAGAGCGCCGGCGGGACGCTGACCGGCACGCAAGCCGCCGAAGGCAACTCGGCCGAGATTTTCGACGGCACGGCAAATGGCGATGATGTTTCCTGGAAGGTGTCCATCACCAACCCGATGCCGCTGACGCTCGAATTCACCGGCAAGGTTTCCGGCGACAGCATTTCCGGCGAAATGGGCATCGGCCCGATGGGCAGCTTTCCGTTCACGGGAAAGCGGGCGTAAGCGCCTGCGTCGTCCTTTGAAAGCAGCGACCGGCGAATTCGCCATGATCCGAGCGCGCGATCCGGCAGAACAAACGGCACATGCGCCGGCGAACTCACGATGCGCGGTGCACCGATCCAACGAACGCCGGTGGTTATGGGTCCCCGCGTGCCGCCTTCGCTAAAGCTTCGGCGCCCCACGAACCCAGCCCCGGCGAAGCCTTTGCGTAGACGGGTCGCGGGGACGACGGCATCCACACAGGATGGCACTCAAATTCAGATTTCAAACAGCCACGACGTCGCGATCTCGCCGCGCAAGTCACGCGAGTTTTGCCGCCGATATTCGCTCCTCTAAATCAGAGGGCGCAGGGAATGCCGGGCGCCCATTGCGCCCGCGGCCTCGTATGCGAAAAATAAAAAGCACACGAGCGTCGTCACCACGGTCACACCGGTTTCACCCGGCATTCCCCGCGCAATGGTTTTAACGGCTTCCTTCGTGCTCTCCCTGGCGATCGGGCTTTCTTGCCACCATGCGAAGCATTGTCGCGAGTTGATATCGGCGTCGAGATATCAGGACCACACGACTTCACCGTCCGCGAATGGCGCATTCGTCAGCACGCCATCAGCGTCCATCGCATCCCCTCTTACGTCCGTGACGATCGCGAAACGTCCCTCCTTAAGAGACGGGATGATTCGCTTCTATTGCTGCTTCTACCGGGCCGTCAAGGAAAATTTCTGAAAATCCGAA
>NZ_JBAVCF010000153.1:0-1887 GCF_049586575.1 Bradyrhizobium sp.
CGTCATTAGAGATCGGGTTGGTACCTTGTCCCTGGGCCAACAACGACAAACGAAATTGCGCAGGTCACGAACCGGCGATTCTTCAATGGACTGATATACGAACCTCAGTGGCTGAAATCGCTTGCTGCATTTCTCACAAAGATCGTCGCCTTGGCAATATCCTTCGTCAACTCGCGGTCGCGATCGAGAAACGGAACCGAAGAACGGAAGTTCTCGAACAGAGGGCGGGTGCCACCTCCGAGAGGCAGCGAAGGGTTTGCCCGCAGGCGCAAATCGACCGCCTGCGCCGCATGCATCAACTCAATGGCGACAATCGTGTAGAGATTATCGACAATGTGCTGGAGGCGGTATGCCGCGAGCACCGAGTTGGTCGCCGTGTCCTCGATATTTCCTGCGAGCGGCACCGTGTTCGTGGAAACCGGGCCGCTCAGCGCCTGGATCTCGGCGTCTAATGCTGCGTAGGTCTTCTGAATCGCCGAAAAGGCCAGGGTCGTCTTCTCGTCGGGCGTAAGAAAGCGGGACAGCTTGGTGAATTCGGGCGCGTCGAGCCGCGTGATGCGCGCAGCCGCGGCGCGTGACACGTGGCTCAAGGCGATACTGGTTGCCTGCAGAGACACGACCCAGCGCAACGGCTCGAAATTGCCGGTTGGAATCACGGCGCCCGACACCTGCGGCGCGCTCTCCGGGCCGCAGGGATTCTTCACCGCTACCGGCCCGACATAGTATGCATTGACCTCCTCGGGTGCGTCAGCGTCCGGCTTGATGCCGAAGATCACCGCGGGGTTATCGTCGGAGGAATTGATTTGTGCGAGCAGGCGACGCTCTAACTCACGATCTTCATCGAATGCGACCGCCAGCACATGACTCGCAGTGCGAAAACTCAACGGGTCCTGCAGAGCGCGGTTTTCGTCACGCGACCAGAGATAGCTGCCTCTGAGGAGGTGTAGCACGTTGGCTGCGATGAGCTCTTGAGTTCGATGAGCCGAATGAACGGCCGGGAGAAACGGCGAGACATTTCCGTTCAGCGCTTCCAGGCTGATCGCCAATACCTGGGTCTCTAGCGATAGCACCCGCTGTACGTCATCCTGTGCCAGCACGGCAACGGCTGCAGCGTAGGCATTTGAACTCATGATCGCTAGCGAATCCTTGCCGAATGGTTCCAACTTTTCGATCTTTGCATCGGCAAGAGCCTGCGCCGCGGGCATCCTGTGTCCGTTATAGTTGACCTCGCCTTCTCCCATCATCGCGAGGCCGATATGAGCGAGGATTGTGATGTCGGCTTCGCCCACCGAGCCGTGGGTCGGAAGCACAGGATGGATTCCCTTGTTCAGGAAGTCGCGGTAAAGCTCGGCAACCCGGGGCTGAGCGCCCGTTCGCCCGACCAGCATCGTATTCAGGCGTATCAGCATCGCTGCCCGCACTACGGTCTCGGGCGCCTCTGGGCCCGCGCCCGCGCTCGTCGCCAACAGGTTTCTGATGTTGAATTGGCGAGAAGGTTCGCAATCCTTGCTGGTCAGCGGTCCGCTGAAGATCGGCTGGTCCTTATTTTGTCCGACCCCGTAATTCACGCCGTAGATCGGGAGACCTTTTATCGCGGCCGCGATCAGCACATTAAATGATTGGCGCATTTGCTCCATTGCAGAAGGCGCGATCGCCACTGGAGCGTTGTGCACCGCTACCTGGATGACCTGCGAAATGGTCAAGCTCTTCCCGTCGAGCAGTATGGCGTTGCCCTGCGCTGTAGCAGGCAAGGCCCGGAGCACTACGGCGATGAATATGCCAAATGCTGGAAATCGATGCTGAGTGGCCATGAAATGCCCCACCCTCTCATAAGTTTTTTCCATCAAGCAGCGGCCGGCCTGTGGTCTGAACAGCCAAGTTATACTT
>NZ_JBAVCF010000154.1:0-6376 GCF_049586575.1 Bradyrhizobium sp.
AGCCGGCGCAAAATGCCCGGGTCGGTGCACACAATTGGAGGGGAAATGTCATGAAAGCCTTGTTGCGGTCCGTTGCTGTTGCGGTTCTGCTCCTGGGGAGCGGCCACGCCGTTTGGGCAGAGGAGACCGTGATGTTTCCCGATGCCCAGGGCAAGATGATCCGCATCCCGATCGCTCACACCTACGAGCAGTGCCGGAAGAACGGACATCATCTCGGCTATCCCGACGCCGACAGCCACGCCTGGTGCACTCAGCACTGCGACGGCAAGATCTGCCAGTAGGGCCGGCAAGGAGTCCACAAAAGGGCAAGGTCCATGATTGGGTTGTTTTTTGAAGTGATCCCGATGGACGGTCACGCATCCAGCTATTTCGAGCTGGCGGCCGGCCTGAAGCCGGAGTTGGAGCGCAATGGCGGCGTGCTGTTCATCGATCGCTATATCAGCGCCGACAGACCGGAGGTCATCCTTTCGCATCAATGGTGGGTAGACGAAGAAGCTCTCACCCGCTGGCGCCAGAACGCCCAGCATCGTGCCATCCAGCGCGCAGGACGCGAGCAGCACTTCAGGGATTATCGAATCCGGATCGGACGCGCCATTGATCCGCCAGCCGCCTCGAGGGCGCGTCAGCTCTGGGTTTCCTATCACGATGCCGAGCCCGTCAAGCCGGCCGGCGAACTTTTCAAAAGCGTCTACCGGCAGAGCCAATTCCTTGTGCTTTCCGAGGACGAGCCGGCGAAGCAAGAGGCGCCGCACGACACCAAGACCTTCGAGATCATTCGCGATTACTCGATGTACGAACGGGCCGAGGCGCCGCAGAAATATCCGCCGGTGCAACGCCGTTAGACCGGCGAGTTGTGCGCCGAGGGCGTCGGCGATTAAGCGCTGCCCAATTCCCGGGCGAACTAACGCGGCACAACGGAGGCCGAAGGCGGAATGCTGGCGGTCGCCTCGGCGCTCGAGGATTTTCGCAGCCGGATTTCGATCCGGCGGCGTTGCTGAATGTCGCCGGGCGAACCCGATATCGCGAGCGTCTCGTCGGTATTGACGAGTTGCGCACCCGACAGCGGGATCAATTTATATCCGGCAAGGAGCGGGCTCTGGCGCAGCACGCTGACTACCGCGACCGCGCGCGCGAGGCCGAGCCCGGCATTATCCGCGGGCACAAGACTGACGACCCCGGCGTCGTTCTTCAGGACCGGCAACAGGTCCCGGTCGAGGTTGGAATATTGGCGCACGCCGATCGGCCGCTCATCGGTATGGCCGACGACCTCGATGATATCGACGTCGTATTTGCGGATATAATTGAGAATTTCGCCGGGAGTCTTGGTGATCAGCGCTTCCTGGAAAGATGGCGACAACTCCGCGCTTCCGGATTTGAAGAAATAGCCATCGGCCTCGCTCATCCGGATGATCGGCGGCCATTGATGACCACCGGCGCCTTGGGCCGTGCCCCGCGCGAGCGTATCGAGCACGGCTTGCGCAGATACCGGCGGGTCGCCAGGTTTGGTCATCGCGCGATTGATGGCGCCGACGATCTCCGCGTCATGAATGGCCTTGTCGACGTCGATGCCGTTGGCGCGCAAGGCCGTGATATTGGCGAGGCTTTCGCGCAGCTCCTTGACGCTCAGGCTCTTTTCGATCTCCTTGACGACGCTGCGGCTATCCACCAGTTCGCGCCAATATTGGTCGATCGCCTGCGGATCGCTCAGACCCGAGAGGTTTTCGACCTTTTCGGCGACGGCCGCGCTCTTGCTCAGCGAGTTCACCACCTCGCGGATGTGCTCGTTTTGTGCCCTCTCTTCCTTCAGCTCCTGTTCGGCGATGACGCGCCTGGATTCCTCGCGCTTCAGGAAAGTCGCCATCGCGATCAAGAGGCAAAACACCAGAAGGACCATGATCTCGGCCATGGTGAGGCCGAGCACGAGGCCCCGCCGGTACGACGACCGCTGTTCGAGTATCTGCCCTTCCATCCTGACCTGAACTCTATCTTCTCGGATTGTCGCTCGACCGCGGCGTCATGAAGCCCAGCGCGCGCGGGATGATACCCCGTTTTGTGGCGTGTATCTCGATCATTAATTCCTTCATGGCGATGACGACGCCTTGAGCGTGCCGCAAATTGATCTCGGCGCTCCTGGCCTGCGTTTGTGCGTTGTCGTTCAGCGCATCGACCGCTTCGGTCAGGCGCTCGATCATCGGAACCAGCTGGGTTCCAATGGCTTCTTCGGAGGTCTGGTGCGCAGTGAGGCGCGCGAAAAGCGCATCGATCGATCGCACGATGCTCGTGGTGTTTTTGGCGAGCTCTTCGCCTTCCTGAACCAGATGCCTGGATATTTCCATGACTTCGGCGGTCCGCTGGTTCAGGCTCGATAGCGTTGCGCCGGAAATCCGGGAGGACTCCTCGAACGGCGTGCTGGCATTGGTCGCCAGCTTCTCCAGTTCGCCGGCAAATTGCTGATGCGCCTTGCCGATGCTCTCCCGCACCTCATCCAGCGCGTCGGCAATGGATTGTTGAGTCATGCGCCGGAAATAGCCGAATTCGAGAATCGAGCTTTCGAGTTCGCGCCTTACCCGACGTGAGGCTTCGGCCAGTTCCAGCCGCGAAGTGGCCTCGGTCTCGACCGGGTCGCGCCGCATCTGGTTGAACATGATTCGCAAGGTGATGCCGGCAATGGTCGAGGCAATCGCGATCCCGAAATTCTGCACGATCTGCTCCGCCGAACCCGCCGACGAAAACTGATAGAGCGAGACAGCGAGACTCGTCAGCGTGAACAGGAACCCCATGTAGTAGAGGTTATCGCCGGACTGGTCGTCGCGCAGGCGAAACAGCCGCGCCCCGAGCAATGCCGCATAGCCGATCATGATCAGAACCGGGACGGCCGTTGCTGCGAGTGCGCCGAAATCGTGCAGTTTCGAGAAAATGATGTAACCGCTGCCAAAGACGACGACAGCAAAGAACACGAGCCCATTTACGAGTCCGGGCGGCAAATGAGGTTTGTAATCGTACACCGCCATGCTTCAGGCCCCCTGTAGCCGCTTGACGCCGCCGAACAGGCCCCGGTTGTCCTCGATCCAGGCTTTCCAGAACTCCATGTGCTTGGTGCCGTCCACGATCTGCTGGCTCCCCGTTTGCCGGGTCACGTAGCGGAGAATGACGGTGGCGCCGTGCAGGTCGGTGCGAAACTTCAAGTACGCCGGCGATTGCTTGTAGCGCTGGAACGACAGGTCGCCCGCGCGCGGGTACTGGCTGTAGTCCTTGGTATATTCGATCATGTCGGAAATAATATAGAGCGTCTTTCGCGCTTTTTCGCTCGCGACGCTGGAGAATTCGCCGATGGCGATGTCCTGTATCGCGGCCATGATCGGCGAACTGGCCGAATTCGCCGAAGAGATACTGCTCTTCACGGCTTCGGCGGCGGGTTTCCGGAAATCCCCGATCCAGCGCAGCCGTGCGATTCGTGGATTGTCGGTCCATTCGCTCAAGCCCGCGCCGTCGCCGGGATTGCATTTTGAGAACAGCGAACGGCTGCGCACGCCAGGAATATCGAGAACGCGGATGTCGAGTTTGTAGAAAGGCGGCAACGTCGTGATCATGTCGTCGAGCTGGCCAAGCACCTCGCGCCGCGTCGTCTCCGGCAGGTCGTCGGAAGTGTCGACCAGCACGACGGTAATTCCCTTGGGGCCGTCGACCGGGCAAAGTGTGTGCGGGTCGAGAACCGGACGCTCGGGTGCCGCGAAATAGAAGTAGGCGAGCGCGCCGCCGGAGCCGATCGCGAGCAGCAACAGCAACACGCCGCCAAAACCCGACCAGCCGAGCGTGAATGAGCTGCGTTGCCTTGGCCGGCGTCTAGCCACTCTTCTTCTCCGGCAACAATTCGTCGATCTCGCGATAGGTCCTCACCGCCTGGTCGAACGCCTCGTGAATGGCCTTGATCTGCTGGCTCAACAACTCCTGGGTCTCGGCGATCATGGTGCGCAAATTCTCGCGTGCGCTCGTGTTCGGCTCCCCGCCGGCATAGCTGATCCGCTCCATGCTGTAGGGTCTGGCAAAATAGCCAGGGGCCGGCGCCGACCGGGCCTTGCGGTTGGCCTCGCGGTAGATCTCGAGCAAGGCGCGGCTGGTTTGCTCGATCTGGTTCTGATGCTGGTCGAAGCGCTGGGCGAGGCGAAGGCGGCCCTGCAACAGCGAATCATATTCGCTGCGCCGGACCGAGAGGTCGCGTGCCGCCTCGTTCATGGCTTCGGTGGCATCCTCGCGAATGTCGCGCAGCCGCTCGATCAGTTCGCCGCGCGCATCGGCAAATTGCCGGGTCGCCTCGATCCACCGCCGCTCAAGGCCGGCGTAGCCCATGTAAGGATCGAAAAACATCAGGCCGTCCGCCATCGCAATCAGCGAAAAGACAAAACCGAGGGCGAACAGAAGCCAGGAATTGACGTCGGTGAGCGCGTAAGGCGCGGTCAGGAGCCGGTGCAGCACCTCTTGTCCGACGTTGTCGCTGAGGCTGACGGCAGGCGGAATCTCCCGCAGATGCGACAGCGTCAAATTGAGCGCGATCGCAAAGGCGAGATAAGCCAGGAAAGACAAGACGCCAATCAGCTTGAGAAAATAGTTTCGGCGATTGACGAGCCGGATCAGCACCAAGCCCCAGAAAAAGCTGGCGATGATGTTGAGCGCGGCAAAGGTCACCGCCTGCACCGCGCCACCCAACAGGCCGCCGAGATTGGCCTTGGCGAGAAAGCTTCCGTTGATCACGACTTCGATGATGAACAGGATCGCCAGAATGCCGGCCTTCAGGATGATCTTGCCTGGGCTTGCCAGTCGCGCCGGGCGCTCGATGCGGTGGCGTTTGCGAAATTGCTCGCGCTCGATCTCGGATTCGTTGAGGCGACGACGCAAAACGAAGAGTTCGTCGCGCCCGACGGTGGCCTCGGCGCGAAAGTCGCCGACCGCCTCCGGCGCCGCCTGCTGGATGGTGGCAAAGCGTTCCTCGAAACTTAGTGCGTTCAGCCTCTCATCATAGGTATGAAGCTGGTCGAGATAGATGACGTTGGCATCCTGCTTGTGGGCCTCGATGCGTTCGACGATCTTGTGTTCGACGTCGTCGAGTGTCTGCGCGTCGGATGTCGGCCGATTTTCCGCCCCGCGCTCGTGACCGAGCGCGACCAAGCCGAATTCGTCGGCGACGCGATCGACGTTCAGGTCGAGAAAGACCGTGGTGGCCGGACGATAGTGATGGGCAGGCTGACTCAACAGGGCCCGGATGCGCGCGATCGCTGACGGGCGGGTTCCGGGAACGCTCACGATATCTTCAGCCTGCTGATGAGGGGATGACGGCCTGATTCGGAATTATCACGGATTAAACGCCCTTGTCCGCACCGGTCAGCGCTCCTCCCGATGATTTTAGGCGCTCGACTTTGTCGGGCCGAAGGCGGTTTATCCAAGGCGGCCGAGACACAGTTCGGCTGTGGGCGGGTTTTGCCGCCGGGTCATGGTTAAAGGCCGATCCAACGGTCGTTCAGCCGAAGAAGTCGCGCAGCAGCCTGTTGACGGTGTCGGGAAGTTCGACTTCCGGCAGATGGCCCGCGCCGTCGAGAATTTCCAGCCGGCCTTGCGGCAGGGCCTTCACCAGAATGGCGGCATTTTTGTCGACCGGATTGACCCGATCCTCACGTCCGGAAATCAGCAGCACCGGAAAGGTCAATTTCGGTGCGACCTCCTCGGGGCTATAGCCATCGGCCAGTCCGAGCTTGACGCCATCCATGAAGCCGCGCGGATTGGTGGCGCGGACGACTTTGCGCACCAGTTCGACGGTCTGTGGCGAGGCATTGGCGGCAAGCAGCGCATTGACGCGTGCGCCGAAGGCAAATCCGCCCTTGGCGATCTGCGCCTCGCGCGTGGCAATGATCTCCTTCTTTTTCTCCTCGCTCAGGCCGTTCGGACCGATGCCGGTCCCGGTCATGGCGAGCTTGATGACACGCCCGGGATAATGCAGCGCGAAGCATTGCGCGACGCGGCTGCCGAAAGAATTGCCAACGAGGTTGACGCGATCGAGCTTCAACGCCGTAAGGAAGTCGTTCAGCGCGTCCGCAAAGGTCTTGCAATCCGGATTGTCGGTCTTCAACGCATCGGACAAGATGTATCCCGGCGCGTTCCAGGCGACGACGTGATAGCGGTCGGAAAGTCCGGCAAGCTGATAGCGCCAATGCATCGAGTTGGCGCCGACACCGTGGAGCAGGACGAGCGCGGGCGCATCTGATCGTCCGGCCTCCATGTAGCTCCAGCGGTCGCCGAGATAGTTGGCGCGCGAGCCAGCCGGGATCTCGGCGAATTTCAATTCAGGCAGTGGGGGGATGTAAGGAGACTCGGCGCGGAGCGGGGC
>NZ_JBAVCF010000155.1:0-3364 GCF_049586575.1 Bradyrhizobium sp.
TTGTACTGCTGCTCGAAATCCTTCGCCAGCGTACGCGTCGTATCCACGATCTTCCACTTGCCGTGCGGCACCACCATGTCGTCCTTGCCGAAGGAAATGCCGGCCTTGAACGCATTGTAGAAGCCGAGCGCCATGATGCGGTCGCAGAAGATCACTGTCTCCTTCTGGCCACAGTGGCGATAGACCTGATCGATCACGCCCGAGATCTCGCGCTTGGTCATCAGCTTGTTGATGACGTCGTACGAAATCTTCGGCGACTTCGGCAGCACGTTGCCGAGCATGACCCGGCCGGCGGTGGTTTCGATCCAGCGCTTGACCTGCTTGCCGTCCTCGTCGAGGCCCTCCCAGCGGTACTTGATCTTGGTATGCAGGTGGATGACCTTCGCGTGCAACGCGTGCTCGATCTCGGCCATCTCGCCATAGAGCTTGCCCTCGCCGGGCAGCCCCTCGCGCATGATCGAGAGATAATAGAGTCCGAGCACGATGTCCTGTGACGGCACGATGATCGGCTGACCGTTCGCCGGGTGCAGAATGTTGTTGGTCGACATCATCAGCACACGCGCTTCCAGCTGCGCTTCAAGCGAAAGCGGAACGTGCACGGCCATCTGGTCACCGTCGAAGTCGGCGTTGAACGCCGCGCAAACCAGCGGGTGAAGCTGGATAGCCTTGCCTTCGATCAGGACCGGCTCGAACGCCTGAATGCCGAGGCGATGCAGCGTCGGCGCGCGGTTGAGCAGCACCGGATGCTCGCGGATCACCTCGTCGAGGATGTCCCAAACCTCAGGACGCTCCTTTTCAACGAGCTTCTTGGCCTGCTTCACGGTGGTTGAGAGGCCCTTGGCGTCAAGCCGCGAATAGATGAACGGCTTGAACAGCTCGAGCGCCATCTTTTTCGGCAAGCCGCACTGATGCAAACGCAGTTCGGGACCGACCACGATCACCGAGCGGCCGGAATAGTCGACACGCTTGCCGAGCAGGTTCTGACGGAAACGGCCCTGCTTGCCCTTGAGCATATCGGCGAGCGACTTCAGCGGACGCTTGTTGGCGCCAGTGATGACACGACCGCGGCGGCCGTTATCGAACAGAGCGTCGACGGCCTCCTGCAACATGCGCTTTTCGTAGCGGATGATGATATCGGGCGCGCGCAGCTCCATCAGCCGCTTCAGGCGGTTGTTGCGGTTGATGACGCGGCGGTAGAGGTCGTTGAGGTCCGAGGTCGCAAAGCGGCCGCCATCGAGCGGCACCAGCGGCCGCAGGTCCGGCGGAATCACCGGGACCACGGTCAGGATCATCCACTCCGGCTTGTTGCCGGAATAGCGGAAGGCCTCGACGATCTTCAGCCGCTTGGCGAGCTTCTTGTGCTTGATCTCGGAGTCGGTCTCCTGCATCTCGGTGCGCAAGGAGGTCTCGAGCTTCTCGAGCTCAAGCCCCTTTAACAGCTCGCGGATCGCCTCCGCGCCGATCATGGCGGTGAAGGAATCCTGGCCGTATTCGTCCTGCGCCTTCAGATACTCGTCTTCCGACAGCAACTGACGGTCCTTGAGCGCGGTCAGGCCCGGCTCGAGCACGACATAATATTCAAAATAGAGAATCCGCTCGAGATCCTTCAGGGTCATGTCGAGCAGAAGGCCGATGCGCGACGGCAGCGACTTCAGGAACCAGATATGGGCAACGGGCGCGGCCAGCTCGATGTGACCCATGCGCTCGCGCCGGACGCGCGACAGCGTCACCTCGACCGAGCACTTTTCGCAGATGATGCCCTTGTACTTCATCCGCTTGTACTTGCCGCACAGACACTCGTAGTCCTTGATCGGTCCGAAGATGCGGGCGCAGAACAGACCGTCGCGCTCCGGCTTGAAGGTGCGGTAGTTGATGGTCTCCGGCTTCTTGATTTCGCCGTAGGACCACGAAAGAATCTTTTCCGGCGACGCGATCGAAATCCGGATCTGGTCGAAGACCTGAGCCGGCGTCGTCGGATTGAACAGATTCATAATTTCTTGGTTCATCGTCTTCTCCTCGCGTGCCGGCCGTCACCGGCAGCAAATTCGAAATTCTCTTTCAGCGACATGCCCGCCCCCGCGAGGCGAAGCATGCGGATGCCCGCCGCGAAACGCGGCGGGCATGACACTTTTTTACTCGGCAGCCTCCGAGGTCGGCGCGCTTCCGACCTTCGAGTTGTGCAGATCGACGTTGAGACCGAGCGAACGCATTTCCTTGACCAGCACGTTGAAAGATTCGGGAATACCCGCCTCGAACGTGTCGTCGCCGCGAACGATCGCCTCGTACACCTTGGTGCGGCCGGCGACGTCGTCCGACTTCACCGTCAGCATTTCCTGCAAGGTGTAGGCGGCGCCGTAAGCTTCGAGCGCCCAGACCTCCATTTCGCCGAAACGCTGGCCGCCGAACTGCGCCTTGCCGCCCAGCGGTTGCTGGGTAACGAGCGAGTACGGACCGATCGAGCGCGCATGGATCTTGTCATCGACGAGATGGTGCAGCTTGAGCATATAGATGTAGCCAACCGTCACCTTGCGGTCGAAGGCGTCACCCGTCCGCCCGTCATAGACGGTCGACTGGCCCGAGGCGTCCAGACCAGCGAGCTTGAGCATCTCCTCGATATCGGCTTCCTTGGCGCCATCGAATACCGGCGTTGCGATCGGCACACCATGACTGAGGTTACGGCCAAGCTCGATCAATTCGCCGTCGTTGAGCGACTTGATCGTCTCTTCATCGCCGTAGATCTTCTTCAAGGTTTCCTTCAGCGGCTTGGCGTCCTGCTTGCTGAGGTAGGCGTCGACCGCCTGGCCGATGCGCTTGCCGAGACCGGCACACGCCCAGCCGAGATGGGTTTCGAGAATCTGCCCGACGTTCATGCGCGAAGGCACACCGAGCGGATTGAGCACGATGTCGGCATGGGTGCCGTCCTCGAGGAACGGCATGTCCTCGATCGGAACGATCTTGGAGACCACGCCCTTGTTGCCGTGACGGCCGGCCATCTTGTCGCCCGGCTGAATCTTGCGCTTCACCGCGACAAAGACCTTGACCATCTTCATCACGCCGGGCGGCAACTCGTCGCCACGCTGCAACTTCTCGACCTTGTCGAGGAAGCGCTGTTCAAGCCCCTTCTTCGACTCATCGTACTGCTTCCGCATGGCCTCGATTTCGGCCATCAGCTTGTCGTTGGGGGACGCGAACATCCACCATTGCGAACGCGGATGCTCGTCGAGTACCGCGCGCGTAATCTTGGTGTCCTTCTTGAAGCCCTTCGGACCGGCGATGCCCTGGCGGTTCTCCAGAAGCTCGGCAAGACGGCTGTAGACGTTGCGGTCGAGAATCGCCTGCTCGTCGTCGCGGTCCTTGGCCAGAC
>NZ_JBAVCF010000156.1:0-1728 GCF_049586575.1 Bradyrhizobium sp.
GTTCAAGGAGAAAAGGCGTGGGCACGGCGCGTCGTGCTTTTGCCCCCCTACGCTCGCTGGATTGCTGCCCCTACATTGGCTGAACATTATCACCATCCACTGGAAATCCATTTGCCACGTTGCTCTAATGGAACATCTTTGGCTGGCACAAGGCGAGCACCCCATTCGCCGGTGCGATTATCTCTAGAAACCAATATCTGATCGTCTCTCTCGCATCGCCCCAAATCGATTTCCTGGTCCGGGAGCATAGCGATCGCGCGGCTATTTATACGTATCAGTAACTGTTTTTGGCCCTGGGCCATTTCTATCGCGAGGTCTCGAAGTTGCGAATAATAAGGTTCCTTGCGCCAATTTGTTGGAAAGCTCGGGTCAACATAGATGCTAATCCGATTTCCATCGCCCTCCGCCGCGATGACCATTCTCGACTTGGTAGGCCGCCACTCTGGACCAAAATCCGCAGTCTGCAGCCAACCGCAATGAAAACCTCGGCATGATGAGGGGCGACTGTCATAGATCAAACAGCCGCCCTTGCCGGGTGCACAATGCGTGCACCAAACACCTTCGACTTTGTTTAGCTCATCCACGGCAACGAGTTTGCAACATAATGAGCATGCACCGCATTCGCGGTCTTGAATGGCTTCAGATTCTTCAGTGTGGATATTTGGCATAGATCGTTCGCTGTTCGCGCTGAGCAATAAAAGTGTCCTTCGCTATCCCCGCAGGTGGTAATTACGGTGACAGTGCACTTAATTTCCTGTTGCCTTTCAGCTTACTTCGCCGCCGCCGGCGCCAGCTCGAACACGCGGCCGTATTTGGCGGCTTCGGCGAAGTCGCCGCGTTTCAATGCTAGCCGCACGGCGTCAAGCTTGCGGACGTCCTCCGGCGACAAGTAGGGCGACCATGCCGTATCGTCCTCGATCAGTTCGACCGGAACCTCAGCGGCGTATCTGCCGTCGTGGATGAGCTTGAGAGTGTTCTTCGCTCTGGTCACTATTTCTTCTTAGACTTGATTTCGTAGTCGCTCAGGGCGCCAGCGACGATGCCGGGTAGGTTCCGCGTCAGGGCATCCAGTTTTCGATCCAGGCCACCGACCTTGCGATCAAGCCCGTCGACTTTTTCTTCGACTCGATTCAAGCGGGTCTTCACGGCGGCAATGTCGTCGCCGTTGCGGCGCGTTTGTTCGAGGATGTGGCGCGTGACAAGCTTTTCGCCCTCGACTTCCTGCTGCCCCGGTGCCGTCAATGTTTCCCCTCGCGGTCTCTGTTCGCTCCGCGCACTGCGTCGACGACGATGGCGGGTAGGGCTTTGGCGAGGCCATCGACCTTGGCGTCGATTTTGCGGTCCAGGGCGTCGAGCTCGCCGTCAAGCCGGTTAAACCTGCCATCGTGCTCGCGCAGTTTGCGCTCGGTCTTTTCCTCGAAGCTCAGCAGGTCCTTGTGGACGCCCTGAACCTGGCGGGTCAGGAATCCAGATGGGCCTTTCGGTTGGGTGATGCGGCGCTTGATGTCGCGCATCTCGGCTTCGACGTCCATGGGCATAGGATGCATCTACCATAGATTACCGGCGGTTGCACAGTGGATGACCGGCCGCTCATCACGCTCGCGGCAGAGCCGCTCGCGCCCTCACCCCGACCCTCTCCCGCAAGCGGGAGAGGGAGAAGGGTCACTCCGCCGCCTCGACGCGTTTCTTGCGCCTCGACGCCGCGCCGCGCGCCAGCACCGGCTTGAG
>NZ_JBAVCF010000157.1:0-9080 GCF_049586575.1 Bradyrhizobium sp.
GCTGTCCTCAAATACGAGTTTGCCGTCAGCCAGGACTTGTTGGCCGGGCAGAAACTTCAGGGTTGCCGGATCTTGCGTCGATTCGGTTTGGATAAACATGAGCGTCGACCTTTGCAGCGAGTTGATCCACTCCCCCTGCATCACCGGTCATGCGGCAGCAGCCGCCTTGGCGGCACCGACTCGGATGAGAATCTTGTAAGTCTTGCCGTCAGGTTCGAAGCCGCCATGCCAATCATGGCCGCGCTTGGCGAGCTCGGGGAGTAGAAATGTCGGCTCACGGCACAGGAATGCCGAGAGAACCTCGCCGCGCTTCATCGATTCGAGTGCAGCGAGAATGCGCACCATGGGCTCTGGCGGATCAAGCTCACGATTGTCCATGTGCTGCACCGGATCGGGCCAAGCGGAATTGTCACTGGCCGCTGCGGGCGAAGCTTCCGTGGCCTTCTCTGTTCTCGTCGGACTGAACAGCACCTCCCAGTCGCCGTCTTCGAGCTGCCGGACTTGATGGCTGTAACCCTTGGAGCCGAGCACCTGCAACAATGGTGTCGGCTTGAAGGTCGCGAACAACCGCAATCCCTGGTCAGGGGTGAGCGCGGCGACGGCTTCCATGATCTTTCCAAACGGCTCGCCACCGTCGCGCAGGATTGGACGAACGTCGAGTTCTACGAAGGCTGTTGTCATGGGACCATGCTCCTTGAGTCAAGTTTGTGGGGAAAGCGAAAGCAGGAGGCGCGGTCGGTGCGCCCCTTGGGGCAAACGCAACGTGTTCGCCACGTCAGCGAGACGCCGCGTGCGCACGATCTGAGCAACAATGCCGGCGGTCGCGATGAGCATGATGCCGGCGGTCGCCTGAAAGGCCCATGCCGGGCCCGTCAGCAGAACGACGGTGCCTGTCCAGACGGCGACAAAATAAAGGACGAACCACTTCGACGCGCGCGTCTCAATCACCAGGTCCTGAACCCGCGGCGTTTGTGTTTTGCCAAGCACCGGGCCATAGCACTCAAGCCAGGTGAGAAAGGCGACGATCTTGTAGAGTTGGGCGAGGCCCAGACCGGAGAGCCACCCGAAGGCGAAGAGGAAGACCAACGCTCCGAGGTGGCGCTGCAAGGTGCCGGTGGCAACAAAGATGATTGCGAGGATCACGCCGGCCGCTAGGTTGGCAAGGGCGACGCCGGCCATGCGGCTGTTGAGTTCGATCAGCCGCCGCTTTCTCGCACGATACAGGTAAAGCATATCACGTCCATAGAGCGTAAGCGCCCCGAGGCCGAGCAGGCCCGCAGCGATTAGAACCGTTCCCAGGCTCACTGCATTGCAAATTGCGATCACTCCGCCGACGATGGCGACCGTCATCGCGGCTGTTGCCATGTGGAGGGCGCCGCGCGTGCCTGCGCCTTCGCGTTCGGGAGCGAGCATGAACATTGCCAAGAGCCGATAGCTGACGCCCATCGCCGAAACGGTCAGCCAGCCGCCAAGCCCCGCGATCACATGGAGCGGCAATCCTTCGGCCGTCAGAGCGGTGAGGCGGGTCTCTGCCGTGGTACCGCCGAGCACGAAGGCGAAGACGATTCCCAATCCGGCGGCTGCCACAAGGCTGGTGAGGCCGACAATGACGAAACGTGCCGACAGACCGAGCGGGCGCGCATCCCACAACGTGCGGCCGAGATTCCAGAGGGCAAAGGCAAAGCCGAGCAGCAGAAGGGCTGCGCCTACCGGAAGTAAACTCACTTCGAATTCGATTGTGCCACCGAACTGCAGAAATCCGCAGAGGAGCGCAAGCAGACCTGCACAGAGAAGAACAAGGGTCGGCAACGGCAGGGAGTTGCTGTAGAGTGGCTTAGCGACGAGAACGGGCACGAACTGAAACAGCGCCCCACACAGCAGGAGGCTCAGCCACCCTATGGCGACGACGTGCACAACAACGAGCGTCTGCGGGGCTGCGATCGGCGCACCGGGAAATCCATAGCCGCTGGCCATGAGGCACTCCGCCGTCAGTAGGCTGACGAGCGCCACCGCGAAATAAGACATGGTCCATCGAGATAGCGTGACGCCGACCATGGCAAATCCCTTAACGGTTGGATGGCGTCAGGCGAACCGGACGCCATCAATGCGCGACCGGGACGCTAGGCTGCCTTCTGCACCCGGCCGATCTCGACGCGCCACACCTCTGGTCCCCTCTCCAGATAGGTCCAGGAGAACTGTTTCGGATATTCAGCTTCCAGCTGATAATAGAGTGGCTTTGGGTCGTGATCATTGACCAGCACGAACGATGCTCCAAACGCCAATTCATCGATGTGCTGGAAGATCTTCGCGTGACGTTGCGCCGGAATGAGACTGCGCACGTCAATCTCCTCGTCCGAAAGATCCGCGTTTTGTTCGCACATGCAGGCTTCCTTTCCGTCTGACGACCGCCGTCTCTTGGTGGAGCTGGGCGTACCCATAGGGCTATTCCGCATAAGATATATTGTCAATATATCTTCTGTGGCGTAAGACTCATTAAGCGGTCAGACTTGCAAAACATGCATACCGTGTACACCTTTGTAATTGGAGCCTGACAGAGTTGGGTAGTGCACAATTTGGCGGGCCACGATGCGACTGACTAACTTTACCGATTATGCCTTGCGCGTCCTGATGTATGCGGGGACACATGGTGATCGGCTCGTCACGATCGAAGAGACCGCCGAAGCGTACGGCATCTCGCGGGCTCATCTTATGAAAATCGTCAACCTGCTCACGCGAGCTGGATACCTCAGAACGGTCCGCGGGCACTCGGGCGGTTTGGCGCTGGCCCGGCGGCCGAGCAAAATTCAGCTCGGCGAGGTCATGCGCGCTACGGAGCCCGACTTTGCGCTGGTCGAATGCTTCACAGCCGATAACCACTGCCGGATTACACCGCGTTGCCGCATGCGCGGCGCTCTGCAGGAGGCCCTGGGGGCATTCTGGCAAACGCTGGACCGTTATACCCTTGCGGATCTGCTGCTCGCTCCAGAGGATTTTGAGGCGATATCGCACAAGCGGCACGCGTCAGTGGATGAACCGATCGGGAGACGGCTCAACGAGCAACGATAGTTCGCATGTCTCAATGTGCAAAAATGGTGGAGAACATGCCCGATCCTAATATGACAGACGGCTTCCACTTGGTGGTGGATGCCCTCAAGCTGAACGGAATTGACACCATCTATGGGATCGCCGGTATTCCGGTGACCGACCTGATGCGCTTGGCGCAGGCGCAGAGCATCCGCTACGTGGGCTTTCGCCATGAGCAGTCGGCCGGAAATGCCGCAGCAATTGCCGGGTACCTGACCCAGAAGTCAGGCATCTGCATGACGGTTTCCGCACCCGGCTACTTGAATGGGCTAATCGCCCTTGCCAATGCCACGACCAATTGCTTCCCGATGATCCTGATCAGCGGGTCGAGCGATCGGGCGATTATCGATCTCGAGCAGGGCGATTACGAAGAACTCGATCAGATGAACGCCGCCAAGCCCTATGCCAAGGCGGCCTATCGAATCAATCGACCACAGGATATCGGTATCGGTATAGCGCGAGCCATTCGCGCCGCCGTATCTGGGCGTCCCGGCGGCGTCTACCTCGACCTTCCGGCGAAGCTCCTTGGCATGGCCATCGAGCTTGAAACGGCGAAAAAGTCGTTGGTGAAGGTCATCGACCCCTCGCCGCGGCAAATTCCCGACCCGGCATCGATCGCGCGGGCGCTCGATGTCTTGGCAACAGCGCAGCGCCCCTTGGTCATTTTGGGCAAGGGTGCCGCCTACGCCCAAGCCGACGAAGAGATTCGCTCGTTCATAGAGGCAACCGGCATCCCCTTTCTGCCCATGTCGATGGCAAAGGGCCTGCTACCCGACGATCATGCACAGTCCGTCGCCGCGGCGCGCTCCTACGCAATCGGACACACCGATGTGGCCATGCTGATCGGAGCCCGCCTCAACTGGCTGCTCTCGCACGGCAGGGGCCCGCTCTGGCCGGAAACGACCCGCTTCGTACAAGTCGACATCTCGCCCACCGAGATGGACAGTAATCGTGCCATCGCCGCCCCAGTGGTCGGTGACATCAAGTCCGCCCTTGCAGCGTTCAATGCTGCGATAAAGCTTCAGGCGCTCCAACCGAAAGCCGCCTGGCTCGCCGATATTGCCGAGCACAAGCGGAAGAACCAGGAGCGGATGGCGGCGCATCTCAGCGCCGATCCAAATCCGATGAACTTCCATAGCGCGTTGCGTGCCGTCCGCAATGCGCTTGCCGGTCGGCCGGACGTGTATATCGTCAACGAGGGTGCCAACACGCTCGATTTCGCCCGCAACATCATCGACATCTACGAGCCCCGCCACCGTCTCGATTCTGGCACCTGGGGCGTGATGGGCGTCGGCATGGGCTACGCTATCGGTGCCGCTGTAGTCACCGGCAAGCCGGTCGTCGCCATTGAGGGCGACAGCGCTTTTGGTTTTTGCGGCATGGAGGTCGAAACGATCTGCCGCTACGAGTTGCCGGTAATCACAATCATCCTCAACAATAACGGAATTTATCGGGGTGATCCGGCTGGCGCCGCCGGTTGCTCGCCTACCGGTCTCATGCGCAACGCACGCTATGACAAGATGATGGAGGCGTTTGGTGGTGTCGGCTACTACGCAGCCGACACGCCCAGCCTCACGAAGGCACTGAGCGACGCGCTCGTGGCCAAAAAGCCCGCACTCATCAATGCCGTGATCGACCCGACAGCAGGTACCGAGAGTGGCCATATCCAAAGCCTCAATCCGAGGAGCGCTCTCAGTGGCAGCAGATAAAACGACAACTTTCCAAAGTGCACGCCAGTTCCGCTCCCGCTGATCTTTTCCCGGTCTCGGAAGACTTTTAGCGATCAGCGCACCAAAGGGTACGGCAATGGCCGATATCAGCATCGTTTCGGCCGCTTATGAGCACAAGGCTACAAATGCCGGCATCACCGAGGCGGAGATCCGCCGGCTTATTCCCGCCTTCTATGCCAGAGTGAGGCGCGACCCGATGTTGGGGCCGGTTTTCGACGGTATCATTGACGATCGTTGGCCGGCACATATCGAGACAGTTATTTCATTCTGGCTTTATGTGATACGGCTTGATCGTAGCTACAACGCGCGAAACTTCATTCCCGCGCACATCAAGCATGCAACCATCCGCGCAGACCTGATTCCGCAATGGCTGGCGCTCTTCCGGGAGACGGCCCAGGATCTCTGCCCGGCTGACAGCGCGACTGTCTTAGTTGACATTGCGCAGCGCATGGCATCGTCACTCGAAATCAGCTTGAACAAGCGAGATGGCGACGCCCAGTAGCCATCGTCATAGGCTACACCATTCAAACAAAACACACAGTCAGCGGCTAGCCGCTGGAACGAGGCTTAGCCGGGCCGGCGCGTTGCGCGCGCCTTCTTGTATTTTATAAGATATATTACATATACATATTTGTCTGATAAAAAATTATCCTTTGGGAGAGCTTCGGTGAGCATCCCACCTGCTGCGACATCTAAGGCAATCCGGGATCGGCCGATTGAGAGGCATCCCTTTGTGATCAAGCTTTTGACCCACGCATCTCTCAGCGCAAGCGACTTGAAGGCGCTAAATCGCCTGCTAAATCGTAGACTGACCGTGAAAAAGGGCAAGGACATCATCGTTCAGGGTTTTGAATATAAGGAATTGTACATAGTTGAGAGTGGATTTGCCGTCCGCTACACGCTGGTACACAAGGGCGGGCGGCAAATCATTAACACGCTTTTGCCGGGAGACATTGCTGGCTTCCCCGAGTCTTTTTTCGACCGTTCGCTCTATTCCGTTAAAGCCGCCACAGAGATGAGCCTCAATCGTATTTCATTCGACGCGTTTATCGACGTTTGCAATGAGAGGCCCAATATAGCAGTTGCCCTGATCTCGCTTGTTGCGCACGAAGCGTCGCTCTATGCGCATCATCTTGTCGATGCCGGTCGTCGATCTCCGCTAGAGCGCGTCGCACATTTCCTTTTGGAAATTCATTTTCGACTGAAGGCTGTTGGAATGGCTTCAGAGAATACCTTTGAGATACCGCTGTCGCAGGAGGATATCGCTGATCGCGTTGGGCTAAGCGGCCCTCACGCGAATCGTATGATCAGCCAACTCAAACGCGAGGGGTTGATCGCTATGAGGCGCCATGAGATCAAAATTCTCGATAGGGCGGCGCTGCAGATTATCGCGGAATTTGATCCTTCCTACCTCGTGCCTCCATCGCTTCAGCAGCTTCGGACAAACCGGTAGTCAAGCCGATCGCTGGTTCGCCGCCGTCGGGAAGCCCCCTTTGTTGACAGCGATATCAGCCTTCGCCAGCACCGCTCGCAATTGTTCGCTTGCGCCCTTGTCATCCGATAAGCTGTATTACAGATATATGTTTAATGAGGTTCTGCATGTTCGACACGGCCAACCGGTCCATTCAGATTAGCCCCATAGCGGGGCTTTCCACAGTATTTGAGCTATAGGGCGCCTACCGCGCGAGCAAATCCCGGCCCTCGCGGAAGTCGAATGCCCGCTACCGAGCGATCTTGCCTTCACTCTGGTCACGGGGCTTCGCCAACATGGCCACTTTGGCAATGTACTAACCCATATCTCGGGCACGAATTGGACCAAGGTTGAGCAAGCTCTCCGTGGCATCTTAGATCCCGACGTTGGCAGCCAAGCGCTCTCGCCGCTCGCCCAAAACATCGTCGAGATGATATGCGGCGATCGCGGGGTCACGGGGCGGATCATGAAGTCGTACTTCCGAACCGTACTGGGCAAGGTTCTGGGGATCGATGGTGCGACGCGATTGATTCAGCGTATCAACGGTCTTTTCGTCGAACTGAAATGCGCGAGACAGCAGCCATCGAATACCGGCAGGATCGCAAACCAACTTCCTGCAGCAAGGGAGCCGGCCTAATTCCGGAAACAGATCAAATTGCCGAGCGGGTGGTCACGGTCGCCGAAATTGATCCGCGCTACCGTCACCTGATCATCTCTCAACTATTCGAACACCTCACTCCGGGCAGGCAGCTCATTGCAGCTGGTCGTCGATCATGATCCCAAGCGGCTTCGTTTCCAGCTCGAAGCTCGTTACGGCGCTCGCTGCGGATTGGGCCTATCTCGAGCAGGGTCCCGACGTTTGGCGCGTTCGTCTTGGCTAAGCCTCCGCTCAAGTGGGTGACCGAAATGACTGAGCGAGTTGAGTGTGCCTCAGAGGACGCGGGCATGCCGAGCAACTCCCGCGACTACACGAGCAGATACAGGTCTCTGAGCGCAAAGCTTTGCGCTTTGGTCTGAATTAGAATAAAGGCCGCGCGACCATAACAATTCTTTACATTCCTTTCTTTGCGGTGGGACCTACAGGAGTTGGAGCGTACGTTTTGGAATTCCACGCATGAGCCAACCTGCACCTGCGACACATCCGGTTCCGGAAAGCTCAATCGCGAAGGCGTCGTAACGCCCGTCCCTTGTGCATAGCAACGTGATCGGTTTTGTCGCTTTTAAGCTCGTATTGAGGATCGGTAAGGCTGGCGTGACGCACGTAGCCCTTGTAGTTCACGTCCCTGATGTGTACTCGGACGATATGACCCGTGACGCGACCAGCCTCGGAGTTCCAGCTGACGTGATTACCCACCTTAAAGGTTCTTGCCATGATGATGGAACCCGACGGTGACGAAAGAAGCCATCAGGAGCTCGTTACACGAAGTTATCCAACGAAGCGGTTGTTAATACTCTTCAGCGAGCGCTCCATGGGACGCGAATAGGGTACCCTGGATGGGCGTGACGCGGCTTGGACGGCCATCGTTTGCTGGGGCGTCCCGATCTCCAGGCAAATCGAAACTGGATCGCTCGCTGGGAAAGTCTCTTCGAGAGCTTCATCAAGCAGCGCGTTCAGGTGTGCCATTGTAGCCGACGGCAGTCTGTTGGGACGTTTCTTTTTGGCAGACATGATTCAGATCCTTTCCAGTGTTTAGCTCTCCAACTTGCATCACAGTATGAGTGGCAATGTTTCAAACTGATGGAACGGCGGGGGTGAGGGCAGCGTCCACTCCAGGGTGGTCGCGCCCGGTCCCCAAGGATTCGCCGACGCGCGTTCCTTGCGCATCAAGGCTAGCGCCATGCAGTAGAAGAACACGAGCACCCCGAAGCCCGAAATATAGGAGCCGATCGATGAAACGAAATTCCACCCGGCGAAGGCTGCTGGGTAATCTACATAGCGCCGCGGCATACCGGCCATGCCGAGGAAGTGCTGCGGGAAGAAGGCTAGGTTGACGCCGATGAACGTGAACCAGAAGTGCACCTTTCCGAGCGTCTCGTTGTACATGTAGCCGGTCATCTTCGGGAACCAGTAGTACCAGCCGCCGAAAATCGCAAACACGGCGCCGAGCGAGAGCACGTAGTGGAAATGCGCCACCACGTAATAGGTGCCGTGCAACTCGCGGTCGACGCCGGCATTGGCCAGCACCACGCCCGTGACGCCGCCGATGGTGAACAGAAGGATGAAGCCGATTGCCCACAGCATCGGCGTCTTGAACTCGATTGAGCCGCCCCACATCGTCGCAAGCCAGGAAAAGACCTTCACGCCGGTGGGCACCGCGATCACCATCGATGCCGCGATAAAGTAGGCCTGCACGCTCGCCGACATGCCGACGACGAACATGTGATGCGCCCAAACGACGAAGCCGATGCCGCCGATGGCCACCATGGCGTAGGCCATGCCGAGATAGCCGAATACCGGCTTCTTCGAAAACGTCGACACGATCTGGCTGATCATGCCGAAGCCCGGCAGAATCATGATGTAGACCTCGGGATGGCCGAAGAACCAGAACAGGTGCTGGAACAGGAGCGGGTCGCCGCCGCCCTGCGGGTCGAAGAAAGTGGTGCCGAAATTGCGGTCGGTGAGCAGCATGGTGATGGCGCCAGCAAGCACTGGCAGCGCCAGCAGCAACATGAATGTGGTCACCAGAATCGACCACACGAACAGCGGCATCTTGTGCATGGTCATGCCGGGCGCGCGCATGTTGAAGATCGTGGTGATGAAGTTGATGGCGCCGAGGATCGACGACGCGCCGGCG
>NZ_JBAVCF010000158.1:0-25803 GCF_049586575.1 Bradyrhizobium sp.
CCTGATTACCTGGGCGCGCACCGGTTCGCTGATGTGGATGACGTTTGGCCTTGCGTGCTGCGCGGTCGAGATGATGCAGGTGTCGATGCCGCGCTACGACGTCGAGCGCTTTGGCTTTGCGCCGCGCGCCTCGCCGCGGCAATCCGACGTAATGATCGTGGCGGGCACGCTGACCAACAAGATGGCGCCGGCGCTGCGCAAGGTTTACGACCAGATGCCGGAACCGCGCTATGTGATCTCGATGGGATCATGTGCCAACGGCGGCGGTTATTATCACTATTCCTACTCGGTGGTGCGCGGCTGCGACCGCATCGTGCCCATCGACGTCTACGTGCCCGGTTGTCCACCCACAGCGGAGGCGCTGCTGTACGGCATTCTGCTCCTGCAGAAGAAAATCCGGCGCACCGGAACCATCGAACGCTAGGGTTTTAGGGTATGGACGACGGCAGGCTTGACGCTCTGGGGCAGACGATCGTTGGCGCGCTCGCGGGCGCGGCGACCGGCCACTCCGTGGCCTTCAATCAGTTGACGGTGGATGTGGAAGCGGCGCGGATCGTCGATGTCGTCCGCTACCTCCGCGACGATCCCGCCTGCCGCTTCGTCAACCTGACCGACGTGACGGCGGTCGACTATCCCGGCCGCGAGAAGCGATTCGATGTGGTCTATCACCTGCTGTCGCCGACGCTGAATGCGCGCATTCGCCTGCGTGCGGAGGCCGACGAGACGACCCAAGTGCCCTCGATCATCGACGTTTTTCCGGGCTCGGACTGGTTTGAGCGCGAGACCTACGACCTCTATGGCGTGATCTTTGTCGGACATCCGGACATGCGGCGGCTGCTGACCGATTACGGTTTTGACGGTCATCCCTTGCGCAAGGACTTTCCGCTCACCGGCTTTGTCGAGGTTCGTTACGACGACCAGGAGAAGCGGGTGCTGTACGAGCCGGTCCGGCTCAATCAGGAATTCCGGAAGTTCGATTTTATGTCGCCGTGGGAGGGAGCCGATTATCCGCTTCCCGGTGACGAAAAAGCGAAAGCGGAGCCGAAGCCATGAACGAGCAGCCGCAAAACCTCCGTAACTTCACCATCAATTTCGGGCCGCAGCATCCGGCTGCGCACGGCGTGCTGCGCCTGGTGCTCGAACTCGACGGCGAAGTCGTCGCCCGCGTCGATCCCCATATCGGGCTGCTTCATCGCGGCACGGAAAAGCTGATCGAGCACAAGACCTATTTGCAGGCGATTCCTTATTTCGACCGGCTCGACTACGTCGCGCCGATGAATCAGGAGCACGCGTTTTGCCTTGCGGCGGAAAAGCTGCTCGGCATCGAGGTGCCGCGCCGCGCCCAGTTGATCCGCGTACTCTACTGCGAGATCGGCCGCATCCTGTCGCATCTTCTCAACGTCACAACGCAGGCGATGGACGTCGGCGCGCTCACCCCGCCGCTGTGGGGGTTTGAGGAGCGCGAGAAGCTGATGGTGTTTTACGAGCGCGCCTCCGGCTCGCGCATGCATGCGGCTTACTTCCGCATCGGCGGCGTGCATCAGGACCTGCCGCCCAAGCTGATCGACGATATCGATTCCTGGTGCGATTCCTTCCCGACAGTGGTCGACGATCTCGAAACGCTGCTGACGGGAAACCGTATCTTCAAGCAGCGCAACGTCGATATCGGCGTGGTCTCGCTGAAACAGGCGTGGGAGTGGGGATTCTCCGGCGTGATGGTGCGCGGCTCCGGCGCGGCCTGGGATTTGCGTAAAGCCCAGCCTTACGAATGCTACGCCGAAATGGATTTCGACATTCCGATCGGCAAAAACGGCGACTGCTACGACCGTTACTGCATCCGCATGGAAGAGATGCGCCAGTCCGTGCGTATCATGAAGCAGTGCATCGCCAAGCTGCGGGCGCCTGACGGGCAGGGGCCCGTCGCTATTCAGGATAACAAGATCTTCCCGCCGCGCCGCGGCGAGATGAAGCGCTCGATGGAAGCGCTGATCCATCATTTCAAGCTCTATACCGAGGGCTTTCACGTGCCGGCCGGCGAGGTTTACGTCGCGGTGGAAGCGCCCAAGGGCGAGTTCGGCGTCTATCTCGTCGCCGACGGCTCTAACAAGCCCTACAAGTGCAAGATCCGCGCGCCGGGCTTTGCGCACCTGCAGGCGATGGATTTCATCTGCAGGGGCCATCTGCTCTCGGACGTGTCGGCCATTCTGGGCTCGCTCGACATCGTATTCGGAGAGGTCGATCGGTGATGATCGCGCCGCCGCCCATTCAGTTCGACCGCGCTTCGGGGGCTCTTGAGGGGGCCAACCTGTGGGAGCGGACGGCCGCGTTGGCGCTGGTGACAGGATCGAAGATATCTTCGCATTTTTCGCACCGCGGCTACAACGGCTGCGCCAATCTGCTGCGCAAGACGCTGCCGGAGCGCAACATCGCGATCAAGCTCAACGAGGATGCAACGTTCGAGTTTCCGTACGGCGACGGATACTGGAGCAAGCTGCTCGACCGCTCGTATCGCTACGAAGACGAACTCGAGTTGCTGTTCCGGCATTCGACCGATGTCGACTACACCCTGCTCGATTGCGGCGCCAATTACGGCTACTGGTCGGTGCTCGCGACGAGCAAACCATACGGTTCGCATAAGGCGATTGCCATCGAGCCATCGTCGGAGAACTTCGGCAAGCTCGCCAACAACGCCGAGGTCAATGGCAATCGTTTCGAGATCTTGAAGTGCGCCATCGGCGCCACCAAAGGGACCGCGCAGCTGTCCGGAACCAAGCACGAGAAATTCAGCATTGCGGGCGCGCCTGGAAGCGGCTCCGAGACCGTCCCGGTGATGGCGCTCGACGATCTTCTCAATGACGGCAAGATCTCGCCGGGCGGAAAATATCTCATCAAGCTCGACGTCGAGGGCGTCGAGATCGAGGCCATCAAGGGCGGCGCGCGGTTGCTTCAAGGCGACAGCGTGATCATGTGCGAAGAACACGGCAGTGATCCCAACCACACCGTGTCGCGCTACATTCTCGATCAGACGCCGCTCAAGCTCATCGTCCACGATCCCGTTTCGAATCGCCTTGAAACCGTGAGCGAGCCTTCGATCCTGGATCGCATCAAGGTTTCATCCCACATCGGTTATAACGTCTTCGGCACCGCGAGCGCGTTCTGGCAGCAACGAATTGCTGCCTTGAACGCCAGCGCCGCGCGCCGGATGCAATGAGAGACTGAGCACGATGTCCGTCCGCCGCCTTGCACCCAAAGAGGTCCAGCCCGCCAGTTTCACGTTCACGCCGGAAAATCTGGCGTGGGCGAAAGAGCAGATCGCCAAATACCCGGAAGGCCGCCAGGCCTCGGCGGTGATTGCGATCCTGTGGCGGGTTCAGGAACAGCACGATGGCTGGGTTTCGGAAGCGGCGATCCGCGCCGTCGCGGATCTGTTGTCCATGCCCTACATTCGCGTGCTGGAAGTGGCGACCTTCTACACGATGTTCCAGTTGCAGCCGGTCGGCAAGAAGGCGCATGTCCAGGTCTGCGGCACGACGCCGTGCCGGCTGCGCGGCGCCGCCGATCTCATCGATCTCTGTCAGAGCCGGATCCACCACGATCCCTTCGAACTGTCGAAAGACGGCAATTTCAGCTGGGAAGAAGTCGAGTGCCTCGGCGCCTGCGTGAATGCGCCGATGGTCCTGATCTGGAAGGACACCTACGAAGACCTGACCAAGGAAAGCTTTGGCAAGGTGCTTGACGGCTTTGCCTCGGGCAAGCCGCCAAAGCCCGGGCCGCAAATCGATCGCCAGTTCTCCGCGCCGGTGGGAGGGCCGACCACGCTGAAGGAAGTGACATGAGTCACGCCCTTCAGTCGGCCATCGCCGATTTCGTTTCGCCGCCGTCCATTCGTTGATCCCCGGAAAGTCTGACCATGCTTGAGGACAAGGACCGCATCTTCAAAAACCTTTACGGCCTCCACGATTGGGGCCTTGAGGGTGCGCGCCGTCGCGGCGCCTGGGACGGCACCAAGGCGATCATCGACAAGGGACGCGACTGGATCATCAACGAGATGAAGGCGTCGGGTCTGCGCGGCCGCGGTGGCGCGGGCTTTCCGACCGGGATGAAGTGGTCCTTCATGCCGAAGGAATCCAAAGATGGACGCCCGAGCTATCTCGTCGTGAATGCCGACGAGTCAGAGCCCGGTACCTGCAAGGACCGCGAGATCATGCGGCACGACCCGCATTTGCTGGTCGAGGGTTGCCTGCTCGCGAGCTTCGCGATGGGAGCGCATGCCTGCTACATCTATGTGCGCGGCGAATTCATCCGTGAGCGCGAGCACCTGCAGGCCGCTGTCGATCAGGCCTACGAAGCCAAGCTGATCGGCAAGGACAACGAGAACGGCTGGCCGTTCGACCTCTATGTGACCCATGGGGCTGGCGCCTATATCTGCGGCGAAGAGACCGCCCTTCTGGAGAGCCTCGAAGGCAAGAAAGGCCAGCCACGGCTGAAGCCGCCGTTTCCGGCCAATGTCGGCCTGTTCGGCTGTCCGACGACGGTCAATAACGTCGAGTCGATTGCGGTTGCCCCCGACATCCTGCGGCGCGGCGCAGCCTGGTTCGCAGCCATCGGTCGGCCGAACAATGTCGGCACCAAGCTGTTCTGCATTTCAGGTCACGTCCAGCGTCCCTGCAACGTCGAAGAGGCCATGGGGATTCCATTCCGCGAATTGATCGAGCGCCATTGCGGCGGCGTTCGCGGCGGCTGGGACAATCTGAAGGCGGTCATTCCCGGCGGCTCGTCGGTGCGCATGGTGCCGGCCGACCAGATCATCGATACGCCGATGGATTTCGACAGTCTCGGCAAGTTGCGCTCCGGCCTCGGCACCGCGGCCGTGATCGTGATGGACAAGTCGACCGACCTGATCCGGGCGATCGCGCGCATCTCCTATTTCTACAAGCATGAGAGCTGCGGCCAGTGTACGCCCTGCCGCGAGGGCACAGGCTGGATGTGGCGGGTGCTGACGCGCATGGCGGAAGGCCGTGCCCATAAGCGCGAGATCGACATGCTCTTGGAAGTCACCAAGCAGGTCGAAGGCCACACCATTTGCGCGCTCGGCGACGCGGCCGCCTGGCCGATCCAGGGACTGATCGCGCATTTCCGTCACGAGATCGAAGAACGGATCGCTCAATATTCGCACAAGGCCGATCTCGACGATCAGGGGGTTCTCGACCCCGCGCATATGGTCGCGGCGGAGTAGGATTGATGTCGCAGCCCGCCACATTCTGGCAGAAATATGGGACGCTCGCGCAGATGGCGCAGGCGACCGTTGCGCTGCTGGGCTTTGTTGCCATCCTGTTTCAGATTAACGAAATCCGCTCCAACAATCGCGCCGCCAGCGCACGGCAGGCATTTCTGGCTTACACGGATTTGGCGTTTAAGAATCCAAAGTTCTCCGCGCCCGATTACGATGCGATCAGGAAAGCCAGCCACGACCAGCAAGTCCAATACGAAAGCTTCGTCTCGTATTTTCTCTATGCCTGCGAGGAAGCCTTTGGCGCTTTTGCCGATCGGCGCGAGTGGCTCGCCTCCTGCGACTACGACCTGAAGCCGCATTTGCCGTTTCTCTGCGAGAAAAATCACGCCGAACCCGGCTATCTCGCGACCTACGGTACGATCACCCAGGACTGGGTGAGGACATCCCTGAAGTCAGCTGGTGTCACGCCGCCGGACTGCAAGCTCGGAAAGAGTTGAGACAGCAATGACCAAACTCATTGTCGACGGCAAAGAAATCGATGTTCCCGCCGAATATACGCTGTTGCAGGCGTGCGAAGCGGCCGGCGCCGAGATTCCGCGATTCTGCTACCACGAGCGGCTTTCGATCGCCGGCAATTGCCGGATGTGCCTCGTCGAGGTGAAGGGTGGCCCGAAGCCGGTGGCAAGCTGCGCCTGGGGCGTACGCGATTGCCGTCCGGGTCCAAAGGGCGAGCCGCCGGAAATCTCCACCCGTTCGCCGATGGTGAAGAAGGCGCGCGAAGGCGTGATGGAGTTTCTGCTGATCAACCATCCCCTGGACTGCCCGATTTGCGACCAGGGCGGGGAATGCGACCTTCAGGATCAGGCGATGGGCTACGGCGTCGACACGTCGCGCTTCGCCGAGAACAAGCGCGCGGTCGAGGACAAATATCTCGGCGCATTGGTGAAGACCTCGATGAACCGTTGCATCCAGTGCACGCGCTGCGTTCGCTTCTCGGCCGAAGTCTGCGGCGCGCCGGAAATGGGCGCGACCGGCCGCGGCGAGGACATGGAGATCACGACCTACCTCGAGAGCGCGCTGACCTCGGAATTGCAAGGCAATCTCGTCGACATCTGCCCGGTGGGCGCGCTGACCTCAAAGCCTTACGCCTTCGCCGCGCGCCCATGGGAGTTGGGCAAGACCCAGTCCGTCGACGTGATGGATGGCGTGGGCTCCGCCATCCGCGTCGATACCCGCGGCCGCGAGGTGATGCGGATCCTGCCGCGCATCAACGAAGCGGTGAACGAGGAATGGATTTCCGACAAGACCCGCCACATCGTTGATGGCCTGCGCACGCAGCGGCTTGACCGTCCCTACATTCGCGAAAACGGCCAGCTTGGCGCCGCCTCATGGCAGCAGGCCTTTGCGGCCATCGCCGCCCGGATTTCCCGGACCGACGGCAAGCGGATCGGCGCGATCGCCGGCGATCTCGCGGCCGTGGAAGAGATGTTTGCACTGAAAGAGCTGCTGGCGAAATTCGGCTCGGTCAATCTCGCCGTGCAGGGAGGTGATGCCTTCGATCCCAAAGCGGGGCGCGCGTCCTATATTTTCAATCCGACCATCGCCGGCATCGATCAGGCCGACGCGCTTCTGATCGTGGGTTCGAACCCTCGCAGGGAAGCCGCCGTTCTCAATGCGCGCATCCGCAAGCGCTGGCGCACCGGCTATCTCAAGGTCGGCGTGATCGGCGCGCGGGCGGATCTGGTCTATGCCCATGACTATATCGGTGCAGGGACGGAATCGCTTGGCGACCTCGCCGCCGGCAAGCATTCCTTTGCCGACGTTCTGAAGAACGCTGAGAAACCGATGGTGCTGGTCGGCGCCGATGCATTCACGCGGCACGACGGCGCGGCAGTGCTGGCGCGGGCCGCGAAGCTGGCGCTCGACATCGGCGCGATCAAGGATGGCTGGAACGGCTTTGCGGTGTTGCAGAACACCGCTTCGCGCGCCGGCGCGCTCGATGTCGGCTTTGCCCCGGGGGCAGGCGGGCTGAATACTGCGCAGATGACCACATTCGGCACGCTGGACGTGCTGTTCCTGCTTGGCGCGGACGAAGTGAAGGTGCCGGACGGTACGTTCGTCGTTTATATCGGCACCCACGGAGACGCTGGTGCGCATCGCGCCGATGTCATCCTGCCGGGCGCGGCCTACACCGAAAAGTCCGGCATCTTCGTCAATACCGAGGGCAGGGCCCAGATGGCCAACCGGGCGGGCTTTCCTCCCGGAGAGGCGCGGGAAGACTGGGCGATCATCCGCGCGCTCTCGGATGTGCTGGGCAAGAAGCTGCCTTACGACTCGCTTGCGGCGCTGCGTCAGGCAATCTTCAAAGCGGTGCCGCACCTGATGCGGCTCGATCAGATCGAGGCCGGCAACGCGGCCGACCTCAAGACGTTCGCGAGCCGCGGCGGCGACCTCGAGAAGGTGCCGTTCAAGGCGTCTGTGGGCGACTTCTATCTGACCAATCCGATCGCGCGCGCCTCTGCCGTGATGGCGGAATGCTCGCGGCTTGCCTCCGGGCACATGCTGACGGCAGCGGAGTGAACTGATGGCCGAATTCTGGACCAGTACGTTGTGGCCGCTGATCATCATGGTTGCCGAGAGCCTGTTGCTGCTCGTCGTGCTCTTGATCGCGATCGCCTACATCCTGCTTGCCGATCGCAAGATCTGGGCGGCGGTGCAGATCCGGCGCGGCCCCAACGTGGTGGGTCCATGGGGCCTGTTCCAATCCTTTGCCGATCTTCTCAAGTTCGTGCTGAAGGAGCCGATCATTCCGGCCGGCGCCAACAAGGGGGTGTTCCTGCTGGCGCCGCTGGTCTCCTGCGTGCTCGCGCTCGCGGCCTGGGCGGTGATCCCGACCAGTCTCGGCTGGGTGATCTCCGACATCAATGTCGGCGTGCTCTACATCTTCGCGATCTCCTCGCTGTCGATCTACGGCATCATCATGGCCGGCTGGTCGTCGAATTCGAAATATCCGTTCCTGGCGGCGCTGCGCTCGGCGGCGCAGATGGTCAGTTACGAGGTCTCGATCGGATTCGTCATCATCACGGTGCTCTTGTGCGCCGGCACGCTGAATTTGTCGGGCGTGGTCGAGGCGCAGAATGCCCGTGGCCTTGCCAGCCTGATCGGGCTGCCGCGGCTCACCATCCTGAACTGGTATGTGTGGCCGCTGTTTCCGATGTTCGTCGTGTTCTACGTCTCGGCGCTCGCGGAAACCAACCGCCCGCCATTTGATCTCGTGGAAGCGGAGTCCGAACTGGTCGCCGGGTTCATGGTCGAGTACGGCTCGACGCCTTATCTTCTGTTCATGCTGGGCGAATATGTCGCGATCACCACGATGTGCGCCATGGCGACGATCCTGTTCCTGGGCGGCTGGCTGCCGCCGGTGAACTTGCCGCCCTTCACCTGGGTGCCCGGGATCATCTGGTTCGCGCTGAAGCTGTTCTTCATGTTCTTCATGTTTGCAATGGCGAAGGCCATCGTGCCGCGCTACCGCTACGACCAGTTGATGCGGCTTGGCTGGAAGGTGTTCCTGCCGCTGTCGCTCGCCATGGTGGTCATCGTCGCGGGCGTGCTGCAATTGGCGGGGATTGCGCCGAAATGAGGTCGCTATGAGTATCAACATCAACGCTACCGCCCGCTCGCTCCTGCTGTCGGAATTCGTATCGGCGTTCTTTCTCGCCATGCGCTATTTCTTCAAGCCGAAGCCGACGCTGAATTACCCGTTCGAAAAGGGGCCTATCTCGCCACGGTTTCGCGGCGAGCATGCGCTGCGCCGCTATCCGAACGGCGAAGAGCGTTGCATTGCCTGCAAGCTCTGCGAGGCGATCTGTCCGGCGCAAGCAATCACGATCGAAGCCGGCCCGCGGCGCAACGATGGCACGCGCCGCACGGTGCGCTACGACATCGACATGGTGAAGTGCATCTATTGCGGGCTGTGCCAGGAGGCCTGTCCGGTCGATGCGATCGTTGAGGGGCCGAATTTCGAATTCGCGACTGAGACGCGCGAGGAGCTCTATTATGACAAGGCGAAGCTGCTCGCCAATGGCGACCGCTGGGAGCGTGAAATCGCTCAGTCGATCGCGCAAGACGCGCCGTACCGGTGAGGTGAGGAACGTGGTTTCGGAGACGCACCTATTCGCCATGCGCACAGTCTGCTCTCTTCCCCCTTGTGCGGGAGGGAATGCAGGGGCGTTCGTGGACGGGAGTTTGGCATGATCCTTCCGGCCCTGTTCTTTTATCTGTTCGCGGGCATCTGCGTGGCCTCCGCGGTCATGGTGATTGTCTCGCGCAATCCCGTGCACTCCGTGCTGTTCCTGATCCTCGCCTTCGTGAACGCCTCCGGCCTGTTCGTGCTGATGGGAGCGGAATTCCTGGCGATGATTCTGGTCGTCGTTTATGTCGGCGCGGTCGCGGTGCTGTTCCTGTTCGTGATCATGATGCTCGACGTGGATTTTGCCGAGCTGCGCGAGGGCTTCATCGAATATCTTCCGGTCGGGCTGGTGATCGGCGGCATTTTCCTCGCCGAACTGCTTCTGGTCGGCGGCGGCTGGGTGATCAGCCCCAACGTCGCCAAGTCGATTACGTCCGCGATCCCGGCCAATGTCAGCAACACCGAAGCGCTCGGCCTCGTGCTCTATACGAAATACATCCACTACTTCCAGATCGCCGGCATGGTGCTCCTGGTCGCGATGATCGGCGCGATCGTGCTGACGCTGCAGCACAAGGCGAGCGTCAAGCGGCAGGATATCAACGTACAGAATGCGCGGACCCCCGAACTCGCGATGAGCGTCCGCAAAGTGGCTTCCGGACAGGGCCTGCAGGACGCGGATGCGGCGGAGTGGGTGCAATGACGATCGGTCTTGGACATTATCTCGCGGTCGGCGCCATCCTGTTCACGCTCGGGATTCTCGGCATTTTCCTCAACCGCAAAAACATCATCGTCATTCTGATGTCGATCGAGCTGATCCTGCTCGCCGTCAATATCAACCTTGTGGCTTTCTCGACGTTCATCGGCGACATCGTAGGCCAGGTGTTCGCGCTTCTGGTGCTGACGGTGGCAGCAGCCGAAGCCGCGATCGGGCTCGCGGTTCTGGTGGTCTATTTCCGCAATCGCGGCTCCATCGCGGTTGAAGACGTCAATCTGATGAAGGGCTAACGCTCCACATGATCCAGGCAATCGTTTTTCTGCCGCTGATCGGCGCCATCATTGCGGGAGCGATCTCGATATTTGGTGCGCATGCGCGTAATCCGAGCGGCGACGAGGTCGAACATCACGGTGACGCGCACGGCGCCGATGCCCACGCGACTGAGGCCCATGACGACGATCATGGTCACGACGATCATCATGCGGTCGAGCCGGCGGCTGTGGGGTCACGCGCCGCTGAACTGATCACCACGGGGCTGCTGCTGCTGGCGGCCGGCTTGTCGTGGGCGACCTTGATCGACGTCGGTTTCTATCACCATGACGCCAGGATCGCGTTGTTCCCCTGGATCAATTCGGGTGACCTTCAGGTGTCGTGGTCGCTGCGGGTCGACACGCTGACCGCGGTGATGCTGGTCGTGGTCAATACCGTGTCCTCGCTCGTCCATCTCTATTCGATCGGCTATATGGACGAGGACCCGTACCGGCCGCGGTTCTTCGCCTATCTCTCGCTGTTCACCTTCGCGATGCTGATGCTGGTGACCGCGGACAATCTGGTGCAGCTGTTCTTCGGCTGGGAGGGCGTGGGTCTTGCGAGCTATCTGCTGATCGGCTTCTGGTACCAGAAACCGTCGGCGAATGCGGCGGCGATCAAGGCCTTCGTGGTCAACCGGGTCGGCGATTTCGGTTTTGCGCTCGGCATCTTTGCCATTTTCATGCTGATTGGGTCGATCGATTTCGAGACCATTTTCGGGGCGGCTCCTGGCCTCACCGGAAAAACCATCGACTTTTTCGGCTGGCACGCCGACGCGCTGACCCTGACCTGCCTGCTGTTGTTCATGGGGGCGATGGGCAAGTCGGCGCAGTTCCTGCTGCACACCTGGTTGCCCGACGCGATGGAGGGTCCGACGCCGGTCTCCGCGCTGATCCACGCCGCGACCATGGTGACCGCCGGTGTCTTCATGGTCGCGCGGCTGTCGCCATTGTTCGAATTGGCGCCGAACGCGCAGGCGTTCGTCATGTTCATCGGCGGGACGACCGCGTTCTTCGCCGCGACCATTGGCCTCGTCCAGAACGACATCAAACGCATCGTCGCTTATTCGACCTGTTCGCAGCTCGGCTACATGTTCGTGGCGATGGGAGCAGGGGCCTATTCCGTTGGCATGTTCCACCTGTTCACCCACGCCTTCTTCAAGGCGCTGTTGTTCCTGGGGTCAGGCTCGGTGATCTACGCCATGCATCACGAGCAGGACATCCGCAACATGGGCGGGCTGTGGCGCAAGATTCCCTACACATTCGCGGTGATGAGCATTGGCACGCTGGCGCTGACAGGCTTTCCGATGTTCGCCGGCTACTTCTCCAAGGACGCGATCATCGAGTCCGCTTATGCCTCTCACAATACGTTTGCGACCTACGCCTACTTCTTGACGGTCGTCGCCGCGGGCCTGACGTCATTCTATTCCTGGCGGCTGATCTTCAAGACCTTCTTCGGCGAGCCGCATGACCAGGAGCATTATGAAGCGGCCCATGAGAGCCCGCTGTGGATGCTGGTCCCGATCGGCGTGCTCGCGGTCGGATCCATTCTCGCGGGCTTTCCCTTCAAGGAGCTGTTCACGAGCCCGCACGGCGTCGAGGAGTTCTTCCGCGAGTCCGTCAAGATGAACCCGCACATCCTCGAAGACATGGAGCAGATGCCATATCTGTTGGGGCAACTGCCGACCGTGATGATGCTGATTGGTCTGGCGGTCGCCTATCTGTTCTACATTCGCCGGCCGTATCTGCCGGTCGAGTTGGCCAGACAGCAGCCGCTGCTGTACCGGTTCCTGCTCAACAAGTGGTATTTCGACGAGCTCTATGACCTGATCTTCGTTCGCCCGGCGAAGTGGATCGGACATTTCCTCTGGAAGGTCGGCGACGGCAAGATCATCGATGGGCTGGGCCCGGACGGTGTGTCGGCGCGCGTGCTCGACGTGACGCGGAACGCGATCAAGCTTCAGACCGGTTATCTCTATCACTATGCCTTCGCGATGCTGATCGGCGTGGCCGGCTTCATCACCTGGTTCATTTTTGGCGTGGGAGGCTAGCCGATGACGACCTGGCCCATTCTTTCGGTCGTTACCTTCCTGCCGACGGTCGGTGCGCTCCTGGTTTATCTCGTCAGGGGAGACGACGACGCGGCGCGGCGCAACGTGCGCTGGATCGCGCTCTGGACCACGCTGGTGACGTTTGCGGTGTCGCTGATCCTGGTCATGCGCTTCGATCCGGCGCAAGCGGACTTCCAGTTCGTCGAGAAGGCGCCGTGGCTTGCCAACGCCATCAACTATCACATGGGCGTGGACGGCATTTCACTGCCGTTTGTGATCCTGACCACCGCCTTGATGCCGTTTTGCATCCTGGCGAGCTGGAAGTCGGTCACGTTGCGGGTGCGCGAATACATGATGGCGTTTCTGCTCTTGGAAACGCTGATGGTCGGGACCTTCTCGGCGCTCGACCTCGTACTGTTCTACCTGTTCTTTGAAGGCGGCCTGATCCCGATGTTCCTGATCATCGGGGTATGGGGCGGACCGCGCCGGGTCTATGCCTCCTTCAAATTCTTCCTCTACACGTTCCTGGGCTCCGTCCTGATGCTGCTCGCGATCATGGCGCTGTACTGGAATGCCGGCACCACCGATATCCCGACCTTGATGCATACGGCGGTCCCGCGCTCGCTGCAGACGTGGGCGTGGTTCGCGTTCTTTGCATCCTTTGCGGTGAAAATGCCGATGTGGCCGGTTCATACCTGGCTTCCGGATGCGCACGTCGAAGCGCCGACCGCAGGCTCGGTGATCCTGGCCGCCATTCTCCTGAAGATGGGCGGCTATGGTTTCCTGCGCTTTTCACTGCCGATGTTTCCGCTGGCGTCACATGAATTCGCGCCGCTGATTTTCGCGCTCTCGGTGATCGCGATCATCTACACGTCACTGGTTGCCTTGATGCAGGAAGACATGAAGAAGCTGATCGCTTATTCTTCGGTGGCTCATATGGGCTTCGTCACCATGGGAATCTTCGCCGGCACGACGCAAGGCGTCGCGGGCGGCGTCTTCCAGATGATCTCGCACGGCATCGTGTCCGGCGCGCTGTTCCTCTGCGTCGGCATCGTCTACGACCGGCTGCATACCCGCGAGATCGCCGCCTATGGCGGACTGGTCAACCGGATGCCGCTCTATGCGCTGGTGTTCATGGTCTTCACCATGGCCAATGTCGGCCTGCCCGGCACCTCCGGGTTTGTCGGCGAATTCATGACCCTGATCGGTACGTTCAAGGTCTCGATTCCGACCGCAGTTTTGGCGACGACCGGCGTGATCCTGTCGGCGGCCTATGCGCTGTGGCTCTATCGCAAGGTGGTGTTCGGCTCGCTGGTCAAGCCGTCGCTTGCCACCATCAAGGATCTAACATTCCGCGAGAGCCTGACGCTGATGCCGCTGGTGGCGCTTACCATCCTGTTCGGGTTCTACCCCAAGCCGGTGCTCGACATGTCGGCGAGCTCGGTGCAGCAACTCGTCAATAACTACAATACCGCAGTGACGGCCGTGAAGGCTGCATCGCTAGCACACTAAGACTGGACAGAGTGCCATGAGCTTTGAGAGCGCAGGTTATCAATTGCTGCCCGTACTGCCGGAGCTCGTTCTGGCGGTGGGCGCCATGGCGCTGTTGATGCTCGGCGCCTATCAGGGCGCGCGCACGACGGGCCTGATCACCGCGCTTGCAGTCATCCTTCTCGTGATCGTGGGCGTGCTGGAGCTGACGCTGCCGGCTGGCAAATTGACCACCTTCAACGGCAGCTTCATCGTCGACGACTTCGCCCGTTTCCTGAAGATTCTGGCGCTGATCGGCTCTGGCGCCACGCTTATCCTGTCGACGGAGTTTCTGGCCGACCCGTCCCGTCGCATCTTCGAATATTCCATCCTGGTCCTGCTTTCGACGCTCGGCATGATGATTTTGATCTCGGCCGGCGATCTCATCATGCTCTATCTCGGGCTTGAGCTGATGAGCCTTGCGCTCTACGTGGTCGCCGCCTCCAACCGCGACGACGCTAAATCGACCGAAGCCGGCCTGAAGTATTTCGTTCTGGGCGCGTTGTCCTCGGGCATGCTGCTTTACGGCGCTTCGCTGATCTATGGCTTTACCGGCACGGTCAGCTTTGCCGGCATCGCGGCCGCGGCCAAGACCGGCAGCATCGGCATCGTGTTTGGCATCGTGTTCCTGCTGGCCGGGCTTTGCTTCAAGGTTTCGGCGGTGCCGTTCCACATGTGGACGCCCGACGTCTATGAAGGCGCGCCGACGCCCGTCACGGCGTTCTTTGCCTCCGCCCCGAAGGTCGCGGCGCTCGCGGTCTTTACCCGCGTGGCGCTGACGGCTTTCCCCGGCATCATGTTGCAATGGCAGCAGATCGTGGTGTTCGTTTCGATCGCGTCGATGGCGCTGGGGTCGTTCGCGGCGATCGGCCAGACCAATATCAAGCGCCTGATGGGCTATTCTTCGATCGGGCACATGGGCTTTGCGCTGGTCGGCCTCGCCTCCGGTACGGCCGAAGGCGCCCAGGGCGTACTGGTCTATGTCGCGATCTATGTGGCGATGACGCTCGGCAGCTTCGCGGTCATCCTAGCCATGAAGCGCAACGGTCGGCACGTCGAAAACATCAGCGATTTTGCGGGCCTCTCCCGCACCAATCCGCTGCTCGCTTTCTTTTTCGCCATGCTGCTGTTTTCGCTGGCCGGTGTTCCGCCACTCGCAGGCTTCTTCGGCAAATTCTATGTGTTCGTCGCGGCGATCAAGGCTGGACTGTTCACGCTCTCGGTCATCGGTGTGCTGACCAGCGTGATCGGCGCCTATTATTATCTCTCGATTGTCAAGGTGATGTATTTCAGCGAGCCCCTGGAGGAACTCGATCCGGTGCGCGTGGAACTGCGCGCGGTGCTGGGGGTGGCGGGCCTCTTCAATATCTTTTTCTTTGTTTATCCCGGACCGCTGGTGAGCATGGCTTCAGCAGCGGCGAAATCACTTTTTTAAATGGCATTCACGCTCGGACCGCATGCTCAATCGGCCGGTTATCGACTAGCAACTTTCGATCAGATCGGCTCGACCAATTCCGAAGCCATGGCGCGGGCGCGTGCCGGCGAACGCGGACCGATGTGGTTTGTCACGACAGAGCAGACTGCCGGCCGTGGGCGGCGGCACCGGCCGTGGATTGCGCCGCGGGGTAACCTCGCCAGCAGCGTCCTCGAAACCATCGAGGTTGCGCCCGCGGTCGCAGCAACGCTCGGCTTTGCGGCCGGCCTTGCGTTGGAGGCCGCACTTCGAGCCGTAGCCGGCCCCGCCTCGGTCGGGTTTTCGCTGAAATGGCCGAACGACGTGCTGGCCGGGCAATCGAAACTCACCGGTATCCTGCTTGAGGCAGAGGTGATACCGGGCAAGGGCCTTGCGGTCGCAGTCGGCATGGGCACCAACGTCGTTGCCGCGCCGGAAGGGACACCAACCCCTGCGACCTCGCTCAAGGCGCTCGGACTTGAGACCAGCGCGGAACAGCTTTTCACAGCCTTGTCGGACAGTTGGGTCGAATGCCGCGGTATCTGGGACGAGGGCAAGGGATTCGGCGAAATCCGGCGGCGCTGGCTGGCGCTCGCGGCGGGACTCGGACAGCCTGTCGCGGTTCATACCGGAAATACCACAGTGTCCGGCATTTTCGACACCATCGATGACACGGGCTGCATGATCGTAAGAACTTCGACCGGCGACAGAGTCCCGATTTCGGCCGGTGACGTGCATTTCGGTGCGGCTGCTTCCGCGGGAGCCGCCTGATGGCGCAGGAAGGCGAATTCACATTTGCGCCGTTGGGCGGCGTCGGCGAGATCGGCATGAACCTGTCGATCTATGGCTTCGGCAATCGCCGGCAGCGGGCGTGGCTGGCGGTCGATCTCGGCGTTTCCTTCGGCAACGAGGAGCATCTTCCGGGCATCGACACCATCATGCCCGATATCTCCTTTCTCGTGAAAGAACGGAAGAATCTGGTCGGGCTCGTGCTGACGCATGCGCACGAAGATCATTTCGGCGCCATCATCGACCTCTGGCCAAAGCTGAAATGCCCGGTCTACGCCACGAAATTCAGCGCCGCACTGTTCGAAGCCAAATGCGCTTCCGAGCGCAATCCGCCGAAGATCCCGGTGACCGTCGTGCCCTCGGGCGGACGGATTGAGCTCGGTCCCTTCGGCGTCGAGTTCATCCCGGTGGCGCACTCGATTCCGGAATCGCACGCCTTGGCGATTCATACGCCGGCCGGAGTGGCCCTTCATACCGGCGACTGGAAGCTCGATCCGACGCCGGTCACGGGACCGCCAACGGATGAGCGCCGGTTGCGTGAGCTCGGTGATAGCGGCGTTCTGGCTTTGATCGGCGATTCCACCAACGCCGTGCGAGACGGCCGTTCACCGTCGGAAACCGAAGTCGCCAAGACCATCACCGAACTGGTGAAGGCGGCCAAAGGCCGGGTCGCCGTGACGACATTTGCGTCGAATGTTGCGCGGCTGCGCGCCGTTGCCGATGCCGCGCGGCATTCCGGGCGTGAGGTGGTAGTAGTCGGACGCGCCATGGAGCGCGTCGTTCAGGTCGCGCGCGAAACCGGCCATCTCGACGGGGTGCAGAATTTTCGCGGGCCTGACCTCTACGGTCATTTCCCGCCCGACAAGGTGCTGGCGCTATGTACCGGCAGCCAGGGCGAGCCACGCGCGGCGCTGTCGCGCATCGCCAATGACGATCATCCGCAAGTAACGCTCAACAAGGGCGACTGCGTGATCTTTTCTTCGCGCACCATCCCCGGCAACGAGAAGGCGGTAGGCGCAATCATCAATGGCCTGATCACACAGGGGGTCGAAGTCATCACCGACCGCACTCATCTCGTGCATGTGTCGGGTCACCCGCGCCGCGACGAATTGAAGGACATGATCGGCTGGGTGCGTCCGCAATTGCTCATTCCCGTTCATGGCGAAGCGTTGCATCTGTTTGAGCACGCCAAGCTGGCGCGTTCGGTGGGCGTTCCCAAAGTGCTGATCTGCCGCAACGGCGATCTGGTCAAACTCGGCCCTGGTGAACCCGGCATTATCGAGGAGTTGCCCTCGGGCAGGCTCTACAAGGATGGCAATATCCTCGAGGATTCCAAGTCGCGCGCCGTTATCGAGCGGCGGCGCATGGCGTTCGCAGGGTGCGCCTTCGTTGCCATCGTGGTGGACGAAAAGGGCGAACTCGCCGATGACCCCGAGATCGAGCTGATCGGAATCCCCGAAAAGAACATGGCGGGAGAGGTTATCGACGAAATCGTGTTCGACGCCGTGGTCTCGACCGTGGAGGGGCTGCCGCGTGCGCGGCGGCGCGATCCCGACGCCTTGGCAGAGTCGGTCCGCCGGACCGTGCGCGGGTCCGTGAATGAGCATTGGGGAAAAAAGCCGTTGTGCTTCGTTCACGTGCTCACGGTCTAATTCGCCGGGTTTTTGCCGCCAAGCCGAACGGATCGGGCCGGTTTTGCGAAGGTCGCATCGCCAAGCTATAACAAGGCAGGAGAAGTGCGATGTTAGGCCGGCTCAATCACGTGGCAATTGCGGTCAAGGACGCCGAGAAGGCAGCTGAAATCTACGGCGCCGCGTTCGGCGCCGAGATCTCAGCGGCGGTGCCGCTGCCGGAGCACGGCGTCATCACCGTTTTTGTCACCTTGCCCAACACCAAGATCGAATTCATTCAGCCGTTGGGCAAGGCGTCGCCGATCGCCAAGTTCCTGGAGCGCAATGCCGACGGCGGCATTCACCACATCTGCTACGACGTGCCTGACATCATCGCCGCGCGCGACCGGCTGATCGCGGAGGGCGCTCGGGTACTCGGCGACGGCGTTCCCCGGATCGGCGCGCACGGCAAGCCCGTGCTCTTCCTGCATCCGAAGGATTTTTCCGGCGCACTTGTCGAAATCGAACAGGCTTGATTCCATGGCCTACACCATCTCAACCGGGTTTGCGATTTACTTCGTCCTGTGGTGGCTCGTGCTGTTCCTGACGTTGCCATTTGGTATTCGGAGCCAGCATGAAGATGGCGGCGGTAGTCCCGGCACCGACCCGGGCGCGCCGGTCGCCAGCCGGATGGGACGCAAGCTGATCTGGACGACGGTATTGTCCGCTGTGTTTTATGCCGCCGGCATGGCCGCTTACTACGAGGGTTTTCTGAACGTCGAGCGAATGTCGAAGATGATGGGTTTGCCATTCTGAACGCGTTCAGTAGGGCGCGTCATTCGTTATTGGGGGAAAAGATGTGGTTTCAGCGGATCATTTCCGGGCTACTGGTGCTTGCCATCGCCGGGCTTGCGGTCGCCTTGTATTTGGACTTCAGAATCAACACCCAGCTTCAAACGATGAAGAGCTTTGTCGAAGGTTACGTATTTGCCGATGCCGTTGCGGCCTGTGAAAAGGCGTCAGCCGCCACGCCTTTCAAATGGAACGGCGGCGCCAATACCAGGGTGATTGGCCTGAACTCGGTAAAGCTCGACAAGTACAACATCGTCTCGAGTTACACCCTGTTTGCCGACGGCGAGTTTTGCGACTTCGATCCGATCAGGAAGAAGGCCAATATCGGGTCGAACTTCCTCGAGCGAGAGTGATCGGCGCTCGGAAATTTTCGGCTAGTGTCCCGGTTCTGACATCGTACGGGGTCGCGGCGGGCGCTTTTGCGAATGTCAGAACCAAAGCCACACCAGCATCCGTATGATTCTAGTGTGGCTTTGACTCTGACGTTCCTTCGAAGGACTCGCGGCAAAACCAAGAGGAACGTCAGTGTCGCCACCCTAGTGGAAAATAAAAAAGGAGCAGGGCTTCGAAAGCCCTGCTCCAAAAATTGTGTCGACCCTGTTTTCCCGTATCGTTGGTTGGTTTTGATTGACGGGGCGACGCTGCTTTTGCGCGTCAGGGCTCCTCCCGAGACTTGGACCACCAGACATCGGCCTCGCGACCGGTCTGAGGCCGACAGTCGTAGACCATAATTCCAGCCGTGTCATCCGCTTCGGTAACGAATGTTCAAAATTGCAGCATGCTGTGAAATGAATGGAATTTCGGCATTTGAAACTCAAATGATGGTATTTTGGTAGTCGATCGAGGGGCGGGATCCGGAGGCCGCCCGGCCCCCTCGGAGCGCGCCTCAGTGCATATGCGCAGCCATATCGTTCGCCGGCGGCATGATGCCGAGCAGGCCAACGATGCAGACGATCGTGAGCCCCAAGGCGATCTCGACCAGCGCGCTCCGAACGAGCTTTTGGACCGTACCGGCGGCCTGGTCCGCTCCGAGGTGACGGGAAAGCCGGGGCAGAAGGTATTGCCGGTTGACACCGGCCAGAGACACCATGGCCGCGAATAGCACGACCTTGGACAGCAGCAGGCGTCCGTAGCCGGTGTCGATCAGGCTGTGCATGCCGCCCAGCAAGAACGCGGCGTTGATGATGCCGCTGACAAGCAAGACTCCGACGGCGAGAATGCCGAGAGTGGAAAAGCGGCTTCCGGCACGGGCTGCCGCCAACGCCCAGCCGTCTTCCCGGAATCGGCTGAGATAGACGAGCAAGAGAACGAGCGGGATCAGAGCGCCAAGCCAGAGGCCGGCGGCAATCAAATGCAGGCAGTCCGCGGCCAGATGGATGTCTTGCCAGGACCCGAGACCTTCCGTTCCATGCCCTGCAAAGGCCAGGGAACCGAGATAGGCGCTGGCGAACAATGCGGAGAGGAGCCTCAGGCCGTGAGCGATCCGGGTGTTGCCTGCCGTCCGCGACAGCAACAGGCTTGCCGCCAAGAGCCCGCCAAACAACAATCGCAGTTGCCAGGCGAGGCCGAATTGCGTTTGGGACAACACCAGCCAGACCGTGCCGTCGGCGATGACATCGTCGAAACCCTTGTGACCGATCCGCATGGATAACAGGCATAACCACGCCAGCGCCGACGCGATCGACACTGCGAGGCTGACCCAGAGGACTTTCCCGGCCGACGATCGAAAGGAAGCCCGTGTCGAGCCGAACGGTGGCTTCATTCGCCAGATCGGTGGGACGATGAGTAAGTCAAAAAAGATGATCCCCGCGACGATCACCGTCGATGCCAGGTGAAAATCCCGCACGATGACAAGCGGATCGATCAACATGCCCTCCATGGCGCGCGGAATTCCGGGCAAACGATTGACCAGCGCCCCGCAAGGGACGATGGCTGGTGCGCAGAAATGGGCCTAAGCCGCCCGCGCCATCTCATTTTTCAACCTGAAAAGTGAAGTTGCCTTCGGTCGAATGGGTATCCTTGGACAGCACATGCCAGTGAACCCTGTACGTTCCCGGCGGCAATGCCTTCAGGCCGATCCGCATAGTGGTTGCGTTGACTTTCGGCTTGCCTTGATCGACGCGTGCACCATTGGCATCGCTCACCTCGACCTCACTGAAGGCGGCTTCGATATTTTGCGAGAAAAATAGAACAACCTCTTTCGGTGCTGCCGGCGTCGTGCTTCCGACCCGCGGTTCGGCGTGGTCGAGAAAGGCGTGGGCGTGAGCGGCGGTCGCGGCCGCGAGTGTGAGAAGAGCCGTCACTGCAAGAGTTGAGATGCGCATTTGGATTGCCTCAGAAGGTCATTTTGCGGGGAGTGGTCGGGCTGGCCCCGAACAGGGGCTGTCCAAAGGTGGATGGGAACATGTCGTCGAGATAGAGGTGCAACTGGCCGAGAACGCCGACCCCGGTGCCACTGGCGCGATTGACCGGGATCATGGCCTCGAGCCCGACCTGAAAATGGCTTCCGACCCAGATGACGCCGGGATTGACGGTGCCGGTGGTCGTGTAGGGATTGCCGAAATTGTTGGCGACTGGCGTACTCAGGCTCAACTCGATGACTGGAATCAGATGGTTGATGAAGTCGGGAAGCCCAAGATCGACGATCTCCGATTTCAGATAGGACATGCTGTATTGCAGCGAGGCGCCATAGACGAGCTGCTGTGGGATGAAGACGTTCTGGGTGAAGTCAAAGGAGCTGGTGGGGATCTCATAGCCAACCTGTCCGGTCACCGCGAACGCGCGGAACCAGGAAAAGCTCGATGGCAGATCGCCAAAACCCTTTCCGAAATAAATCGTCGGCGTCACCAGACTATAGTCTGTAGCCAAACCTGAACCGGTGGAACCGGTTCGTCCCCAGTCGACGATCACGCCTGAGAGGATCGCCAGCTCATGCTCGCGATCCCTGAGAATTTGATACTGTAATGTGGTTTCGAGATTTTGAAACCCTTGGGTCAAGGTACCATCAGCCTGACGAATGGACGTCCAGTCCTGGCCCACCGATATGCCGAAATTCTCGGTGATCCGCTTGGAGATTTCGCCCGAAAAATCCCACGCGGTCGCAGGCGGGAAATCCCCGGTCTTGGACCATGAGACGGTGGGCAGCGATAACTCGTCGGCGACGCAGGGATCGTCGGTCGCAAGTGTCGCCGGAAAGAAGCGGGCGCCAACGAAGCAGTGGGCGAAGGCATCGGTACTGAATGCGGCGGCAACGCCCGCAAGTGCAAGGGTAGGCAGCAAGTGTCGAGACATGAGGATTTCCCCGGTCCGAAAACGTGAACGCAAGTTTGGACGGCCCACCTGGGCCGGATTGCATCACGCGCTCAGCGGAGGACCTCTCGGACGGGCGGCCGAGTACGGGGATGCCGAAGGCAGGCGCAGCGCGCGCCCAGACTGACGTAATTTGCGAAACTCGCGGTCGGCGAACGCAGCGGTTACGGGCGCTTGCGCATCAAGAAGATGAAATGCCCCTGAAAAGCATTGCAGGCAATGTTGACGCGCGGGGTGCTGTTTCTGATCGGCAGGCGCAATTGGGCTGCTGTCCGCGTTATGCAGACAAAGTTGAGAGAACGAGATTTCGTCGAGGACGGATGCCTGGGCGGCCTGGCTTCCCAATACCGTCAGCAGCGGCTGCATGACCAGCGCATAGATCGCAAGCACGCCGACCAGCCTTCGCCAGAACGGTCGCCGCTTCAAACTTGCTTGATCTGGTCCGGTTTGCATGCTGACAAGCGTATGTTGCTATACAGGGTCCGGGACGGGTTAAGTTCCGACCTGCTTGAAGGTCGATTCGAGCAGGCTTGACCAAACGCACCGCGGAACCTTCGTGGTCAGTATAGTAGGCGGGTCAGGTGTGGCAACCCCGACCGTGCCGTCCTTGTGGCGGCGCCCGCGAAAAGAAAAATTGGCAGACACGGAATATCTCATGAAAAAGATCCTCGGCATGCTTTCAGGTATCGTGCTTATGGCCGTTCTTATTGCTGCGCCCGTTCGCGCCGATGAGGTCAAGGCCGGCGATCTCGTCATCACGCAAGCCTGGAGCCGCGCGACGCCCGGCGGCGCCAAGATCGGCGGCGGCTATCTTACCATCGAGAACAACGGCAAGACGGCCGACCGGCTTGAGGGTGGCACCGCGGATATTGCCGGCAAGATCGAAGTGCATGAGATGTCGATGGATAACGGCGTCATGAAAATGCGTCCTGTGGAGAGAGGCCTGACCATCGATCCCGGCAAGACGGTCAAGCTTGCGCCGAGCGGCATTCACCTGATGATCATGGATCTGAAGGCGCCGTTGAAACAGGGCGAGAAAGTGCCCGTCACGCTCAACTTCGAAAAGGCCGGCAAGGTCTCGATTGTGCTCGACGTCGGCGGCATCGGCGCCATGGGCCCCGCGGCAGCGGGGACGTCACCTGGTCAGATGGACATGAAGAAGATGCCCGGCATGAAGATGTGATAACCGGCCGCAAAACGACCGGAAATTCGCTTTTTGTCGGCGGTTTTTACGAGCCCGCGCCCTTGTGTTTTGCCATCCGATCCGGTTTGACTGCCGCAATTCCGCAACCCGGACCGATTCTCTCAGGTAGACCCATGCGATTGTCGCGTTTCTTTCTTCCCATCCTCAAGGAGAATCCGAAAGAGGCGGAGATCGTATCGCACCGCTTGATGCTGCGCGCCGGCATGATCCGGCAGGAAGCTGCCGGCATCTACGCCTGGTTACCGCTGGGCTTGCGCGTGTTGAAGAAGATCGAGCAGATCGTGCGCGAGGAGCAAAACCGCGCCGGTGCGCTCGAACTCTTGATGCCGACGCTGCAATTGGCCGATCTCTGGCGCGAGAGCGGCCGCTACGACGCTTATGGCCCCGAAATGCTGCGCATTGCCGACCGGCACAAGCGGGAGTTGCTGTACGGGCCGACCAACGAGGAAATGATCACCGAGATATTCCGCGCCTATGTCAAGTCGTACAAAAGCCTGCCGCTCAACCTCTACCACATCCAGTGGAAGTTTCGCGATGAGCAGCGGCCGCGTTTCGGCGTCATGCGCGGGCGGGAATTCCTGATGAAGGATGCCTATTCGTTCGATGTCGATGAGGCCGGCGCTCGGCGCGCCTATAACCGTATGTTCGTTGCGTATTTGCGCACGTTCGCGCGAATGGGATTGAAGGCGATCCCGATGCGCGCCGAGACCGGGCCGATCGGCGGCGATCTCAGCCACGAATTCATCGTGCTGGCGGAGACCGGGGAGTCCGGCGTCTTTTGCGACCGCGATGTGCTCGACCTTCCGGTGCCGAACGAGCGTGTCGACTATGACGGCGATCTGACGGCGATCATCAAGCAGTGGACCTCGGTCTATGCGGCGACTGAAGATGTTCACGACGCCGCGCGCTTTGAGCGCGAAGTGCCGGCCGAAAAACGCGTGCACACGAGGGGCATCGAGGTCGGCCAGATCTTCTATTTCGGCACCAAATATTCCGAGCCGATGAAGGCAATGGTGGCGGGCGCTGACGGCGCCGAGGTTGCCGTTCACGGCGGCTCGTACGGTGTCGGCGTTTCAAGGCTGCTGGGCGCCATCATCGAGGCCTGCCATGACGATGCCGGTATCAAATGGCCGGAGGCGGTGGCTCCGTTCAAGGCGGTGATCTTGAATTTGAAGCAAGGTGCGGCAGATACCGACGGTGCCTGCGAACAACTCTACCGAGAGCTGACCGCCAAAGGCGTCGAGGTTCTCTACGACGACACCGATCAGCGCGCAGGCGCGAAATTCGCGGCGGCCGATCTCATAGGTATCCCCTGGCAGATCCTCGTCGGTCCGAAAGGCCTTGCCGAAGGCAAGTTGGAGCTCAAGCGCCGCAGCGACGGCGCGCGCGAGAATTTGAGCGCGCCGGAAGTGGTGGCGCGGCTAAGCTGATTTGAGATTATCCACCGCAGGCCAGGCGGGAATATCGGCCACAATTGGCCCGAATCGTGTGAAAATTGGACATGGACCAAGCCATGAGCGAGCCCGTTCAAACCCCACCTTTTGCGCCATTCGAATGGCTGCTGTCTGGACGCTATTTGCGGGCGCGCCGCAAGGAAGGATTCATCTCGGTCATCGCCGGGTTCTCATTCCTGGGCATCATGCTCGGCGTGGCCACGCTGATCATCGTGATGGCCGTGATGAACGGCTTCCGCAAGGAACTGCTCGACAAGATTCTCGGCCTCAACGGTCATCTTCTGGTGCAACCGCTGGAATCGCCGCTGACCGACTGGAAGGACGTCGCCGATCGAATCAACCAGGTGCCGGGCATCCGGCTCGCCGCCCCCGTCGTGGACGGACAGGCGCTGGCGTCATCGCCCTTCAATGCGTCCGGGGTTTTCGTTCGCGGCATTCGCGCCGACGATCTCAACAACCTCACCTCGATCGCCAAGAACATCAAGCAGGGCACGCTCGAGGGATTTGACGAAGGGCAGGGCGTTGCCATCGGCCGCAGGCTCGCCGATACGCTGTCACTGCATGCCGGCGACAGCGTGACGCTGGTGGCGCCGCGCGGAGCGGTGACCCCGATGGGTACGACGCCGCGCATCAAGCCCTACAAGATCACGGCCGTGTTCGAGATCGGCATGTCGGAATACGACGCAAGCTTCGTGTTCATGCCGCTCGCCGAAGCGCAGGCCTATTTCAACCGCAACAACGACGTCACCGCGATCGAGGTATTCACCAACAATCCCGACAAGATCGAGGCGTTTCGCAAGAGCGTGACGGAGGCGGCGGGACGACCGGTGTTCCTTGTTGATTGGCGGCAGCGCAACTCGACATTCTTCAACGCGCTCCAGGTCGAGCGCAACGTGATGTTCCTGATCCTGACCCTGATCGTCCTGGTCGCGGCGCTCAACATCGTGTCGGGCCTCATCATGCTGGTGAAGGACAAGGGCCAGGACATCGCGATCCTGCGCACCATGGGCGCCTCACAAGGCGCGATCATGCGGATTTTCCTGATCACCGGCGCTTCGATCGGCGTGGTCGGCACCTTGACGGGCTTCGTCGTCGGCCTGGTCATC
>NZ_JBAVCF010000159.1:0-16972 GCF_049586575.1 Bradyrhizobium sp.
TGGAGGGTAGCCGAGTCGCTTCCAGCGGCGCGTGCTCCCTCAAAACGCTGAGTTGCCGATAACGACATGTCCAAGCCTGTGGCGCTGTCCTCCAATCCCGGTTTCGTCCATCTCCACGTCCATTCGGCCTATTCGCTGCTGAAGGGCTCGATCAAGATTGCCCGTCTTGGCGAACTCGCCAAGGCGGACCGTCAGCCGGCGTTGGCGTTGACCGATACCGACAACATGTTCGGGGCGCTCGAATTCTCCGACAAGATGGCCGGCTACGGCATCCAGCCCATTGTGGGGTGCGAACTCGCCGTCGACTTTGGCGATCAGGACCCTAACGCACGCAACGCAATGGCGTCGGCGCCGTCGCGAATCGTGCTGTTGGCGGCGCGCGAACGTGGCTACCGCAGCCTGATGCAACTCAATTCCCGCGCGTTTCTGGAAACGCCGGTCCACCAGAACCCGCATATCAAATTCGAGTGGCTCGAGGGCCATGCGGAAGGCCTGATCGTGCTGACGGGCGGCCCGGACGGTCCGGTCTCGCTGGCGCTTGCCGCCGATCAGGGAGCGCTGGCAACGTCGCGTTGCGAACGGCTCGCTGCCGTATTCGGCGATCGCCTCTATGTCGAATTGCAACGCCATGGCATCGAGAAGGAACGGCGCGTCGAGGCCGGTCTGATTGACCTCGCTTACGCCAAGGGCCTGCCGCTTGTCGCAACCAACGAGCCGTATTTTGCCACGGCGGACGACTACGAGGCCCACGACGCCTTGCTCTGCATTGCCGGCGGCCGGCTGATAGCCGAAACCGAGCGCGAGCAGCTGACGCCGGATCATCGCTTCAAGACGCGCGCGGAGATGGCGGTTCTGTTTGCCGACATTCCGGAAGCCTTGAACTCCACTGTGGAGATCGCCGAGCGTTGCGCCTTCCGTCCACAGACGCGAAAGCCGATCCTGCCGCGCTTCACGGTTGGCGCGGGCGCCAACGCGACCGATGCGGCCAACGAGGAAGCCGGTGAGCTGCGCCGTCAGGCCGAGGAGGGGTTGAGCAACCGGCTCGCCGTTCACGGCCTCTCGCAAGGAAGCTCCGAAGAGGACTATCGCGCGCGGCTCGCCTTCGAGCTCGATGTCATCAGCCGCATGAACTATGCGGGCTATTTCCTGATCGTCGCCGACTTCATCAAATGGGCCAAGGCCGAAGGGATTCCGGTCGGCCCAGGCCGCGGCTCAGGCGCCGGCTCGCTCGTGGCCTACGCGCTGACCATCACCGATCTCGATCCGATTCGCTTTGGCCTGCTGTTCGAACGCTTCCTCAATCCGGAACGCGTGTCGATGCCCGACTTCGACATCGATTTCTGTCAGGACCGTCGCGGCGAAGTGATCGATTACGTGCAAAAGCGCTATGGCCGCGATCAGGTCGCCCAGATCATCACCTTCGGAACGCTTCAGGCGCGCGGCGTGCTGCGCGACGTCGGGCGCGTGCTGCAAATGCCCTATGGGCAGGTCGACAAGCTGACCAAGCTGGTGCCGCAAAATCCGGCGGCTCCCGTTACGCTCGCGGCCGCGATCGAAAGCGAGCCGAAGCTCCAGGCGTTTCGCGACGAGGATCCGGTGGTGGCGCGCGCCTTCGACATCGCGCAGCGTCTGGAAGGCCTGACCCGGCACGCTTCCACCCACGCCGCGGGCATCGTGATCGGCGATCGTCCCTTAAGCGAACTCGTGCCGCTCTACCGCGATCCGAAGTCCGACATGCCGGTCACCCAGTTCAACATGAAGTGGGTCGAGCCCGCTGGCCTCGTCAAATTCGACTTCCTGGGACTGAAGACGCTCACCGTGCTCGATGTCGCGGTGAAGCTGCTCAAGCAGCGCAACCTTGACGTCAATCTGCCGACGCTGCCGCTGGATGATGCCCCAAGCTACCAGATGCTGGCGCGCGGCGATGTGGTCGGCGTGTTCCAGGTGGAAAGTCAGGGCATGCGGCGGGCGCTGGTCGACATGCGGCCGGACCGCTTCGAAGACATCATCGCGCTGGTGGCGCTCTATCGCCCGGGACCGATGGCCAATATCCCGACCTACTGTGCCCGCAAGCACGGCGATGAGGAGCCTGAGTACCTGCATCCGCTGCTCGAGCCGATCCTGAAGGAGACGTTCGGCGTCATCATCTATCAGGAACAGGTGATGCAGATCGCGCAGGTAATGGCCGGCTACTCGCTCGGCGACGCCGATCTGTTGCGCCGCGCGATGGGCAAGAAGATCCGCGCCGAGATGGAAAAGCAGCGCGCGGTCTTCGTTGCCGGCGCGGTCAAGAACAACGTTCCCAAAGCCCAAGCGGACACTATCTTCGAGCTGCTGGCGAAATTCGCCGACTACGGCTTCAACAAGAGCCACGCCGCGGCCTACGCGCTCGTCTCCTATCACACCGCCTACATGAAGGCGCATTACCCGGTCGAATTCCTGGCGGCGTCGATGACGCTCGAGCTCAACAATACCGACAAGCTCTCGGAATTTCGCGCCGAGGCGCAGCGGCTGGGAATCAAGGTCGAGGCGCCCAACATCAACCGTTCGGGCGCCGTCTTCGAGGTCAGCGACGGCACGATTTTCTACGCGCTTGCAGCGTTGAAGGGCGTCGGCCAGCACGCGGTGGAGTTGATCATCGACGCGCGCCGCAATGGGCCGTTCACGTCCCTTGCCGATTTTGCCTCCCGCGTGAACCCGCGGGCGATCAACAAGCGGATCATCGAGAGCCTGGCCGCCGCCGGCGCCTTCGATACGCTCGAACCGAACCGCGCGCGGGTGTTTGCCGGTGCGGACGCAATCCTTGCCGCCTGCCAGCGCAGCCACGAGGCCGCAACTTCCGGCCAGAACGACATGTTCGGTAGTGCTCCGGACGCGCCGACCATCATGCTGCCGCAGGTCGAGCCGTGGCTGCCCGCCGAGAAGCTGCGCCGCGAATATGATGCGATCGGCTTCTTCCTGTCGGGCCATCCGCTCGATGACTACGCAACGGTACTCAAGCGGTTGCGGGTGCAGTCCTGGGCCGAGTTTTCGCGCGCGGTGAAAACCGGCGCGACCGCGGGCAAGGTCGCGGCAACGGTGGTGTCTCGTATGGAGCGGCGCACCAAGACCGGCAACAAGATGGGTATCATCGGTCTGTCGGACCCGACCGGTCATTTCGAGGCGGTGCTGTTCTCTGAAGGTCTCGCCCAATACCGCGATATCCTGGAGCCGGGGGCAGCCGTGCTCCTGCAATTGGGCGCGGAGTTGCAGGGGGAGGACGTGCGGGCGCGTGTGCTGCACGCCGAAGCGCTCGATGATGCCGCCGCCAAGACCCAAAAAGGCTTGCGGATATTCCTGCGCGACACCAAGCCACTGGAGTCGATTGCCCGGCGGCTTTCGCCGCCGGCCGGCCAATCCGGCAGCGGCGATATCGCGCTCGTGCTGCGCCTCGATATGCAGACCGAGGTCGAGTTCAAGCTGGATGGCCGGTTTCAGGTGTCGCCGCAGATCGCGGGTGCGATCAAGGCGGTCGCCGGCGTCGAGATGGTGGAGACGCTATGATGACTGTTCGGTGACAGGTGATCTGCTCCGGCGCCACCGCCAGGCCGGGTTTCAAGCCGCCGGAGCGTCGCGCAGTTGCAACCTGACGGTGTTTTGGCTAAACGCCTGCCGAATAGCCATTGCCCGTTTTTATGCCCGCGCTGCGTGCTGGAGATTGGCGACTTTTTTTGTGGATTGAACGGGTCACGGTGCGTTTTGAAGGCTTGGTTCGTTAGGTTCGCGTGGGGGCTTCGGTTGTGCCTGGCGATCGCAGCCGCCGGCTGTGGCGCCGCACGGGCAGCTGGCGGCCAGGTAGCCGGCGCCGAAGCCGTCTATGCAACCGCGCCGCCGCGGCTGCTGCAAATCCGCACGCTGCTGACCAGCGCCGGTCAGCAAACATCGATCGGCTCGGCATTTCTGGTCTCGGCGGACGGGCTGGCGATCACGAATTACCATGTGGTTTCCCATGTCGTGTTCGAGCCGAACACCTACCGGCTCGAATACACCGCCGCCGACGGAACCCAGGGCGAGGTTCATCTGCTGGCAGTAGATATGCCCAACGACCTCGCCATTGTGCGGGTCGACAAGCACGATGCGCCGTTCTTCACGTTTAACGCCGCGGCCATTAGCGGCGACCTGCCGAAGGGCGAGCGCCTTTACTCGATGGGCAATCCACTCGATCTCGGTTTCACCATCGTGGAGGGCACCTACAGCGGCCTCGTTGATCGCAGCTACAACGAACGCATTCACTTCACAGGTGCGCTCAACCCCGGCATGAGCGGAGGGCCCGCCACCACGGCCGACGGCGAGGTTGCCGGCGTCAACGTCGCCACCCGCCGCGGCGGCCAGCTTGTGAGTTTTCTGGTTCCGGCGCGATTTGCCAATGCCCTGTTGCAGCGGGTGCGGGATCATGGGCCGACGCCCGATTTGCGCGCCGAGATCGGCCGGCAATTCACGGCGTGGCACAGGGCGTTCTACAAATCTCTCGGGGAGCAGGGATTTCGTTCGATCGCGCTCGGTCCGTATCGAGGGCCGGAAACCGCTGCACCGTGGTTCACCTGCTGGGCGCAAACCAATTCGGGCGCCATGCCCAAGCCGCGTGCGGATGTGAATTCAACGAACTGCACCAGCGACTCCAGCCTGTTCGTCGCCTCGGATCTCACCACCGGGAATGTGCAGATCAACCACTACTATGTCAGGAGTTCCGATCTGAACCAGTTTCAGTTCGCGAACTATCTGGCGCAGCTCAGCCAGGCGCGTCTGACCGGCGGTGGCCCCTACCGGAAATGGTACACGCCGGAACGCTGCCAGGAAGACTTCGTCGGCAACGGTGCCGCGTCGGATCGCCCGTCGCTGCGCGTGATGTGGTGCGCGCAGGCTTATCGGGAATTTGAGGATTTTTACGACGTCGCGCTGGTCGCAATCACGCAGGACGCTGGCGGTGGCGCGCTGGTCTCACGGATGAGTCTGCAAGCTGTTGGCTACGAGGACGCCATGGCGCTGGGCCGGCGCTTCCTCGATGCGGTGCGGGTGAGCAAGTGATCTGGATCGAGGTTCTCTCCCGTCATCGCGACGTCGCTACCCGCGTGGGTATCGCGGGCGAGGTGGCCAGCATTGGCCGCGGTTACGAGAATGACGTGATCGTCGACGATCCCTATGTTGCCGCCCGTCATCTGCGGGTGTTCCGCGACGAGGCCGGACAACTCGTCGCCGAGGACCTTGGCAGCGTCAACGGGACTTTCCTCGACGGCGGCACGAGCCACATGTCGCGCCTCGTGATCGACGGGGGACGACCGATCCGGATCGGTCAGACGTTGCTGCGCGTCCGCGCTCATGATTATTCCGTCGAGCCCGAGCGGGTCGCGCCGGCCGAACGGCACGCGCTGCCGATTGTTCTCGTGGTGGCGGTCGCCGCGGCGCTGTTCGGCTTGATCGCGCTTCGGGTCTGGCTCGCTCAGACCAGCGAGCCGCGGCTATCGAACTATGTGACGCCGATGCTCACGGTTTGCGGAATAATGGTGATCTGGGTCGGCGTCTGGGCGCTGGTCTCGCGCATCTTCGCCGGGCGTTCGCACTTTGCCCGCAACCTCCTGATCGCGCTTTCCGGCTTCCTGTCTTCGCTGATCTACAACGAGCTCGCTCGCTACGCTTCGTTCGCGCTGACCTGGCCCGCGCCAAGTACCTACGAGTACGCCGCAATATGGTTGATCCTGGCGGCAGTATTCTTCCTGCATCTGCGCCAGATCAGCGCGACGCGGTTGTGGCTGAAAGGTACGATCGTGGCAGCGCTTGTGGTCGTCGCGATCGGCATCCAATCGCTGCAACGCTCGGAAGCGTTTTCCGACAGCGGCCGGCAGAACACCGTGCGATTGTTGTTGCCCCCGGCGTTCCGCGCCGTTCCGTTGCACACGCCGGATGCGTTCTTCTCGGACGTCGCCAACCTCAAGACGAGGCTGGACTCCGACCGCAAGCAGGTCAGACCCGGCGAAGCGGCGCACTGAGCTGGGCGTGCCGCGCATCGTCCGGGGAGACTAGCTAGCCCGGTTGCAACCCGAAGCTGCATGTGGTTATTGGCAGCGAGGGGAAACAGGCGAAGTGTTGGGGGCGGGATGTTACGGCGTAGGTTGGTCTTGGCGAGCGCTGTGCTGTTGTCGGGCTGCGCGAGCGACGGCGTCGGCACAGAATACGCGGCCGTCGTGCAAAAGATTGGGCAACCGAGGGCCGGTCAGTCCCGCATCGTGGTGTTCCAGGAAAAACGCCAGGGTCTCAGCATGGCCCTTTGTGCCTGTGACATGAAACTTGACGGCGATCCGATCGGGAAGGTGACAACCGGGACGTACGTCTACGCCGATCGTCCAGCGGGCCGGCACCGGCTGATAGCCAGTGAATCGCTATTTCCTGGCGATACCATACGAGAATTCACGACCCAACCGGGCCGCACCTATTATTTCCTGATCAGGGCAAGTGAACGACACAACGCGATCGCGACGGGTGGCGCCGTCGCGGGATTGACCGGTATTTTGGTCGTTGCGGCGGCTACCTCGGAAAAGGAAAATCAAGGGCCGGCGGAACTGCTTTCGCTTGACGCGTCCGCTGCCAAAACCGCGCTCGCAGAGCTTGAACTGGTGCAATAGGGCCTGTTCCGCGGCCGGTTTGGCCCGTTCGTCCGGGATCAGGATTTTGTCTGCGTTTTGAGGACAAAATCCCCAAAAGGTCCCGGATTTCCTTGCTTCTGGCGCAAATCAGGCTATATACCGCGCCATCTCACACGGAAACATGGCTCAAAAGGCCGTCCGGTGGCAACCGGGCCATAAGGCTCGTTTGCTCACACGTTTCCGGAGGAACCAACCGGAGAACTAGAACCATGGCAGTACCCGATTTTTCTATGCGTCAGCTGCTTGAGGCTGGCGTTCACTTTGGCCACCAGTCGCACCGCTGGAATCCGAAAATGGCCGACTATATTTTCGGTGCGCGCAATAACATTCATATCATCGACCTTGCCCAGACCGTGCCGTTGATGCATCGCGCACTTCAGGCGGTCAGCGATACGGTGGCCAAGGGCGGCCGTATCCTGTTTGTCGGCACCAAGCGGCAGGCTCAGGACGGCGTTGCCGAGGCGGCCAGGCGGTCGGCGCAGTATTTCGTCAACTCGCGCTGGCTCGGCGGCACGCTGACCAACTGGAAAACGATTTCCGGCTCGATCAAGCGGCTGCGGCATCTCGACGAGGTGCTCAACTCCGGCGATGCGAGCGCCTACACCAAGAAGGAGCGGCTGACGTTGCAGCGCGAGCGCGACAAGCTCGACCGCTCGCTCGGCGGCATCAAAGACATGGGCGGCTTGCCGGACATGATCTTCGTGATCGACACCAACAAGGAAGACATCGCGATCCAGGAAGCCCAGCGGCTGAACATTCCGGTCGCGGCGATCGTCGACACCAACTCGGACCCGAAGGGCATCACCTACGTGGTTCCCGGCAACGACGACGCTGGCCGGGCCATTTCGCTGTATTGCGATCTGGTCGCGCGCGCTGCGATCGACGGCATTTCGCGTGCACAGGGCGACGCCGGCATCGATATCGGCGCGTCGGCCAATCCGGTGCGTCAGGAAACTCCGGCCGCAGCACCTCAGGCCTCCGGCTTCCAGGGGCTGGCGGGCCCGCGTGGCGCGCCGGACGATCTCAAGAAGCTCACCGGCGTATCCGGTGCGATCGAGAAGAAGTTCAACGACCTCGGCATCTTCCACTATTGGCAGCTGGCTGAGCTCGATCACGACACGGTCCACAAGATCGGCGAAGAAGTCGGTCTGCCGGGCCGGGCCGATGGCTGGGTGGCTCAGGCCAAGACCCTTACCGCCGAAGCGGAATAGTAATATGCCGGCCGGAAATCCCGGCCGGCGTAACTGACAAATTCCTTTTTTACGGCATTGGTGACGGCGGATAGCGGCAGAGGTCGAACCGCGTGCGACCGCCGTCATAGGCAAAGGACGATAGCGACATGGCGACAATCACGGCGGCGATGGTCAAGGACCTGCGCGAATCTACCGGCGCGGGCATGATGGATTGCAAGGCAGCCTTGACCGAGAGCGGCGGCGACATGCAGGCCGCGCAGGATTGGCTGCGCAAGAAGGGCCTGTCGAAAGCCGCCAAGAAGGCGGGCCGCGTCGCAGCTGAAGGACTGATCGGGGCGGTGACGGCTGGCACCAAGGGCGTGGTCGTCGAAGTCAATTCCGAGACCGATTTCGTCGCACGCAACGGCCAATTCCAGGGCCTGGTGATGATGGTCGCGCAGGTCGCGCTCGATGTCGGCGCCGACATCGAGAAGATCAAGGCCGCCAAGGTCGGCGGGGTGACGGTCGAGACCGCCATCGCGGATGCCATCGCCACCATCGGAGAAAACATGACGCTGCGCCGTGCCGCCTCGCTCGAGGTCGGCAAGGGCGTGGTGTCGAGCTACGTGCACAATGCGGTGATTGACGGCGCCGGCAAGATGGGCGTGATTGTCGCGCTGGAATCGTCCGGCAAGGCCGATGAGCTGGCCACGCTCGGCAAGCAATTGGCGATGCATGTCGCAGCCGCCAACCCCTTAGCCATCGATCCGGCCGGGCTCGATCCGGCTGCGGTCAAGCGCGAGAAGGATGTGCTTGCCGACAAATATCGCCAGCAGGGCAAGCCGGAGAATGTGATCGAAAAGATCGTCGAGTCCGGTTTGAAGACCTACTACAAGGAAGTCTGCCTTCTGGAGCAGGCCTTCATCCATGACAGCGGCAAGTCCGTGGCCCAGGCGGTCAAGGAAGCTGAGGGTAAGGTCGGCGGATCGATCAAGGTAGCCGGATTTTTGCGCTATGCTCTCGGTGAGGGAATCGAGCGGCAGGAAACCGACTTTGCAGCCGAAGTCGCAGCCGCCAGCGGTCAGAAGTAGCCGACGCGACAGTGCTTGCGACCTGTTTTGCGTGCGCGAGCTGCCGGGCGGGGTAGGGAAGGCGATTAGCAGATGGCAGGGCCGGTCTATCGTCGCGTGGTGATCAAACTGTCCGGCGAATATCTCGCCGGCAGCCACGGCGCCGGCATCGACCAGCCGACCCTCGACCGGGTCGCCTCCGATCTGATCGCGGCGCAAAAGCTCGGTACTGAAATTGCCGTGGTGATCGGCGGCGGCAACATGATCCGCGGCGTTGAAGTGTCGGCGAAAGGCGTCTCCCGGCCGACCGGCGACACTATGGGCATGCTGGCCACGGTGATGAACTGCCTGGCGCTCGAAGCGGCCATCGAACGCCGAGGCACGCCGGCGCGCGCCCTGTCGGCGTTTGTCATGCCGCAGATTTGCGAGCTTTTCACCCGAAGTGCAACGCACAAATATCTCGCCGAGGGACGCATCGTGCTGCTGGGCGGCGGAACCGGAAATCCATTTTTCACCACCGACACCACGGCGGTGTTGCGTGCGGCCGAAATCGGCGCACATGCCGTGCTGAAGGCCACCAATGTCGACGGCATCTACAGCGCGGATCCGAAAAAAGACCCGTCCGCCAAGCGATTTGATCGCCTGACCCATTCCGAAGCCATCGGGGGCGGTTACAAGGTGATGGATGCGACCGCATTTGCGCTTGCCCGGGAGACCTCGCTGCCTATCATCGTGTTTTCGATTGCCGAGCCGGGTTCGATCGGCGCCATTCTGAGTGGTACTGGTCGCGGCACCATCGTTGCCGGTTAGCCGTCCTTGTAGTTCTTTAAGGCGCAACAGTACGCGTGCAGCGTCGCGGCAACCGTATTGAGGAGGAGAGAGCGTCATGCCCACGGGTAGTTTCGACATCAACGAAGTGAAGCGCCGCATGCAGGGCGCCACGCAATCTCTCAAGCACGAACTCGGGGGTTTGCGAACGGGGCGCGCCGCCGCATCGATGCTGGAACCGGTCCAGGTCGAGGCCTATGGTTCTCACATGCCGCTCAATCAGGTTGCGACCATCAGCGTGCCCGAACCGCGGCTGTTGTCGGTGCAGGTGTGGGATAAATCGATGGTGAAGGCGGTCGAAAAGGCGATTGTCGATTCCAACCTGGGTTTGAGTCCCGCGACCGAGGGGCAGGTCCTTCGCCTGCGGATTCCCGAGCTCAACGAGGATCGCCGCAAGGAACTGGTGAAGGTCGCCCACAAATATGCGGAAGCCGCGCGGGTTGCTGTTCGTCACGTACGGCGCGATGGTCTCGATACGATCAAGAAGCTCGAGAAGAATCACGAGATTTCCGAGGACGATCAGGAGCGCCTGGGTCATGACGTGCAAAAGGCGACCGACGGCTCGATTTCGGAAATCGATCAGCTGTTGGCGGCCAAGGAAAAGGAAATTCTAACCGTTTAGCTTCTGGTTCGGGCGCGATCCGTTGAACCTACCGTTTGCCGAGATCGAGCCTCAAGGGATTGATTGATGTCGAATGCCGCGGCGCCTGCGACTGAAGGACCTGATCGAGGGGGTGGTCCTTTGCATGTGGCGATCATCATGGACGGGAACGGACGATGGGCCGCAGCGCGCGGTCTTCCGCGCGTCGAAGGTCATCGCCGTGGCGTCGAGACCTTGCGCAATGTTGTTCGTGCCGCGGGCGAACTCGGTGTTCGCTATCTGACGATTTTCTCTTTCAGCTCCGAAAACTGGTCGAGGCCGGCGTCTGAAATCGGCGACCTCTTTGGATTATTGCGGCGATTCATCCGCAACGATCTGGCAACCCTGCATCGCGATGGTGTTCGTGTCCGCGTGATCGGCGAGCGCGAGGGGCTTGAGCCGGATATTTGCGCGCTTCTGAAGGAAGCCGAAGACCTGACACGGGACAATGATCGCCTTCATCTCGTTGTGGCCTTCAACTACGGCTCACGGCAGGAGATCGCCCGCGCCGCGCAGCGGCTTGCGAGCGAGGTGGCGGAAGGCAAACGCGATCCGTCGTCGATCGATGCCGACGCGCTCGGCCGATACCTCGATGCTCCGGAAATTCCGGATCCAGACCTGATCATCCGCACCAGCGGAGAGCAGCGGCTGTCGAATTTCCTGATGTGGCAGGCAGCCTATAGCGAGCTGGTTTTTGTTCCGGTCCACTGGCCCGATTTCGACAAGGCCGCGCTCGAAGGCGCAATTGCGGAATACGCCCGGCGCGAGCGTCGATTTGGCGGTCTGGTTGCGAAAACCGGATCGTGACAGAAAGCGAATCCGCATCAATTACTGTGGCCGGGCAGGAAAGGCGGAACCTTCTGGCGCGGATCGTCGCCGCGCTGGTGATGGCGCCACTCGCCATCGCGATTGCCTATGCCGGCGGATGGCTTTGGACCGGCCTCGTCACCGCGACCGCGATCGGGCTTTACGCGGAGTGGCTCGCCGTCATCGGCGCGCGCACGCTCCGCCTTGTCGTCCTGGGCGTCCTGATCCTTTTGGGCGTGGGTCTGGTCGACGCGGGACACATCACTGCAAGCTATCTTTCCGGGTTTGTTGTGCTGGGAATTCTTGCCGTTGTAGTCATGTCTCCCGATCGCCGCGCCTGGGCCGCGATGGGGATTGCTTATGCGTTGGCAGCCTCAATCGCCTCCAGCGCGGTGCGGCTCGATCCGGCGTGGGGCTTCGCGGCCTTGATGCTGGTGCTGCTGGTGGTGTGGGCAACCGATATCGGCGGATACTTTGCCGGCCGGTTCATCGGCGGTCCAAAACTCTGGCCACACGTCAGCCCGAAGAAGACCTGGGCCGGTGCGATCGGCGGCTTTGTGGCAAGTCTTGGCGTGGCGGGTGGATTTGCGGCATTCGATCTCGGAAAAGCCGCACCCTTGCTGGGGTTGGGCGCCATTCTCTCGATAGCCTCGCAGTTCGGCGATCTCTTTGAGTCCGCCGTCAAGCGCAGGTTCGGTGTCAAGGATTCCAGTCACATCATTCCGGGTCATGGTGGGCTCATGGACCGCCTAGACGGCTTCGTGGCTGCCATCGTTCTGGCGGCTGTTTTCGGGTTTTTGCGTGGCGGCGCGGATGGCGTCGGCCGCGGTCTTATGGTTTGGTGAGGCATGAGCGCAGTTCCCTTGCGTAACAACAAAGCGGCTCCCGCCGTTCGTTCGGTCACCGTGTTGGGCGCGACCGGTTCGATCGGCGACAGCACGATGGACCTGCTGCGGGCCTCGAAAGATCGCTACCGCGTCGAGGCGCTGACGGCGAATACCAACGTGCAAGCCTTGGCCAATCTCGCCAGAGAATTCGGCGCGCGTTATGTCGCCGTCGCCGATCCGGCACGGTTGAACGAATTGAAAGCCGCGCTGGCGGGCACGCGCACGGAATGTGGGGCTGGCGAAAGTGCCGTGATCGAGGCGGCTGCGCGGCCCGCGGATTGGGTGATGGCTGCGGTGAGCGGAGCGGCGGGATTGAAACCCGCGCTTGCTGCCGTCGATCGCGGCGCGACCGTGGCATTGGCCAACAAGGAATGCCTCGTCTGTGCCGGCGATTTCTTCATGCAGCGAGCGACGCAGGCAGGCGCCTGCATTTTGCCTGCGGACTCCGAACACAACGCGCTATTTCAGGCGCTGAGCTCCGGCAATCGGGACGAACTGGTTCGCGTCATCATCACCGCATCAGGCGGTCCGTTCCGGACCTGGTCCAGCGCCGACATCGAACAGGCAACGCTGGCGCAGGCGCTGAAACATCCGAACTGGAGCATGGGACAAAAGATCACCATCGATTCGGCTTCGATGATGAACAAAGGCCTCGAGGTGATCGAGGCGGCATGCCTGTTTGGTCTGTCCGCCGAAGAGATCGATGTTCTGGTTCATCCGCAATCGATCATTCACGGAATGGTCGAGTTCTCCGATCGCTCGGTGGTGGCGCAGTTGGGGGCGCCCGACATGCGCACGCCGATCGCGCATTGCCTGGGCTGGCCCGACCGAATCGTGGGTCCGGCCGCGAAACTCGATCTCGCCAAGATCGGGCAGTTGACGTTTGAGGCGCCGGATTTCGCGCGCTTCCCGGGGCTCAAGCTAGCCTATGACGCGTTGCGGACCGGCCGTGGCGCGACCACGGTCTATAACGCCGCGAACGAGGTGGCGGTCGCCGCTTTTATCGCTGGAAAGATCCGGTTTGGCGCGATTGCTCGCCTGGTCGAGGCAACGCTGGAAGCTTGGATTCGCTCCGGCAATCTGGCACCCCTCAATTCCGCTGACGATGCAATTGCTGTTGACCATAGCGCTCGAAATAAAGCGGTCACCCTATTGCCTCAAATTGCCTTAAAGGCATCCTAGAGCGTTGGGGTGGAGCCTATGGCTCCGGGTGAGGGTAATTCGGATGTCTGAGTTTTTTCAGCATATTTTCAACGTGTTAGGCCATGGGCTGATCGGATATATCGTTCCCTTCCTGTTCGTGCTGACGGTCGTCGTTTTCTTCCATGAACTGGGTCATTTCCTGGTTGCCCGCTGGGCGGGCGTGAAGGTGTTAACCTTTTCGCTCGGATTTGGCCCGGAACTGGCCGGATTTAACGACCGGCACGGAACCCGCTGGAGGATTTCCGCCGTCCCGCTCGGCGGTTACGTCAAATTCTTCGGCGATGACAGCGAAGCCTCGACCCCCGACCTCGACTCGCTCGGGAACATGACACCCGAAGAACAGGCGGGCAGCTTTCATCACAAGCGGGTCGGTCCTCGGGCAGCGATTGTAGTGGCGGGCCCGTTTGCGAATTTTCTATTGGCCATCGTGATCTTCGCGGGGATGTCGCTCTATTACGGCAAGCCCAGTTCGACTCCGCGTGTCGATGTGGTTCAAGCCGACAGCGTCGCCGCCTCGTCGGGCTTTCAGGTCGGGGACGTCGTGGTCTCGATCGATGGCGCTGCGATCGAAAGTTTCGCTGACATGCAGCGAATCGTTTCCACCAACGCGGGCTCCAAGCTGACATTCCAGGTGAAGCGTGACGGCGCGCTCATCACGTTGTCGGCAACGCCGGCGCTGAAGGAAGTCAAAGACATCTTTGGAAACAGTCACAGGATCGGCGTGCTGGGAATTCAGTACAATGCGCAACCGAGCGATCCGAAAACCACGCCGGTTGGCTATGCTGAGTCGCTCAAGATCGGCGTCGAGCAGGTCTGGTTTATCATCGACGGTACGTTCAAGTTCGTCGGCTCCCTGTTTGTCGGGGCCGGCTCTACCGGCGACCTCGGCGGACCATTGCGGATCGCGCAGCTCTCGGGACAGGCGGCCAGCCTGGGCTTTCAGTTCCTGCTGCAACTATGCGCGGCGCTATCGGTGTCGATCGGTTTGCTGAACCTGTTTCCGGTGCCGCTGCTGGATGGCGGTCATCTTTTGTTCTATTCCGTGGAAGCCGCGCGGGGACGCCCATTGTCTGCCAGAGCCCAGGAAATGGGGTCGCGAATCGGGCTGGGCCTGGTGCTGATGTTGATGGTGTTTGTCACCTATAACGACATCCTCCACTTTGCTTCATCGTGAAGCGGCTTTTTTATGACGTGGCCAATAGGCAACGTCTTGGAATGAAATTGAAATCGCGCTGCGACATTAGGTTTGCCGGTCTGGCAAAATTGGCTACAAGCAGGGCGACTGATGGGGGTTTGCCGGTTCGTGGGGTACGGGTCGGCAACAAGATTGTAAGGGCGCTCGGCGCATGAAGCTTGGAATGCGGGTACGGGGAGGCTTGTTGGCCGCCCTGATCATGTGGGCGACGCCGTTTGCCACTACCTTGGCGATCGGGCTCGTGTCCTCGCCGGCCTCGGCGCAGACCGTGGACTCGATTCAGGTCGAGGGTAATCGCCGGGTCGAGACCGCGACGATCCGGTCCTATTTCAAGCCGGGTCCCAACGGGAAGTTGGACCAGGGACACATCGATGACGGCCTGAAAGGCCTGATCGAAACCGGCCTGTTCCAGGATGTGCACATCAATCAGGCCGGCGGCCGCGTCGTCGTGTCGGTGGTTGAAAATCCGGTCATTGGCCGCGTAGCTTTCGAAGGCAACAAGAAGATCAAGGACGAACAGCTCTCGTCCGAAATTCAGTCGAAGCCGCGCGGAACGTTGTCGCGTCCGGTGGTGCAGTCCGACGCGCAGCGAATCGCGGACATCTATCGTCACGCCGGCCGATATGATGTGTCGGTCGTTCCGGAAATCATCGAGCAGCCGAACAATCGTGTCGATCTCGTCTTCACGATCACGGAAGGCAAAAAGACCGGCATCAACTCGATCGAATTCATCGGCAACACGACCTATTCGGCCTATCGCCTGCGCGATGTCATCAAGACGCGCGAATCGAATCTTCTGAGCTTCCTTGGCGGCAACGACGTCTACGATCCCGACCGTATCGAAGCCGACCGCGATCTGATTCGGCGTTACTATCTCAAGCACGGCTTCGCCGACGTGCAGGTTGTCGCAGCGTTGACCGAGTACGATCCGCAAAAGAAGGGCTTTTTGGTCACCTTCAAGATCGATGAAGGCCAGCAATACCACGTCGGTTCTGTCAATTTTGAGTCCAGCATCCCTTCGCTGGATGGAAAGTCGCTTGCCCGGTTCTCGCGCGTCGGCGTTGGCTCGCTCTACAACGCCGAGGCGCTGGAGAAGTCCGTCGAGGAAATGCAAGTCGAAGCGTCGCGGCGGGGATATGCCTTCGCGGTCGTGAAGCCTCGCGGCGATCGGGACTTTCAAACGCACACGGTCTCGATTGTATTTGGTATCGACGAAGGCCCCCGCACCTATATCGAACGCATTAATGTGCGCGGCAATACGCGTACGCGCGACTTCGTTATCCGCAGGGAATTCGATATTTCCGAAGGTGACGCCTACAACCGGGCGCTGGTTGATCGCGCCGAGCGCCGCTTGAAGAATCTCGATTTCTTCAAATCGGTCAAGATCACCACCGAGCCAGGGTCATCGAGCGATCGCGTGATTCTCAATGTCGATCTTGAAGAGAAATCGACCGGTGATTTCTCGGTGTCGGGCGGCTATTCGACGACCGATGGTCCGCTCGCCGAGGTCAGCGTCTCGGAGCGCAACCTGCTGGGCCGCGGTCTTTACGGCAAAGTGTCGGTGACCTACGGCGAGTTTGCGCGCGGAGTTTCGGCTTCATTTGTCGAGCCTTACCTGCTCGACTATCGCGTCGCGCTTGGTCTTGACGCCTATTACCGCGAGCAGCTGCCCAACATCTATATCTCCTACTCGACCAGGACGATCGGCTTCAGTCCGCGAATCGGCCTTCAGCTGCGCGAGGATATGAGCTTGCAGTTGCGCTATTCGATCTATCAGCAGCAGGTGTCGCTACCGAGCTTTCTGGACAACTGTAACAACACCACCAACGGGATATTCAACCCGTCACCGGCATTTGCAAATACGGCGGCTGGACAACAGCTCATCCAGTCACTGGGAGCGGTAGATCCCACTGGAACCGGCCTCTGGTGTTATGCCGACGGCGAAGCTTCGTTGCCAGTGCGCAAGGAACTCGCAGGCGGCACAACGCTTACGTCGGCGCTCGGCTATAGCTTCGATTACAATACGCTCGACAACAACAAGAACCCGACCGACGGCCTTTTGTTCGACTGGAAACAGGACTTTGCGGGTGTCGGCGGCGATGTGACTTACCTGAAGTCGGCGATGGACGTGAAATACTACACGCCCCTGGTGGCGGATGTCGTCGCGTTGGTTCACTTCCAGGGCGGTCTCCTGACCCAGATCGGCAACAACCAGATCCGGATGCTCGATCACTTCCAGGAGGGGCCTGACCTGGTGCGCGGCTTTGCGCCGCTCGGCATCGGTCCGCGTGATATCAACCCTTACGGGACGCAGGATGCGCTCGGCGGTACGCAGTATTGGGGCGCCTCGCTGGAATTCCAGACGCCATTCTGGTTCCTGCCCAAGGAACTGGGTATGAAGGGCGCCGTCTATGCCGATGCCGGCTGGCTCGGAGATTACAAAGGCCCGACCGACTGGACCACTACGGGTGAAGTCAACGTACCGGGCTGTAC
>NZ_JBAVCF010000160.1:0-5606 GCF_049586575.1 Bradyrhizobium sp.
GGCCGGATGCCTGAAAACGTGTTCGTCAGCGACCTTGCGATAGCGACGGCGGGATTCGCAAACGAGGTCGAAGACGTAAACCAGTAAGCCGCGGTGATGTAGAGGCCGACCAGCCAGGGGATCGCCGGCCGGTTGAACTTCAGCCCCGCCAGAATGGTCGCAACGAGGCCGAAGGCTGCGATGCCTTCCGCCAGCCATTGCGGGCCGCCACTCCGTACCTTCAGCGAGGCTTCCCACAGCGGCAGTGCGAACATCGCGTGCGCCATGAAAGTCCCGGCGATGCCACCCATGATCTGCGCCACGACGTAACCCAATGCCTCGCCGGAGGTAAGTTCGCGCTTGAGCGTGAAGACCATGGTGACGGCCGGATTGAAGTGCGCGCCTGAAATCGGCCCCAGAATCGCGATCAACACGATCAGGATCGCTCCTGTCGGGAGTGTGTTGCCGAGAAGCGCGAGCGCGACGTCCTTGGTGAGGTTTTCGGCCATGATGCCGGAGCCGACGACGGTGGCGACCAGAAACATGGTGCCAAGCGCCTCCGCGGCCAGCCGGCGCCGTAGATCAAAATCCGACATCAGCTCGCCTTCTCTTCGCCTGAGGTCGCTCCCGCAATACGGCCGATCTCACGCAGCTTCGTGCCAAGCGCGAGGCGGTCGATGCTTCGCAACGGCAAGCTGGTGAAGAGTGCAATTCGATTCTTGAGATAACGGAAGGCAGCAACGAAGGCCGCTTCCTTTTCGATGTCGGTGCCACTCACTTCCGCCGGGTCTTGAATGCCCCAGTGCGCTGACATCGGCTGCCCAGGCCAGACCGGACAAGACTCGCCAGCGGCATTGTCGCAAACCGTGAAAACGAAATCCATCGCTGGCGCCCCCGGTACAGCAAACTCTTGCCAACTCTTCGAGCGCAGGTCTTCTGACGGATAATCGAGCGTTTGCAACACGCGGATCGCGAAGGGATTTACCGCTCCCTTCGGCTGGCTACCGGCGGAGAAGACACGAAAATTTCCGCGTCCGTCTTTGCGCAGGATTGCCTCGGCGAGAATCGAACGAGCGCTGTTACCCGTGCACAGGAACAGAACGTTGTAGACCCGGTCAGACATGTGCTTTCTCAGACATGGGCTTTCTTCCTCGGCTTAGGCAAACAACATGGCGCGAGATCTTCGATTAACGGCGCGCAGACCTCTGGACGGCCTTCGCAACAATCCCTCAGCATGAACAGCATGACCGCTCGAAATTGCGAAAGCTCCGCCCGATAAACGATCGAGCGGCCGGAGCGCTCGGCAGATACAAGGCGCGCACGCGACAGCACCGAGAGATGCGACGACATCGTATTTTGCGGCACCGCAAGCGCCCGCGCGATGTCACCGGCTGCAAGCCCCTCCGGCTCGTGCTTGACCAGCAGGCGAAACACTTCGAGGCGGGTCGATTGCGCAAGTGCAGCCAGCGCCAGAACGACATCTTCTGATTCCATATATCCAGATTTATCGATATATGTTCTCTTGTCAACCCGGTCAGCAACCCCTCGCCACATCTTTCGGCTAACGCTGGCGAGAACCTCTAACATCGAAGGCTGCCGCGCGGGGCGAGAAATAACGTGGACGCAACCGTCATAGCCGGGATCGAAATCCCCTCCACCAGTCCGGTGTTTCTGACCGTTGTAGGGATTCACGTCCTGCTGGGGCTCACCTGCGTCATCACCGGCGCAATTGCGATGCTGAGCGAGAAACGCTCAGGTCGCCATCCCCGCAATGGGACAATCTACTTTTGGTGTCTGGCCGGGGTGTTCCTGACCATGACCGGCTTGGCCGCCGTGCGTTGGGCTCAGGACTACCACCTGTTTATCCTGGGAGCATTGTCATTTGCCGCGGCTTATTTCGGGCGCGAGGCGAGACGGCATCGTTGGCGCCATTGGATCAGACTGCACATCGTTGGCATGCCAACATCTTATGTTTTGCTGCTGATTGCGTTCTACGTCGACAACGGCAAGAATCTGCCGATCTGGAAAGAACTCCCGCCGGTGACGTATTGGCTATTGCCGGCGATCATTGGGATTCCACTTATTGTCCGAGCTCTCTTATGGCACCCGCTGACTCGCCAGCCGGACGAGCTCGAGTGAAGCCGGAGAAGGTGCATATTTCGATAATTCTGGAACTATCAATTGACAGCTTGGCTGAGACCCGACAAATTGTTCGCATGAAACTGGATGACGCCGCCGCACATCTCGAAGCCTTGGGCAACCCTACCCGGCTCAAGATCTATCGTACGCTTGTTCGAGCCGGAGATGCGGGACTTGCCGTCGGCCGCCTGCAGGACAAGCTGAAAATCGCGCCTTCAACGCTGTCGCATCACATCAAGACGCTTGTCGTGGTTGGCCTCGTCAACCAGGTGCGGGATTCAACCACTCTGGTGTGTCACGCGAACTACGAGGTGATGCGAGGGCTGGTGGATTTTCTGGCCGCCGAATGCTGCGCCGATGCCGCCGAGGATAACGATAACAAGGCGGCGTAGCCGTTGTATGGCTATAAATTCGATATTTCTGGAATCATAGGAGGATACGATGGCCGAAACCAAGACGGTAGCAATCATCGGAGCCGGCCCGGTCGGCCTCGCCGCGGCCGCGCATGTTCTGGAGCGGGGATTTCGCCCCATCGTATTTGAAGCAGGCGCGGGCGTGGCGCACTCGGTGCGCCAATGGGGTCACGTCCAACTATTTTCGCCCTGGGAATACAATATCGATCGCGCAGCTGCCCGCTTGTTGGAACCGGCCGGCTGGAACTCGCCCGAGCCCGATCGATATCCAACTGGCGCCGAGTTGGTCGAACGCTATCTTGAACCGCTCGCCACCAAGACCGCTTTGGCGCCTCACATCCGCACTTCCAGCCGCGTCACCGACATCAGCCGCGTCGGATTCGACAGACTCAAAACCCGAGGCCGGGAAGCAGCGCCATTCGAGATTCGCTATCAAAACGGGCAAGGCCCCCGAGTGATGCATGCGGATGCCGTGATCGACGCTTCCGGCACCTGGCAGTCTCCAAATCCGGCCGCGGCCAACGGCCTGCTTGCCATCGGCGAGACGCAAGCAGCCGATAAGATCGCGTACGGGATGCCTGATGTGCTGGGAAAGGATCGCGCACGCTACGCCGGCAAGACGGTTGCTGTGCTGGGCGCAGGACATTCGGCGATCGGCACCCTCACCGATCTGGCGCGCCTTGCGGCTCAAATGCCGGAGACCACGCCAATATGGTTGTTGCGCGGCAGCGACCCGTCAAAGGCTTTCGGCGGCGGCGCGAACGACAAACTTGTCGCCCGAGGTGAACTTGGCGCTTCCTTCGCCGCCTTGGTTGCGTCCGGTCAGGTAAACGTCGAAACTGAATTTCGCGTTTCGCATCTCACCGCCGCCGGTTCGCGCCTGACGGTCGGCGCGGGCGGAGCCTGCTGCGGCCGTCAGGTGGTCGTGGACGAACTCGTTGTGGCAACCGGTTTTCGGCCAAATCTGGATTTTGTACGCGAGCTTCGCATTCAGCTTGATCCGACCATCGAATGCCCGGTGGCGCTGGCGCCGCTGATCGATCCGAATGAGCACAGTTGCGGCACGGTCCGGCCGCATGGGGCGCGCGAACTGGCGCAAGCCGAGCCGGGATTCTATTTCGCTGGCATAAAATCCTACGGACGCGCGCCTACTTTTCTCATGATCACAGGATATGAACAGGTTCGTTCGATTGCCGCCGATATCGCCGGCGATCGGGAGGCTGCGGACCGGGTAGAACTTGAACTGCCGGAGACGGGCGTCTGCAATCGATCGACCGGACTGGATGCGAATAAATGCTGTGGTGGCCCTGCGCCATCGGACGTTGACGCCTGTTGCCTGGTCGATGCAAATGCCCGCCAGGAGGGCAAGACGGGATGCGGATGCAAGTGAGGCCGGCACAACATGGCGACTGAGGTATGAGCGGTCGCCGACTTCCGATCATTCTGGCGCTCGGCACCACGCAGACGCTGGCGTGGGCCTCGAGCTACTACCTGCCCGCGATCCTCGCCGATCCGATCGGGCGCGATCTCGGCATGTCCGCCAACTGGATTTTTGCGGCGTTCTCGGCGGCGCTGGTGATCTCGGCGCTGCTTGGTCCCCGCATCGGCCGGCAGATCGACCTGTTTGGCGGCCGGCCTGTGCTGTGCACCTCCAACCTCACGATCGCGGCGGGTCTGGTGTTGCTTGGCATCACCGGCTCGATTCCGTTGCTGATCACGGCATGGATCCTGCTCGGCATCGGCATGGGATATGGCCTTTACGACGCGGCCTTCGCCGCGCTCGGGCGCATCTATGGCAATGCCGCACGCGGCCCGATCACCGGCATCACGTTGATGGCCGGTTTCGCCTCCACCGTCGGATGGCCGCTGACGGCGCTCGGGCTCGACCATATCGGCTGGCGCAACACCTGTTTTGCGTGGGCGGCGGCGCATATCCTGATCGGCCTGCCGATCAACTTCTTCATGTTGCCTTCGGTTGCCGGGGCAAAGGCGGCCGCCGTCAACGCGGTCAAGCCTCACATCCCGATCGATCGCACCATGATCCTTCTGGCCTTCGCTTTTGCTGCGGGGTGGTCCGTGACCGGCGCGATGGCCGCGCACATGCCGCGCATCCTTGAGACCGGCGGCGCCACGGTCGTGCAGGCGGTAGCGGCCGGCGCGCTGTTTGGCCCCGCGCAGGTGTTTGCGCGCATCCTCGAAGCAAGTCTTCTGAGCCGCTATCATCCGCTGGTCTCAACGCGCCTTGCCTGCCTCACCCACCCGATTGGCGCGGCGATCTTTGCCGTCGTTGGAGGCCCGGCGGCTGGCGCATTCGCGATCTTCTTCGGCCTCGGCAATGGGATCCTGACGATTGCGCGCGGCACGCTTCCGCTGGCGATCTTCGGTCCCAAGGACTACGGCTATCGCCTCGGCCTGATCGGCGCACCGGCGCGCATGGCTCAGGCCATGGCTCCGCTGGCATTCGGGCTCCTGATCGACCTGATCGGAATCAAGGTCCTGATCGTCTCCGCCGCACTCTGCCTCTCGGCACTGGCAGCACTTTGCCTGCTACGGCCGAATTCAAGACAGCCGCCGCCTGACGCCGCGAGCGCGTGAAGCTTTACCGCGGCAGTTTGGCGATCCAGCTGAGGATCGCGCCGGCGACCGCATCCGGCTGCTCCGGCAGCAGGGCATGGCTGGCGTTTGGTATCACCACGACCGAGACACGCTCGCCGAATTCCTCGCGCATCTCGTTTGACATGGCGCGAGGCTTGAAAGGATCAAGTTCACCCTGAAGGTCGAGCAACGGCACTGTACCGCCCGACCACCACTCGGACTGTTTGGTGGCGCGGCCGGCGGCCAGTTGCACTTCGTCTGCGGCTGGATGCCAACCCTGAAGCCAAATATTTGCGTCGCTATTCGGAGCAAAGAAGGCCAACCGCAGATATCCCAGCCGCTCGTTAGCCGGCAGCGCGAAATCGCCCGATTTTCGCACCGCTTCCGACAATTCCTTCGCGCCGTCGAACCCGGTCGGATAGGTCTTGGCTGCGGCGGCGACCATCACCACGCCGCGCACGAGGTCGGGACGATCGACGG
>NZ_JBAVCF010000161.1:0-5446 GCF_049586575.1 Bradyrhizobium sp.
GCAGTAACGTGAACGGCAATATCGACAATCCGATGTGGAATTGAGCGGGGCCACGGATCGTATGCACGATGAACTCAGTTTGCGGATAAGATAGGAGGAAAAGGCTGAGCCAAGCTGCCCACAGCACCCACCAAGTCACGTTATGCGCGCCATAGCGATCTGCCAGCCAGCCGCCGACTGCTCGTAACACACCGGCGGGCAGCGAAAAACATGCGGCGAGCAGCGCGGCTTCCGAGATGCTCAAGCTGTATTCATGCACGAAGTATTGCGGCATCCAGACTGACAACGCGGTGAAACCTCCGAAAACGATCGAGTAGTACTGGCAGTATTTCCAGACCCGCAGATCCTTCAACACCTTCAATTGCTGCTGCAACGAAACGCTGCTCTTGCCGGGCGCGTAGGCGTCCGGCGCCGAAAGCAACCAAAAGACCACCGCCGTGAGGAGCAATGCGACGGCATAGAATTTCGGGACAATCTGCCAACTGTAGCGAGAGAGCAGCGCTGGGGCGATAAACATGTTCATCGCTGCGCCGGTCGTGCCTGCGCCGAACACGCCCATGGCGAAACCACGACGTTCCTTGGGAAAGAAGCGCGCCACATAGGGAGTGCCGACAGCAAAGGAGGCACCGACCACGCCTAGGACCAAGCCTAGCAACAGGAACTGCCACAGCTGGCTAGCGTAGCTCGACAACCAAACAGGTATTGCACAACCGACCAGCAGGATAAACATGACAATCCGACCGCCGAATCGGTCTGTCCAGATGCCGAGCGGCAGACGGAACAACGCTCCCGTAAGAATAGGCGTTGAGGTGAGTATCCCAAATTGGAGCCCGTTCAGACCCAGTTCGTCCTGAATCGGAATGCCGATCACGCCGAACATCAGCCACACGGCAAAGCAGACCATAAAAGCCCATGTCGTTATGGCGAGGACGAGGACGGCTCTGAGGTTGGACATGCTACCCCACGGGCATTTGCACTCAGGCCCGATGATTGACCCACAATACATCGCCCGACTGGAGTTCGCCGCGCTTCGTCGGCTGCCGAGCAACTTATTCGCCGGCTTTGGCGGTTATCCGTTTAACCATGTCGTACTCGCCGGCTTCACGACGCTCTGACGTTCTGGCAGATTTACTTCCACCTCGTAGACTATAATTGCGCATGCTGCCAGGATCGCTCCAAGGGTGACCGCGATGAGAATGATCTCGCCGAGAGTCCAGCCCGTACCGGTGCGGAACAACCGCCTTACAAACCGCCGTGACGTGCGTGGCATGTTTCTCCACTTTCCGAAATATTCGACTATTTGTGCGTGCAGTCCCGCCCCGCATTGATCTGAATCAAGCAACCCATATAGAGTTTTCGTTAGCTGCACGGTGGCTGCGGAGCGGGCTCGTGGCATTGCCTAGTGGAACTCGCGCTAACGTGAATTTCTGCGGATGGCCGGCGAGAGTACCAGCAACGCGCTGCGCAGCTCAACGGCGCCAAGCTCGCCGCCATTGGCGACCCCGCGACTGAGGGCAGTCGACACTGTAGGCCGCTCAGTTAGCGGCTCGCTTTTCGTTCTGAAACCAGCACATCGCCGGGCGTGGCCAATCACTGGCGCGACTTCCCTTTCGGCTGGTAAGCTACCTGCTAACCATAGCTATCCGGCGATCTTGCCGCTCAACAACCTGCTGTTCCGCGCGATCGGACGGACGCATTTCACCCAACTCGTTTCGGCTTGTGCTGAATGGCGCCGCGCCGTCGTAATGAATGTATCTATTGCCGGGCCCGCTATAGCGGCGGACCTGCAGACGCGGACCAAGTCCCGATTTGTATCCGACTGTAACGGGACTCTCCGCGATCAAAGCGGCAGCTTTCGGATTAGTGCAGCGATCACAGCATAGACGCTAGCGCTCATGTTCTGGCAGCACGACAGGTGACAGTATCAACATTACAACCGGATCAGCACTGCATTCATAAGAATGGCGCCGGAGCGCCGGCCCGAAATGTCGGAGCGAGAGCACGGCGTAGTTGAGCTTCGATCCGATGCTGCTCATTATCCCTTGGCGGGGGTGGGCGCGCCGCCGAATCTGGCGCGGCGCTGCTCGACCGGCGCGAGCCGCCGATTTTTCTATTTAGCAAATTCCGCTGCGGGCCGATCGATGGCGCTCGTGCTGTTCGAGCTACCGGGTCGCTGCACATCGGCGCCGGCCGCGATCGAACGGGCCGGGGGGTGGCGACGCCGTGCTTTCGCTCTGAGATTCCCCGCCGGCGGAATGGCGCGGCCGCGCCGCGCGCCGACTCGCAATACAGGAGCTCTGGCTCGGCACTGAAAGATCAGTGGGATCATCGCCGGGTTAACCAATTCGGTGGCGATTTCTACGCGTGCGAGGGTCGCGCCGCCAGGCGGACCGAGCCGCACCGGCCGCCGCTGTGGTGACGTCCTTTTTATCAAATTCATTTTAGCAAATTGCGCATCGGCCGAAGACTATCGCTTTCTAGATTGATGTCTGACGAATGTCCCAAAGTACTGGTTTAACATTATGGTTGGGGGCATCTGATCCTCACCAAAGGGATGGCATCGCAAAGGAATACGTGACGTCGATACCGGTCATTTGGTTCGTTGAAACGCGTTGTAGGACCAGCGGAGAATTGACGGCTGAGCCAGCCGTTCGCATTCGATCAGGCTGTACGCCACCCAATGTGAGCCACGAAATATTCCTGAAGATATCCTGACCAGCTCTTTTGTTTCGCTCGACAGTTTGTCTTGATCGAAACTCGACGATATCCTGTCCAAGGTACCGGCAGCGCGAGCGTGGTTGCGAGATGCGGACGCGCGCAGGCTGCGACGAGGAAAGTTCATACGAGATCGATCCAGTTCGAGAGGCTTGGCTACGCATGTCAATTGAGGCGATTTGGCGGGTGAGCGTCACCAAGCGCGATGGATCGGAGTACCGATACACGGAGCGGCGGGGACGTCATCCCGAAATAGGAGAGGTCATTGAAGTAAGGGATGCAATCGGGCCGCCACTAGTCGCACGCATTCACGTCATCCACCACGATCCTCCGTCAGCAGGAGAGCTAGAGGCCTGGGATGTTGCAGCGACTGAAATTCACGATTAGCGGCCGGAGGGATTCCATCTTCCAGCGATACAAGGGGTTTCGCAACGCGAAGCCGCCATAAAGCGATCGACAAACTGGGTCACCGCCGAGCCTCGGCGTGCCGCATGCAGTCGGCTTTTGGTGGGCGGCGTGCAAAGATCATGGCGCGCCGCCGGCCGCACCAAACAGTGCGGCGCTTCAACGATTCAGCGTTGAGTCACGGTTCTTCAGCAACGCGCACAAACAGCGGCGCCGTAGTAGCGCCGGGCGGCCGCTCAGTTTTACTTATCGACAGACTTGGATACGCGGGCGCACCCAGCGATAGCCATCCCAATAAGGTCGGCCATAGGTCCAGTAGCACGGAGGAGCAGGCGCGAGCGCACCACCGATGACCCCGCCGATGATTCCGCCGACGATGCCGGGACCATAGCCGTGATGATGATGATGATGATAGTACTGGACGCGTTCCATCTTGGCGCCCGAACCAGCCTGTGAGCGTGTCGCGTCGTCCCTCAGCGCTGCCATGGCGTTCGGAATTGGCTCAAGCAGATCCTTGTAGCTTATTGCGGCCGCCAGTGGAGCTTGCGGCGCTGGCGCAGCTTGCGCGCTGCCAAGGGTCGTTAGCGCGGCTGCTGCTCCCAGCAAGCCCGCCATCTTCTTATCCATCACGAATCTCCGTGCTCGTCGCCCAAGTCGCATTTACGGAAAAGATACGGCACGTTTGTGGCAGTGGATAGGTCGACCATACCGCACGATACATAGGGCGACGACCGGGACCGGAGCTGCCTCACTTGAGCAAAGGTAAAGCTTAAAGGTACCGTCGCTTGAGCGTGCGGACAGGCTGGGGTTAGGGCGCGGACCAAGGGAATGATGGGGTGGCTTTGGCGAGGTGACGCAGCCCAACACCTTCGACGAAGCGGCGACCAATTAAGCTAAACTGATCGCCGTGACGACGCGGGTTGGTTATCCATCCCATGTCGGGCGGAATTGGTCGACCGCACGCTGATTTTTCGCACGTAGCCTTCCTCGCCGCCTAGGACTACGAGGTCGCCGACCCTGATGGGACGCTCCACCAGGAGGATCAAGCCGGAGACAGCACGAGGCGCGTGGGTGCGAACAGCCTGGCAAAAATCGCGTCGTGAGGTATCTGTTAGGCGAACAAACTGGTGTGCGTGCCGCCGATGTGATATCCGCTGCGCGCCGATCGATGGAGCTCGAGCGGTCGAGCTGTTGGCAGCTACCGGGTCGCTGCACATCGGCGTCGGCCGCGAGCGAACGGGCGCGGGCTCTCCGTTAATCTTATTGGCTGCAAAGACGCGCGCGCGAGAGAGCGGCGGCAATAACAGCGATCGACCTGCTCGACCTGCTGGCGCCGGCGGTACGGCGCTGCGCCGGCGGGATCTCCTTTTTTGTGAAATTCGGGATCTCCATGATCGTTGGCAGCTTCGGGTGACGATGGCGCCCGAGTGGTGACCGACGCTACTGATCTCGGCATCGCCTGGTCGGGACGGCGGCGGCCGAGCCACCGGGTCATCGATTCAAGGCCGCCAAATTCTGCAGCTGACATAGGGTGCTCGTCACAACGCCTCACCGGCGGCGCTCAAATCCCCATAGCGCACGCGGCACCGCCCAAATCCTGCTCCCGCGGTTTCCTCCCTTGGAGGCTTTCGGACGCCGGCCGCCAATGCATACCATTCGGCATCAGTTGCGGCCGGCATCCGAAACCCCTTCGCAACAGCCGCCGCGAGCAGGTGCCGCAAAGACGCCCGTCTTGAGCTTTCGCCGCCACCCCACCATACGCACGGCAGCAGCACCGACGGCGGCGCCGAAGTCCGCGAGAGTGGCCCTTTCGGAAAGCGATTCCGTCGCCGCACCTAGTCCGCTTTTTTCAAGTGAGCTTCGCGCACGATCTTGCCCCACCGCTCGACGTTCGCGGAAATGAACTTCGCAAAGGCGTTCGGATCGGTTGAACTTGCGGTCCAGCCAAGCTTTTCCAGCATCGCCATGACCCCCGGGGTCGTTAGAGCAGCGCCAATAGCGCTGTGCAGCTTTGCAACCACATCATTGGGGATACCGGCCGGAGCAACAAGCCCGGTCCAGTCGCTCGGATCGACGGTTATGTTTGCGAAGCCGGCTTCCGCCATCGTCGGCACGTCGGGTAAAGCAGCCTCCCGAGTCGCCCCGGTGGACGCAAAGGCCTTCAGCTTGCCATGCTTCACCATGGAGACAACCGGTTCACCGGCGCTGAAATACAGCTGAACACGACCTGCCATCAGATCGGCGAGGAGTTGGGGCGCTTGCCGATATGTGATGTCGTTGAATTGGGCGCCCGTCTGCATCCGGAGCATGTGCGCGAGCAGATGCG
>NZ_JBAVCF010000162.1:0-5803 GCF_049586575.1 Bradyrhizobium sp.
GGCTCGCCGCGCGCGACCTCGATCCGCTGTTGCCGGCGATGAAGGCGCATGGCGTGCCGGCGCTGATCCGCCATCTCAGGGGGGAGATCACGCGTGAAGAGGCGAGCGAAATCGGCCGCGCCGATACGCGTCATTACGCCAAGCGGCAGTTCACCTGGTTTCGGCATCAACTGCCGGAATTTGAATGGGTGAAGCCGGAGGCGGCCGGGGAATGGGTCGACGCTGTCACCACCACGTAACTCGTCAATCCGCGCTCGCGCTGGCGCGCGCCCCGGAATGACGGGTGTCAGGCCAGACGCATGCCAGCAAACGCAAAATTCACCCTCGCCCAACGCGCTTAAGCCCGCTACACTCTCAAATTGAGCGCGACCGCTGTTGGTAGCTTGACTTTCGGCTGCCAGACAGTATGTTCGCGCAACCTTTGGGAAGTCTGAGCGGACCTATGCGTAATATTATTACCAAACTCCTTATCGTAGTCGTACCCAGGCGCGCCGCCGGGGATGGCTAGTTGCCATCCAAAGTCGGACGGTGCGCCAGGGCCCTCTTCGGGTCCTTTTTTATTTCCCAAGCCACAAGCCTCTCTCGAACCAGAACCACCGCGCGAAAGCGCTTCCGGAGCCAGCCAAGGAATACGTCATGAGTGACAAGAGCCACGATCCTAACCAGATGACCGGCGCCGCGATGATCGTGCGCGCGCTGATCGATCATGGCGTCCAGCACATTTTCGGGTATCCCGGCGGCGCGGTGCTCCCGATCTATGACGAGATTTTCCAGCAGAGCGAGGTCGAGCACATCCTGGTCCGGCACGAGCAGGGCGCAGGCCATGCCGCCGAAGGCTATGCGCGCTCGACCGGCAAGCCCGGCGTGGTGCTGGTGACTTCGGGCCCAGGCGCCACCAACATGGTGACGCCGCTCACCGATGCGCTGATGGATTCGATTCCGCTGGTCTGCATCACCGGACAAGTTCCTACTCATTTGATCGGCAACGACGCGTTCCAGGAATGCGACACCGTCGGCATCACGCGGCCCTGCACCAAGCACAACTGGCTGGTGCGCAACGTCAATGATCTCGCGAAAGTGCTGCACGAGGCGTTCTACGTCGCGAGCACCGGGCGTCCGGGGCCGGTTGTCGTTGACGTGCCGAAGGACGTGCAATTTGCGACCGGCACCTATCACCCGCCGCGCAAATCCGACGTGCACATCTCCTACGCGCCGCGCGTCAAGGGCGATGCGACGCAGATTCGCAAGGCGGTAGCGCTGCTCGCCTCGGCGAAACGTCCGGTGATCTATTCGGGCGGCGGCGTCATCAATGCCGGCCGCGAGGCTTCGAAGCTGCTGCGCGAGCTGGTCGAGGTCACCGGCTTTCCGATCACCTCGACCCTGATGGGGCTCGGCGCTTACCCGGCGTCGGGCAAGAACTGGCTCGGCATGCTCGGCATGCACGGCACCTACGAAGCCAACATGGCGATGCATGATTGCGACGTCATGTTGTGCGTCGGCGCGCGCTTCGACGACCGCATCACCGGGCGCACCGACGCGTTTTCGCCGGGCTCGAAGAAGATCCACATCGACATCGATCCGTCCTCGATCAACAAGAACATCCGCGTCGACGTGCCGATCATTGGCGACGCCGCCAACGTGCTCGGCGATCTCTTGCAGGTGTTCAAGGCGGAAGCGAAGAAGCCGGACATCAAGGCCTGGTGGGCGGGAATCGCGAAATGGCGCGCGCGCAATTCGCTGTCCTACAAGAAGAACAACGATATCATCCTGCCGCAGTTCGCAATCCAGAGCCTGTTCGAGGCGACGCGTGGCAAGGACACCTACATCACCACCGAAGTCGGCCAGCACCAGATGTGGGCGGCGCAGTTCTTCGGTTTCGAGGAGCCGCATCGCTGGATGACGTCCGGCGGCCTCGGCACCATGGGCTATGGCCTGCCGGCGGCGCTCGGCGTGCAGGTCGCTCATCCCGACAGCCTCGTCATCGACATCGCGGGCGACGCGTCGGTGCAGATGACGATCCAGGAAATGTCGACGGCGGTTCAGCACGAACTGCCGATCAAGATATTCATCCTGAACAACCAGTATATGGGCATGGTGCGGCAGTGGCAGCAGTTGCTGCATGGCAATCGCCTGTCGCATTCCTACTCGGAGGCGTTGCCGGATTTCGTCAAGCTCGCGGACGCCTATGGCTGCGTCGGCTTCCAGGCGACCAAGCCCGGCGATCTCGATGGCGCGATCAGGGAGATGATCAAGGTCAAGCGCCCGGTGCTGTTCGATTGCCGGGTGGCGGCGCTGGAAAATTGCTTCCCGATGATTCCGTCCGGCAAGGCGCATAACGAGATGCTGTTGCCGGCGGAAGCCAATGACGAGGCCACCGCGGCGGCTTTTGCGAGCGGCAAGGCGCTGGTGTGATCAGGTAGTGAGCATGATCGAAACATCAGCATGTGGTTTCTTTCTTCACCTCCCCCCGAAAGGGGGAGGTCGGCGTGCGAAGCTCGCCGGGAGGGGGTCCGTTTATCGAATTGACCCCCGCACGCCAATTGACCCCCACCCTTCCCCTTTCAGGGGGAGGGCGTGCGCCGTCATCGACCGGGGGCACCAACATGGTTGACCTCGCCGAACTCGAGCACGCACAGAGAATTGTGCACGCGGCGATGCCGCCGACGGCGGCGCATGCCTGGCCGCTGCTGGCCGAACGCCTCGGCACGAGCGTGGTCGTCAAGCACGAGAACCACACGCCGACCGGCGCCTTCAAGGTGCGCGGCGGGCTGATCTATCTCGATCGCCTCAAGCGCGAGCGCCCCGGCACTGCCGGCATTATCTCGGCGACAACAGGCAATCACGGCCAGAGCCTCGCTTTCGCGGCGGGCCGCTATGGCGTGCCGGCTACGATCTACGTGCCTCTTGGCAATTCGGTCGAGAAGAATCGCGCGATGCGGGCCTTCGGCGCCAACCTTGTCGAGCACGGCACGGATTTCCAGATCGCTCGCGAAGAGGCGGGCCGTCACGCCATCCGGGACGGACTTGAACTCGTGCCGTCGTTTCACCCCGACCTCGTGCTGGGCGTCGCCACCTACGCGCTCGAACTGTTTCGCGCTGTCTCGGATATCGACATCCTCTACGTGCCGATCGGGCAGGGCTCCGGCATCTCGGGCTGTATCCTGGCACGCGACCTGCTCGGCCTGAAAACCGAGATCGTCGGCGTGCAGTCGACCGAAGCGCCGTCTTATGCGCTGTCGTTCGCGGCCGGCACCGTCGTCAAGACCAACAGCAGCAATACCCGCGCCGACGGCATCGCGACCCGCGTCCCCGACGAGGATGCGCTTGCGATCATCCTCAAGGGCGCGTCCCGCATCGTGCAGGTCACCGACGCCGAGATCGCCTTGGCGATGCGGGCCTACTGGACCGACACCCATAACCTCACCGAAGGCGCCGGTGCGGCGTCGCTCGCTGCTGCGCTTCAGGAAAAAGCGAGGCTGGGCGGCAAGCGGGTCGGCCTCATCCTGAGCGGGGGCAACATCGATTTCGATTTGTTCAGGACATGGGTGATGACGGACGCCGTCGTCCAGAAAGTGATGATGGCATGACCTGCAATCGTCGATCGACAAGACACACTGTCATCGCCCGGCTTGCCGCCTTCGCTGAAGCTTCGGCGGCCGGGCGAGTTCGTGGCCCGGCGAAGCCTTGGCGTGGACCGGACCGGGCGATCCAGCACGCCGCGGCAGGCGCACTCGTTCTGTTGGCCGGTGATTACTGGATGCCCGCTTTCGCGGGCATGACGAGAGATAAGGGGAACTGAAATGGACCAGCCCGCATCCGCCTATTTCATGGAAGAGCGCCACGATCCGAACGAGACGCATACGCTTTCGGTCCTGGTGCAGAACGAACCCGGCGTGCTCGCCCGCGTGATCGGGCTGTTCTCCGGGCGCGGCTACAATATCGAAAGCCTCACCGTTTCGGAAACCGAGAGCCAGAAGCATCTTTCCCGCATCACCATCGTCACCACCGGCACGCCGATGGTGATCGAGCAGATCAAGCATCAGCTCGACCGCATGGTGCCGGTCTATCGCGTCGTCGACATGACGCTCACCGGCCGCTCGATCGAGCGGGAGCTTGCGATGGTGAAGGTGCGCGGCACTGGCGATCATCGCGTCGAATCGCTGCGGCTGGCGGAAGCCTTTCGCGCCCGCGTGATCGATGCCACCACCGAAAGCTTCGTGTTCGAGATCACCGGCAATTCCGCCAAAATCAACCAGTTCGTCGACCTGATGCGCCCGCTCGGCCTTGTCGAGGTTTCGCGCACCGGCGTTGCCGCAATCGGCCGCGGAGCCGAGGGGATGTGAGCCATGCTGGCGCGCGACTGGTACTATAACCAACGCCGGCGGATCGGGCTCGATTCCGCGGTCGCCTCGATCTACGACCGCCATGACGACAGCGACCTGCGCGCGCGTGCCGTGCTCTCCATGCTGGGCGTCAAGCGGGGTTGGCGGCTCGCCGACATCGGCTGCGGCAACGGCGTGCTCGCCTGCGAGGCCGCGCTGATGGGCGCCGAGGTCGATGCGATCGATATTTCGCCGGCGATGCTGGCGCTGGCGGAGATCAGCGCCCGCGTTCGCAAGGTCGCGATCCGCACCCAGTCGGCGGGCCTCCTGAGTTTCGCCTACCAGCCCGAAAGCTATGACCTGATCGTCAGCGAATTCGCGCTGCATCATCTGCCTGATTTCTGGAAGGCGGTGGCGATGTCGCGGGTTTTCGCGGCGTTGAAGCCGGGCGCGAATTTCTACCTGCGCGACATCGTGTTTGTCAGGACGCCGGACGGCGCCGAGCGCGACGTCGAGGAATGGGCCGAGTTTTCCATCACAAACCACGACTTCAACCGCGACAACGTCGTCACCCATATGCGGGACGAATATTCGACCTTCGGCTGGGTGATCGAGCGCATGCTGCGTGATGCCGGCTTTGTGCTGACATCGGTCGATTATCACGCGCCGCTGCACGGCACCTATTTGTTGCACAAACCGAAGCACGGCGAGCAGGGTTAGAAAAAGAAAAAATGAAGCCCGCCGACATCTGCATCGCCGTTCTGGTCGCGATGATCTGGGGACTTGCCTTCATCGCGAGCCGGATCGCGCTCGAAGAATTGTCGCCCGAACTGATGACGACGATGCGCTTTGCGATTGCGGCGACGCCATGCCTGCTCGTGCCGCGGCCAAAAGTTTCCTGGCCGATCCTGATCGCGATCAGCTTCACGCTGTTTCTCGGCCAGTTTCTCGCGCAAGCCTACGGTATCGCGCGCGGCGTTCCAGTCGGGCTCACCAGCGTGGTCGTGCAGAGCCAGGCGCTGTTCACGATCGGCCTGGCTGCGGTCCTGTTCGGGGAAAGGCCGTCGCGCATGCAGACGGTCGGCATTGCGATTGCGGCGGTCGGTCTTCTGATGATCTGCGGCACGGTTGGATATGATTTCAGCGTCTCGGCCTTTGCGGTGCTGATGATTTCCCCGATCTGCTTTGCGGCGGGCAATCTTCTGTTGCGGCGCGCGCAGGGCGTGCCGATGTTCGATCTGTCCGCTTGGCTTTGCCTGGTCGCCGCCATACCGTTGCTGATGTTGACGTTGGCGGACGAGGGCGTGCAGCCGACCTGGCACGCGATCGCGCACATGTCGGGCGTCGTGTTCCTCTGCATGATCGGCATCGGCGGCATTTCCACCTGCACCGCCTACTGGCTGTGGAGCCGGCTGCTGCGCGACTATCCGGCCGCGCAGGTGGTGCCGTTTGCGCTTCTGGTGCCGTTCGTCGGCTCGGCC
>NZ_JBAVCF010000163.1:0-2695 GCF_049586575.1 Bradyrhizobium sp.
CCGAGCCGCGCTGAGGCCTACACGGTGCAGGCGGCGATCGCGGCACTTCACGCCCAGGCGCCCAATTTTCAGGACACCGACTGGAAGCAAATTGCGGGGCTTTACGAAGTGCTGTTGCGGATCACCCCGTCGCCGGTGATCGAACTCAACCATGCGGCGGCGGTGTCGATGGTCGATGGACCGGCGCGCGCGCTCGATCTTGTCGATGCGATAGAGGCGCGCGGCGGCCTCGATGGCTATGAATTGCTGCCTGCCGTTCGCGCCGATCTCCTGCGGCGGCTCGGCCGGCACCAGGCCGCCCGCGAGGCTTATCTTGCAGCTACGGCGGCTACGCAGCTCGAACCGCTGCGGCGGCTCTACGCGCGGCGATTGGCGGAGATGGATCGTTAGAGCTGATTAACTCGCCGCGACCGCGGCCGTTTGTGCCGGCAAGCTCGCGAGCAGCGATTGCAGCGTCACCAGCGTTGAATGATCGGCCAGGCCATCGACGCGGGCGGGGCGGAAGTGCCGCTGAAAGGCGGTGACCACTTCCATGGTCGCGCCATCGTATTTCCCGGTGATCGATATGCCGTAGCCGTAGCGGGCGAGCGCCTGTTGCAGATTGCGCACCTCGTCGCTGATTGTGCCCAGCTTGAGCCCTTCGCTGCGCACGATCGGCGCCGGTTGAACCCAGTGGCCGACGCCGGAATTCGCCATCGAATGCCAGGGAAATTTCTCACCCGGATCTTTCTTGCGCGAAGGCGCCACGTCGGAATGCGCCAGCACGCGATGCGAGGGCACGTTGCGGCGGAGCATGATGCCCCGGCACAGCGCGATCACGGCGGCAATCTGGCGCAGCGGGAACTCGGGATACCCCCAGTCATGCCCGCGGTTGACGATCTCGATCCCGATCGAACAGGAATTGATGTCGTCTTCGCCCGCCCAGGAGGCGACGCCGGCATGCCAGGCACGCTTGGCTTCCGGCACGCATTGGACGATGCGGCCGTCTTCCAGAACGATGTAATGCGCGGAGACGTCGGTGCCCACCGTGCATAGTTGTGCGATCGCTCCCTGCACATCGGGCATTCCCGTGTAGTGCAAGAGAATCATGTCGGGCAAGCGGCCCTTGTTTCGCTCACCGAAATTCGCCGAAGGAATGACGTCGGAAGCGATCGAGGTGTCGGGCGTGAAGTTCTGCATATTCGCGATAGGCCGGGGTAGCGGGGTGACGCGTCGCTTCGAATCAATACCAGCGGGTGCGGAGGAACCAAGAGCCATATGAATACTCAAATCCGACAAGACAACGGCAATATTTTTTTCAGATAGGACACCGCCACTATTCTCCCGGGATGTGGCGCTCGCAATCGAATGCGGGCTTGGCTTGAGCATTTTGGCCGAGTGTGTGCGGAAAGCATCACCCGGGCCGCGCCAAGTGATGGGTATGCGGCTTTGCTATGGCTTCCCGGATTTGGTGGCGATCCGCCGACCGTCAACGCTTTCTTAACGCTAACTGCCGTTACTGAGTGATGAAAAACTGCGCCCGATTTCTCGGGCTGGCTGGCGCCGCCGACGTGAGGTTTGTGCATAGGGGGTGCGCTTGGGGCTCGGGTTGGAACCCTCCGCCGGCGGAAGGTGCGCGGGAAGCATAGGTTTGACGTGTCCTTTCGAATCCCAGCTCGAATTCCGACCGTCGGCCGGCCGTCAACATCGAAAAGGCCGGCGAGAAGCTCATTTTTGAGGCGCCATGGACCCGTTCGCGTCCAAGTTCCGCATCGGCTTCCGGCGTTCGCCCGGAGGGCCGGCATGACAGAGCCGGCGGCAGCCCGTCCACGTCATATTCCGGTGCTGGGTAAGGAAGTGATCGCCTGGCTGAAGCCGCGCGAAGGCGGGATCTATGTCGACGCCACTTTCGGCGCCGGCGGCTATAGCCGCGCCATCCTCGACATCAGCGACACCCGCGTCATCGGCATCGACCGCGACCGCACGGCAATATCGGGCGGCTTCGATCTCGTCGATCGTTCAAATGGCCGCCTTACCCTGGTCGAGGATCGCTTTTCCAACCTCGCGGATGTTTGTTCCGCGCAAGGCTCACCACAGGTCGACGGCGTCGTGATGGATATCGGCGTGTCCTCGATGCAACTGGACGAAGCCGGACGTGGCTTTTCGTTTCGCAGCCAGGGTCCGCTCGACATGCGGATGGGTCAGGACGGTCCGACCGCCGCCGACGTAATCGCCAAGGCGTCCGAAGCTGATCTCGCCAACATCATCTATATCTTCGGCGAAGAGCGCCACTCGCGTGCCGTGGCGCGCGCGATTGTCACTGCGCGCAAGGAAGCGCCGATTACGACGACGCGTGCGCTCGCCGATCTCGTCGGCAAGGTCGTGCGCGCCAAGCCCGGCGAGATTCACCCGGCGACACGAACGTTCCAGGGCCTGCGGATTTTCGTCAATCAGGAACTCGACGAGCTGCACATAGCCCTTTCCGCCGCTGAGCGCGTGCTCAAGCCCGGCGGCCGGCTGGTGGTCGTGTCGTTTCATTCGCTCGAAGACCGCATCGTGAAGAATTTCCTCAACGAGCGCGCCAAAGCGGGCGGCGGTTCGCGGCATCAGCCGGAAACGGCGCAGCGCGCGCCGAGTTTTGCCGTCCTCACCAAGCGCCCGGTGACGGCCGAGGGCGATGAAGTCTCACGTAACCCTCGCGCGCGCTCCGCCAAGC